>NZ_JBQFRV010000002.1:0-349207 GCF_056537565.1 Ruegeria sp. C8
CCGATGCGGCCTTCACGCAACTGGCCGTCGATCTGGGCTTTGACGGAGACACAGCCGACGAAGGCGCTGTCTTCGGCTTCATCGCCGGCGCGCTGACCGATCTTGCCCCGGACGGAGACCCGATCCCGCTGTTGCAGAACATCCTGTCATACCACGTCTCTCCCGGTGCCAAAACGGCGGCCGAGGTCGATGCGGCGGATCAGGTCACGACCCTGCTGGACGGTGCGACTTTCGGCTCGGAAGGTACTGAGCTGGTCGACAATGAACCCGATATCGACAACCCCAACATCGTCGGACCGGACATCGCGGCCTCGAACGGCACCATTCAGGTCATCGACCGCGTCCTGCTGCCCATCGACATCCCGGGCAATGAGCCCAACATCGTGGACATCGCGGCCGGGTCGGATGACTTCAACATTCTTGTGATGGCCCTGCAAACGGCCGGTCTGGACGGTCTCGTGCGGGACGCCGACGA
This sequence comes from Ruegeria sp. C8, assembly GCF_056537565.1. Taxonomy (NCBI): domain Bacteria; kingdom Pseudomonadati; phylum Pseudomonadota; class Alphaproteobacteria; order Rhodobacterales; family Roseobacteraceae; genus Ruegeria; species Ruegeria sp. C8. The sequence continues at coordinate 476 of NZ_JBQFRV010000002.1, forward strand.
TATAACCGTCTTTGCTCCGACCGATGCGGCCTTCACGCAACTGGCCGTCGATCTGGGCTTTGACGGAGACACAGCCGACGAAGGCGCTGTCTTCGGCTTCATCGCCGGCGCACTGACCGATCTTGCCCCGGACGGAGACCCGATCCCGCTGTTGCAGAACATCCTGTCCTACCACGTGTCTCCCGGTGCCAAAACGGCGGCTGAGGTCGATGCGGCGGATCAAGTCACGACCCTGCTGGACGGCGCGACTTTCGGCTCGGAAGGTACTGAGCTGGTCGACAATGAACCCGATATCGACAACCCCAACATCGTTGGACCGGACATCGCGGCCTCGAACGGCACCATTCAGGTCATCGACCGCGTCCTGCTGCCCATCGACATCCCGGGCAATGAGCCTGTCGAGCCCACCGATCCGACCCTTGCTGGAATCGTTGCGGCAAGTGGCGGTGTCTTCGACGACGATGCGACAGATTTCGACATCCTGTTCAATGCGGTTCAGGCTGCAGGCCTGGTCGAAGCTCTTGACGATCCTGATGCCAGCCTCACTGTTTTCGCTCCGAACGATGCCGCCTTCGTCGCGCTAAGTCAGGCGTTGGGCTTTGAGGGAGGGGATGAAGCAGGCGCGTTCGACTACCTGGTAGAAGCTCTTGCACTTCTGAACGGAGGCGATCCCATCGGACTCTTGCAGAGTGTTCTGCAATACCACGTGGCCCCCGGCGAATTGGGCTCAGATGAGGTGCTGAACGCAACCTCGATCCAGACCTTGCTGGATGGCGCCACGCTTGGCGTCGATGGCACGACGCTGGTGGATGCGGATCCCGACATCGCGGATCCGAATCTGATCGCGACGGACGTTCCGGCTAGCAACGGTGTTGCACATGTGCTGGACGGAGTTCTTCTACCTGCAGACTTGCTGCAATCCGACGGCTCAAATGACGTTGATTTCGTGATCAAAGGCGATCAGTCAGACTACGTTCGGACCGGACGTGACAATGATTTCGTCGACGGAAATGGAGGAAATGACAAGATCCTGCTGGGCCGCGGTGACGATGTCGGCTTTGGGGGTCTTGGGAAAGACAAGGTCTTTGGAGGGCGCGGCGATGACAGCCTCTACGGCGACGAGGGAGCCGACTACCTAAGCGGCGGCAGGGGCGATGACATGATCACCGGCGGGGCCGACAATGACCTGTTGGCTGGCGGTCTTGGAGCAGACACGTTCATCTTCAACTTGGGCGATGGGCATGACAAAATTCTCAGGTTCCAGCAAGGACAGGACACAATCGATCTGTCCGGTGCCGGGATATCGGGCTTCGACGAACTATCCGATATGATCGAAACATCCCTGTTCGGTGCTACAATTCACCTTGGCGAAGAACAGAGCATCTACGTGCAGGCCTTTAACCTAGATCTGGATGAAACCGACTTCATTTTCGCCCCAAGCGCGTACGACACAATCGCGTAAGGTCCCAAAAGAACTGAAGAAGTGTCCGCTTGGATCCAAGCGGACACTTTTTTGTCTGATCAGCAAACTTCGGGTGGTTTTTTGTACCACGCGCGACCACATAAACTTGCCAAAGGTTCAGGGTGCGGGTGGTCAGCCAACCGTTTTGAGCGCTGTCATCATCCTGCTGCGGCACGCTCGTATTTAAGATGATCGTGTTAGAAGAACTTTGCTTAAGCGGGGCAGGGTGCTCTCGTAGCCTTCGCGCATGATTAAACAATCGCCATTCAAGTACTTCAAAATCAGTCCCGAGATCATCCGCTTTGCTGTGAAGCTGTACATCTGTTTCCCGCTCTCGCTACGTAGTGTCGAAGATCTGCTGCATGAGCGAGGCATCGACGTGAGTCACGAAACTGTCCGCTATTGGTGGAACAGGTTTGGCCCGATGTTTGCTGTCGAGATCAGACGGAAGCGTGTTCAGCAGCTGCGCGCATTCTCCAAATGGAAGTGGCACGCGGACGAGGTTTTTGTGAAGGTGAATGGCAAGAGACACTACCTCTGGCTGGCCGTTGATCATGAGAGCGAAGTGCTGGAAGCAATCGTTGCCAAACGTCGAAACAAGCAAGCGGCATTGAAATTCCTCAGGAAATTGATAAAACGCCATGGTTGTGTCGATGGGATCGTGACCGACCGTTTTGCATCCTACAAAGCAGCGCTCAGAGAAATGGGCGCGCTCGAAAAACAACAGACGGGCAGGAGGCTCAACAACCGCGTCGAGAATTCGTACCCTCCTTTTCGACGACGCGAACGCGCGATGCATCGTTCCAGGCGCTTGCGAAGTTTACAGAAATTCGCGTCTGTCCATTCCTCCGCCTACAATCACTTCAACCAGGAACGATCGCTCACCAGCCGGGACACCTTCAAGCCGACACGCACTGCCGCTCTTGCCGAGTGGCGTCAAAATTGTTCCGGATAGGTTCGCGGTTTCCGCGGCACACTGAGACTGGTTCGAGTTTGTCGGACGAAACCCACGCGAGGTTTCAGACCCGTTTGAGGAGTTCCCGATTAAACCTAGCACCAGCCATCCGACCGATGCCGTTGGGCGTCTGTTTCGAGCCCAAAGCAGTCAACTGCATTAAACATGGCCATCTAGTTGGTTAACAGTTTTTAGCTTCCTTGTTGGTAATTGCTTGCGATCATAATTTTAGCGAGAGGTCGCCTTTGTATTTCCTATTTGATTTTAGGAGGCAAAATACCGGAAAAACTGCGCACAAGATCTCTTCTCGGCCTAAGTTTCACCGGCTTCCTCAAGCCTATCCAAAAACTTGTAATCTGTTGGCGGATCGTCGCAAATACCCGGTCCACACTCCAGTAGGGCTGAGCCTACGTTGGCAGTTGCCAAAACTAAGATCAACATGAACGCGGTTTTGGCCAACTTGCTTCCACCGAACCGTTCCGATGCCCTAACGTCCGCAGCAAGATCATATTGCTTTTCAAAGACAAGCATCACTGCGGTCCCGAGTATTATCAATCCGAAGGCTATGCCGGCCCAAGTGTAAAAATGCAGACCGAGAACCGGAGACCCATAGTGCCCGGTGCCGGGCACTATGTGTAGTAGGATTTGGCGGATCGAAACGCTGATGCCAAATATTGCTGCCACAAGGACGATTCCGTAGTTTCTTGCACGCGTGCCCCACAAGAGATTCAGCCCGAGCCCAAACCCCACGGCCACGAAACCGACACGCTGCAATAGACATAGCGGACAGGGTAGTTCGTAGAGAACAAGCTGAAAATAGAATGCAAGAACCAACACTAGGGAGACAGCCAGGGCACCAAGCGCGTTCATGTTTCGAGCGAATTCAGGTGACATGGAACGATCTCACAGTTGGATTGAAAGCGGCGTTGTTGCATGAAATTTAAGCCAATAAACGCTCGCCAAAAGCGTGACAACGAAGAGGGCGTATGAAAGTCGGACGAGATTATAGTAAGCAAGCCCCAAGGCGCATGTGAACAACGCAAATAGTAGTGCAATCATATTGATCCCTTTGATTTTTAGCCTTGCCGAGACTGGCAGGTACTTAGGACACTGTTTCCTTTTCGAAAATCGGCCTAAGCACCATATCAAGTCTCGAATGATCTTCCGCATTGTTTGCTATACTGCCCCTTTGGGATTTCACTTTATGCCTCTGGGTCCTCCGAAGATATCCCGAGCTGGGCTAGTTCTTCCCAAACACCATCAGGGATGGACCACTCTGCCCATTCCATCGCCTGTTGAACATGCTGAGGCCATGTCACTCCGCAAACGGTCGAAATGATGTCGTCATTTTTCAAAGAGTGTTGCAACGCGACCGCCCCGACTGGGACATCGTAGTGCCCGCATACCTCTTCAACAGCACGTATTGGCGCAAGTACTTCATCATCTGCAGGACGATAGACAAAAAAGCGATGGATCGCGCTTCCTCGGGCAAGTGCACCTCCGGAATAAGGTGCTGCGTTCAATATCGAAACGCCTCGCGATTTCGCGAGTTCTATCAGAGGTGCCGCGTTGTCGTTTACCAGCGTATACCGGTTGTGTGTCAGGACCACGTCAAAATCCCAACCCTCTAAAATTGGCATAATCAAGTCGATACGTCCCGCTGCGATTCCGACCGCCTTTGCCAGACCTTCCTCCTTGATACGGAACAACTCTTCAATCGCGCCACCTGGTCCTTTTACCTCGGATAGATCATTTGCATATTCGACATCATGCACGTGGAGTATGTCCACGCTGTCGACGCTTAGGGCCGAAAGACTTTCCTCGAATGACCTACGTGCCTGAGAAGCATCAAAGGCACCGGTTTCCATATCCCGGTCGACTTTGGTGGAAAGCACCCGCCCTTCCGGCCAACCGCCAAGCTCACGAATGACTTTTCCTATGCGCTCTTCACTTCGCCCCATGGCATAGCAACGGGATGTGTCCAGGAACGCATTTCGCTGCGAAAGAATTGCCCGAATTGTATCAATCGCGCGGTCTTCCTCAACTTCATACCCATAGATTTCCGGAATACTTCCCAACCCTGTCGATCCAAACCCGACGCGAGGAACCCGTATCCCTGTCTTACCAATTTCGCGTAGCTCCGCCATGCCAACCTCCCAATTGGTTCCGGACGTTCATAGATGTTGCGCGAGTAGTTTGTTGAAAACAAGTCAGAGTTTCCGCGAAGCTGTTTGGTCGTGATGAGACCTTTCAAGCAATCGCACTATGGGGCTCTTGCGTCGAAGTCATCAGGCGCCGGGCTGTGAATGTCTGAAATGCGATGTTTGCGATCTGTTGCGTGAACAAAAGGCCGAAGTGCAACCAATGGCCGACAGGGGCTCAAAGCGGTTGTTTGGTGCACTCTGCTTGATTGACTGCCACAGTGTTCTTTCCAACAGCCCGTCATGTGACACTGTTCGCTATGCCTCGCTTGAAATCGAGCTTCGTGTGGTATTTATGGCGTATAACTCATTTGCGTCCAAATTTAATATATATTTAACAGCATCTTGCAGATTTAGCTACACTGACTTCATCTCCGCCACTTTTCTCATGAAGCCAATTTTTTTGGGAAGGAATGCCGTCAGCTCGATATTCTGCCCCATTGCGGGAGTTTGCATTTCTCGACTTGGTTAGAACTCGTCGCCCAACGCGATCTGAGTCGAAGTGTCGCGCCCCAGACCTCCGCATCGAGGGAGCCTTGCGCGCTCGGCTACATCAGAATTGAGTTACCGAAGGCGTCGGTTCAAGAACTAGTCGAAATCGTGTTGAAGGAATGTGGCGCAATGTAATTCTGAGGTCTGCTTCGTTTGCTCCCGACCGGTTCGTTTTTCACTTGGGCCGCCGCTTAAGATCGAGATTGCAGATCAGGCGCGCAGAATGAACGGCCGCTCTTTTTTCAAGTTCAACGTGAGTATCTCGCTCGTTAGAGGTGCCAATGGGACCGCAACCTAGGAAAAGGTAGCACTTTTTTGCGAGAAACGGCGCATTAACTGAGGACCTATGCCTGCTATACTTAGAATACCGCTTCGCCGATTTTTCGAAAACTCCCGACAGCGGTTCAGTCACAGGCTGCGGTCACAATCATTTCAACCTTCAAAACACTGCGGGCAAGTTTGGACTCACCGCAGGCGCGGGCCGGAGCGTGACTTTCTGGTGCCCAAGCGTCCCAAACGGCATTCATCTCGGCAAAATCTGCCATGTCAGCAAGCCATATTTCGCATTTCAGAATACGGGTCTTGTCGCTACCGGCTTTTTTCAAAAGGTCTTCAACCTTAGCTAAGATGTCTCGTGTTTGCTCAGCCACAGTAGATGCGTCCGATGTCTGGCCGCAAAGATAGGCAACGCCGTTGTGTTTGACGATCCGGCTCATGCGTTGGCCGGTTTCGATCCTGGTAATGGTCATGTTTCGAGTAGTTCCTGTTAGTGAATTTCATGGTGGTTTGGGTGGAGCTAGGAAAGGTTGTCTACCAACTCGTTTTGGTACCCAAAGAGTGCAGGCAACCCACCCGTGTGCACCATGACAACTTTCTGGCCGGCTTGGATTTTTCCTTCGCTGACCAAATGCAACAACCCTGCGAAGGTTTTCGCAGTATAGACGGGATCAAGGAATATTCCTTCGGTACGAGCCATCTTGTCCAATGCAGCCCGAGTGCCTCCACTGAGTTTCCCGTAGCCAGGAGGCAGCGCTTCGTCCATGACGTTTAGCCTGTCATGCAACGGTGCTGCGTCGATATACAACAAATCCGCCAGTTTCTGGAGAACGGTTTTCATGCGGGCCATTTGCTTTTCGCGATCCCGGCGTACGCAAACGCCAAACACAGAAGCGGTGTTTTCTTCCAAGGCTACTCCAGTCAACAAGCCTCCATGTGTGGCTCCACTACCTGAGGGTACGACAACCGCATCGACATCAGGCATCTGGTGACACAATTCTCGTCCGGCGACGACGTAGCCCAAAGCACCCAAAGGCGGGTGGTTTAGTCCCAGATGAATGACATAAGGTTTGCGCCCTTGCGCCTTCAACTCGTCGGCACGCGCGTGTAACGCAGCATCTGCTCCGGCTTCGTCCTCGCCTTCGGGGTAGGTCATGCGTTCGGCACCCAGAATTTGTGCCAACAACACATTCCCAGAGCTGTAATACGCCTCGCCCATATCTGACACACGCTCTTCCAGTTGAAGAACGGATTGCATGCCCAATTTTGCTGCGGCGGCTGCCGCAGACCGAACAAAGTTTGACTGAACTGCGCCGGTGATCAGAATGGTATCCGCACCTTTCTGAAGGGCATCACCGAAATAGAACTCAAGCTGCCTCGTTTTGTTTCCGCCAAACCCAAGCCCGGTTAGGTCATCGCGTTTCAGCCAGAGGTCGATGCCCAATTCCGAAGACAACCTGTCCAACCGCTCCAATGGGGTTGGGCCTGACATGAATTGGGCGCGAGGAAATCTGTCCAGTTTGTTGTCTTGTGTCATCGTCTGCCCTTCGAGTTTACGCGATCGCGAATGCGCGATGAAAGAGAACGCCACAGGCTATCAGAGATACCACGCGGATAGCGGTTGTGACCAAGGTCTGCGGTAAATGTGGCCCTATTGCACGACCAAAAAAACTGCCGAGCAATGTGAGCGCTACGAAGCCCCATAGCTGCGGGCCATAAGCGAAGGCTTGAGTCTCGGACAGGCTATGCAACAGGAATGCGACGCCGTATGCCACCAGCGCAATGGGTTGAACCAACTTGGCAACTTCTTTGGCAGGGCGGCCTTTCGCAATCAATCCGAAAACCATTAGCGGGCCGGGCGTCGCTGCCCAAACAGTCGCCAGCCCAGACAAGCCGGAAACGGTCGAAAACCCTGCTGTTCCAATTGAGCGACGTAAGGGCAGCAAGGTTGTCACAAGCCCGATCAGCAACAGGCTGGCGGTTAGGGCAAGGACAAACGCCTCGCTCAGCCAAGGGTATACGACAAGGCCCGCGACCACTCCGATGAGGCATCCGATGATTGCCGTTCGAATGGTCTGTCGGTCGGCCTTCAGCACCTGTCGGTCTGTCGCGACCGCTGAAACGACCGTATTCAAAAGCAGCAGCATTGGAACAGCCGTTGATGTACCAAGCAAGATCATCATAGGCGGTCCGGCAAGGATGCTAAACCCGATGCCGACGCCGACCTGCAGCATTGCGCCGAGGCCGATGGCAACCATCAGGATGGTTAGGTCGACGGACACTAAAATCCTCCAAGTCCCGCGAGATAATGCTGTTGCTTTAGGTCCAAGGCATGATGCCAACATAGGAATTGCGCGTCGCAACGGTATGCGCCATCTGCGCCAGTGTCGTCAAATCGAAGACGGGAAGTTGCAACTCGTCCTGAAGGCGCGCCGCATAAGGCGGCAGATCGGTACACTCCAACACAAGCGACCGCATGTCCGGCGCTTGGCGTTTAAGTAGCCGCGCCGCCTCAAGGACTTCAGCCTCAATGAGATCGGTGTCCATACGGGTGCGCGTGTTTCGCAGGATCACCTCAGCGAATTCGCTGGTGTCCTCTAGCCCTTGTACCGCGACGGGAATGCCCGCAGCGCCGACACCTTCGAAATGCTTCGGCGTCAGAGCAGACGCATCCGCGGTCAACACGCCCACCGGCGCATTCGCCCCGGTCATGTGAAAGGCCAAAGGCACCTGTATCAAGCTGGATGCAAAGACGGGTACGGAAACAGACGCAGCCAGCTCCTTTTGAAACAAAGCCAGAAATCCGCAGCTTCCCGTGATTGCCCGAACGCCCTCGGCCTCAAGCCGTTGCGCGCCCTTGATAAAGGGTGCCAATAGCTCGGGTGTCGGGTTGTTTAGCAGGGTCGGTACGGTGATGCCCTCGATCATTTCGTAAAGAACGGGAAACGGAAGGCTGGACGGATTCTTGATGTGCCCGGGCGGTTTGGGGAAATAGCTTTCAAGGCACAAAACCCCGATCGAAGCCCCGCAGATGTTTTGGCCACCTTCGTAAATTGGCATGGTGCTCAGGTCCTTTCGAATAGGGGATTTAGAAACGGGCCAGCGAGAACGGGTCCAGGTTGATATTCGGGCTGCGTCCGGACACCAGATCTGCCACAAGCTCTCCGGTCTTTGGCGCCATCATCAGCCCGTAATGAGAATGGCCGAACGCGGTAAAAAGCCCGTCCTTTCCGTTCAGCGGCCCAATCGCTGGCAGGCTATCGGGAAAAGAGGGGCGTCGGCCCATCCAGAACTTTGCCGCGCCAGTATCGAGGTCCGGCACCAAAGATTTTGCCTGATCGGTGAGTATTTTTTTCTTGCGCGGATCTGCTGGGGCATCAACACTGCCAAACTCCGCCGTACCGGCAACCCTGAGGCCGCCCTGCATCGAACTTGCGACGACCTTTGCGTCCACATCCATGACCGAGTTGTTCAGCACTGCCGAAGGGGCCGGGAATTCAACGTGGTAACCCCGTTCGGCCACCAACGGCACAGTTATGCCAAGGGGTTTGAGCAGGCCGGCAGACCACACTCCGGCCGCGAGGACAACATTGCGCGCGTGCAGCGTGTCATGTGACGTGGCAAGCTGCCAAATGCCGTCTTCGGTGTGGCTCAGCTTGGTGACTTCGGACCGCACAAACTCAGCACCTTGCGCACGTGCTTTTTCGGCCAATACAGCGCCCAAACGCCCGGGAGACGTTGCGCGGGCCTGACCTTTGATCACAATCGCTGCCTTGAGGTCTTTTGACAGAGCTGGTTCCAAGCGCCGCAATTCAGCGCCGTCGACCCGCTCCAATTCACCGCCTTTTTCCTGGCGGATCAGATAGCCAAGATCATCAAGGTTGGCTTGTTCAGGGTTGCGGAACGCGTGGATGTAGTAACTGTCCACGATCAGCGCTTCGTGGCCCGTGCCCTGCAGGTGCCGACGGTACAGATCAATGGACGGACGACACAAAATCTCCATCGCATCTGAGATTTCGCGAACCGTCTTTTCGCCGGACTTTCCCAGAAAACGCAGCCCCCACGGGATCATCTTCGGCCAGAAGGACGCCCGGACCGAAAGCGCGCTTTTCGGGTCCAACAGCATCTGCGGCAACTTCTTCCAAATGCCCGGAACGGCCTGCGGAATAATCGACCAGGGCGACACAACCCCCGCATTGCCGAACGAGGTTTCCTGCCCGGGGTCGCTCCGGTCGATTAAACGGACCGGTATGCCGCGTTCCTGCAGCGACAGCGCGCAACAAATGCCGACGATCCCTGCGCCGATGATGGTCACTTGCTCTGTCATCGTATCAGGCCGGGGAATGGCTGCGATTGCGCGCGATCAGTTGGCTGACAATGACAGGCGAGGCGACAGCAAGCGCAATCAGGTCAGCCGTCAGGCTCGGCGCAACAAAGATCACCCCCGCGATGGCCATCAGGATGCGCGACGCGATGTTCAGCGGTTTCAGCCAGTATCCGACCACAGCTGCGGACAGCGCGATGACCCCGGCGATACAACTGGTGGCGGTGTAGGTGAATTCCCACAGGTTGAAACCGGTTGAGGACACGAACAATAGGACCGGCGCATAAACGAAGGCCATTGGTGCGATCACCTTGCCCAACCCAAGGGTAAAGGCAGAGAGACCAGTTCGGAACGGGTTGGAGTTCGCTATGGCCGCCGCCGCATAGGCCGAGGTGCAAACGGGCGGCGTGATCTCGGATACCACACCGTAGTAGAGTACGAACAGGTGGCTTGCGATCGGCGGGACACCCAGCTGCGCCAGCGCGGGCTGTGCGACTGAGACCAGCATGATGTAAAGCGCAGTGGTTGGGATGCCTGCGCCCATCAGGATGCAAACGATAGCAATGAAAACCAGCGAGATGAACAGTTGCAGGTCTTCCATCGCAAACAACTGCCAGCTGCCGAACGAGATCATATTGTACAGGTCAGCGGCCAGATTGCCTGCGCCTTGAGTGACCATGAACCCGATACGGAAGCCAATGCCGGTTGTGTTGATGACACCGACGACAATGCCGACGGCGGCAGCCGCGGCGCCTACGGCTAGCGAGTATTTCACTCCCAACTCAACCGCTTGCAGCATCTCGGGTACTTCGATGCGTTTCTGCGGGTTCAGCGTGGCGATCACCGACAAGGCACACAGGATCGCCGTCATCGTCAGATCGAAACCGCCATCTGAAAATTTCCACAGCACGAAGGCCAGAAACGCCGCGGCATAGATCAGCGTGGGTGGTTGTTTGATGCGCGACATGCCTGCGATCACTGCCAGAGAAATTCCGCAGAAGGCGGACATGAACGGCGTATATCCTGTGAACAGCACGACCAGCAGACCGATCAGAGGTACAATGTTGGCCCAACCTTCGGCCCAGACGGCCTTGAGTTGCGGCAGTTGCTCTTTCGCCAAGCCTTGCAGGTTCAGCTTGCGTGCCATCAGATGCACCACGGCAAAGACGCCGACATAGTGAAGGATCGCGGGGAAGATCGCGGCGATGACGATGGTAGTGTAGGGCACCTCAAGGAACTCGGCCATGATGAAGGCCGCTGCCCCCATGATCGGCGGCGTGATTTGCCCTCCGGCTGACGATGCGGCTTCGACGCCGCCCGCAAAATGGCCGGGGTACCCAAGGCGCTTCATGTTGGGAATAGTCAGCGCGCCGGTCGAGACGGTGTTGGCCACCGAAGAGCCCGAGATCGTGCCGAAGAACGCCGAGGATACCACCGACACTTTTGCGGGCCCGCCGGTATAGCGGCCCGCCAAAATGGTTGCGTTGTCGATGAAGAGTTGCCCCAATCCGGTGCGCTGCGCGATCACGCCGAACAGGACGAAATGGAATACGATGGTCGAGACGACCCAGAGTGTGACGCCATAGATGCCTTCCTGCGGGAAATACATAGACGATACGAAAGTTTTGAAATTCACGCCGGGATGCTGCAGCAAGCCGGGGAAATACGGTCCCAACAGGGCGTATGAGATAAATAAACAGATGATCAGTGGCAGCACCCAACCCAGCGTGCGGCGTGCGATGTCCAGAACCAGCAGGATGATGACTACGCCCAAAACCACGTCATAGGTGTTCGGGTTGCCCATTCGGAACGTCTGTTCCTCGATCCCCAGAAACGGAATGCCGCGCCATGCGATCCCAACATACAGCGCTGCGATGATCCCCAGCGCCATAAAGACCAAGTCGTACAGAGGGATGTTGCCGATACGGAACCGGCTGACCTTGAGCGCATAGAGGTTTTTGGAGCCGATTATCGGAATTGTCGCGTAGACCAGAATAAACAGCAGCGCCAGATAGATACCCATGTGCCAATGGTCGGCGGGCAGGCCAAAACCGGCTGTGAAGAATTCGTAAAACGCAAGGATCAGGGCAACAACGCGCAGCACCTTGCCCGCGGTGGGCGTGACCTGCCGGACGGCGGCGCCTTCGTCGTACTGTTCTTCGATGGCGGCCAGTTCCTCGGCCGTCAATTCGTGGTCATCAAGTTTCTGGGTCTCGGACATGATGGCCCCCCGATTTCGCATAATTCCAGAGTGCGGTGCCCCGCACAGGGGCACCGACGACAGGTCTCAGTAAGGTACGATTACTGAAGCAGACCGGCTTCTTTATAGAATTTCTCGGCCCCCGGATGCAGAGGTACACCCAGCGCCTCGACACCATCCAGCGCCGTATCGGGAGTGATCTGCTTGCCTTTGGCGTGACCATTGTCCAGCAGCTTGCGGGTGTTGTCGTTCCACAGCGCCTTGGTCAGGCCATATACCAGTTCGTCGGATAGTTCCGACGACACCACCAGCATCGCGCTGACCGCGGGGGTCTTCGTTTCGCCGTCGATACCTTCATAGACGCCACCCGGGATCGCCGAGGGGATGTACGCCGGTATGATCTCGTTGATCTTCGCCATGTCTTCGTCGCTGAAGGAATGCAGGTTCATGCCCTTGGTTGACGACAGCTGCACCATCGCGGCAACAGGCCAGCCTGCAGCGTAGAAATAGGCGTCAAGCTGACCGTCAGCCAGACGCTCGGCGCTTTGGCTGTTGTTCAACTCGGCCTCATCCATGTTGTCACGGTTGACGCCCCAGGCATCCAGCATCTGCAGCACGGCAACCTGTGTACCGGAACCGGCTTGCGCGATGCCGACGCGCTTGCCTTCCAGATCGCTCAGATCGTTGATTGTCTCACTGGCAGGCAGAACCAAGTGCAGGTCTTCGGGGAACAGGTTGGCCACGATGCGAAGATTGGGGTGAGGTTTGCCCTCGAACTTGCCCTCACCTAGATACATTGAGCGGGTGACATCGGCTGCGGCGAGACCGGCCTCAAGCTCTCCGTTCTGAACGGCGGCGTTGTTGAACACCGACGCAGTGGTGGATTGAGCGATAGCAATCAGCCCCGGTACACCGCACTGGCCGCCTTCTTCGCAGGGGCGCGAACCCGGAGGGGCGGAGATTCCGTTTGCGATGGTGCCGCCAATGGGGAAGTAAGTTCCGCCTGCGCCGCCAGTGCCAATGCGGAAAAAAGTTGGGTCCTGCGCCAGTGCCGGGGCGGCAAGTGCGCTTGCCAGGGCCAGTCCCGTCAAACATTTCACAAATTTCATCATCATCTCCCTTGTTGGATCGTCGGATTCGGTTTGGCCGAATTTCGATCATGCAAGCGTAGTAGCAATTTTCATAAATACAAATTTGTTATATTTCATAAAACTAAGGTTTAGCTTATAGATTAACCATGAACCTTATGCAGTTGACCGTTTTTCGCGAGGTGATGGAGACCGGCTCTATCTCTCAGACCGCCAAGAAACTGAACCGCACCCAGCCTGCGATCAGTCTGGCCTTGAAGAACCTTGAAAAGACCCTTGGCCTGACACTGTTCGAGCGTAAGGGACGGCGATTGGTCCCGGTTCCCGAAGCGCATTACCTTTTGGCCGAAACAACAGGTATTCTGGACCGCCTCGCGACGATTTCCAGTACAATGGAAGGGTTGATTAAAGGGCATTCCGGCAGTCTGAATATCGCTACAATGCCGGGTCCATCCGCTTTCTTGTTCCCGCGTTTTATCAGCCAATCAGTCGGCGAAAACCCCGAGATACGTATCACATTGTCTACACGCAGTTCGCCTCAGATTATTGAGCTTGCAGGCACGCAGAATATTGATTTCGGCTTTGCAGACTTCGATCATTCAACCGGGAAAGAGCCTCAGTATTCAACAGAACTGATCCGGGCAGATTGTTTTTGTGCAGTCGATCGTGACAGCCCACTTGCTTCACGTGGGACCATATCCATTTCCGATCTCGACGGAGCGCCTATGGGTGGATTGCATGCCACGCACCCGTTCCAGCGTAAAATTCGGCAAGAATTTCAAGATGTTTCAGCTGACTACAACCCAACAGTGACCTGTCAGTACTTTCTACCCCTTATACCCTTTGTGAGCTCAGGTCAGTGTTATTCGATCGTGGATCCTTTGACCGTAGCGACTGAACGAGAACTAAACCTGTCCAACGGAAAAGTCGCGTTCGTGCCCTTCAAAAAACCGCTCAGATATGAATATGCGCTCCTTGAGCCAGACCACCGACCACCGTCTCAACTGGCTTTAAAGATCAAGGCGGGCTGGAAAGCCGAAGTTATAAAGATGTTGGCAGGGGTGAATGCCAACCCTCATGCAACTGGGATAGATGAAACAGGAAGCGAGCAAAGCTGAATAGCATTGTTTTAAAACAGAAAACTGATCGGAGGGAATGTCGACTTAGATCGACTTGCGACAAGTATACGAATGTTAGCTTTGGGGCCGGAACCTCAAGTTTCTTGGACCGGACCAAAAATTGGCTTCGTCCGCATTCCAGTCGTTCGTGGACGCAAATCATGTCGCCTCGCAGCGATTGACCGCTCAGAGTCTCAAGCCGCCATTCATTCTTGCAGTAATGTAGTTTTATTTCGGCAACTGGCTGAGTTCGACTGGAACCTCACGCGCGTATATCGTGTCCAGAAAGACATGGTTTTTCAGCAACTGAGTTCAGTGCAATTGTGGTACGAACTCGTGTGACGGATTGAACCGGATTGATCTGCTGTTCAATAATATCGTTCAATTCATCGGTGCCAGAAGCGCGTATCTTTAGTAGATAGCAATCGTCTCCGGCGATTTTGTGCAGCTCTTCCAGTCCAGTCACCTGCGACAGGGCAGCGGCTGTGTCAAATCCCTGGCTCGGCTTGGCGTCGGTTACAAAGACAAAGGCCAAGAGCGGCTTTCCCAGCGCCCGCGGATCAATCCTGACCTCGTAGCCTTGAATGATGTTCATGGATTCCAGACGGCGAACCCTTTCGGAGATCGCAGAGGGTGCAAGACCCACACGACGCGCGATCTCAGCTTTTGGTATGGCCGAGCTTTCAAGAAGGATGGACAGTATTTCACGGTCTTTTGCGTCAATCATGCGACATTACTATACTTTTGGTGATTTTTCGTCTACAAAATTCGAGAATCAAAGACGAAAGCTCTTCTCAAAGGTCATCGTCATGAACTCTCATATTTTGGAGCTGACGATCAGCGGAGTTTCTCTTCGTTTGTCATGCCTCCGCCGAAACGGCATAAAGCCGGCAATTGTATGCCTTCATGGATTTGGGTCGACCAAAGAGGATTACGCCGATCTTGCCTTTCGCCAAGACTTCTTGGATCGGGATCTTGTGTTTTGGGACGCACCTGGCTGTGGCGCGTCGGATATCAGCAGGCCTGATGAGCTATCTATTCCGTTCCTTGTCGAAGTCGCGACTGCCGCGGTTGATGCACTGGGATTAGATCGGTTCCATCTATCCGGTCACTCCATGGGCGGGTTGACCGGGCTAATGCTGGCCAGCGCACTTCCGGACAGGGTCCTGAGCTTTTTTGACATCGAAGGCAATGTCGCGCCGGAAGACTGCTTTCTTTCGCGCCAGATTGTCGACTTCCCAACCGCCAATGCGGTTGTTTTTCTTGAAGGCTTTAAAGAACGTGTGCGTGAACGAATGGAATTTTCATCGGCGCTCTACGTTGCAGCGCTGGACAGCAAGGTCAGACCCTCAACGATTGAGCCTGTGTTCAGGTCGATGGTCGACTTGTCTGACAACACTCCTCTGATGGACATCTTCAAGGGGCTCTCATGTCCGAAGGTCTTTGTTTATGGTGAACAAAACCGCCATCTTTCCTATCTGAAACACCTGCCTGATATCGGTGTTCAAGTCATCGAAATTCCACATTCTGCGCACTTTCCCATGTATTCAAATCCACCTGCACTTTGGTCGGCGCTTGCAGAATTTATTGCCGAACAAGAGAAAGCTTCATGACTCCGTTTGTTACTTTTCCAACTGGCAACTTTTGCAACGCAGATACCAGAGTTCGAGCTATGAGCGCGCGGATCAAGCCGCTGATACGTGGAACCCGGATTGCGGGGCCGGCGCGCACTGTGCGCATCACGCCAGGGCAGAACGGCGCCATTCACCGTGCGGTGCATGTGGCCCAGCCGGGAGACGTTTTGGTCGTGGATGGCGGCGGTTCGGATCGGTTTGGCCCGTTCGGCGATTTATTGGCCGATGGATGCAAGTCCAAGGGCATATTGGGCGCTGTCTTCGATTGTACAATTCGGGATAGCGCAGACATCGCAGCATTGGGTTTCCAGGTATTCTGCCGGGGCTTTCATCCCGAAGCGACGGCAAAAACCGAACCGGGCGAAATTGATGTTCCGGTGGTCGCAGGCGGGGTCTCTGTCTCGCCCGGAGACATCATTGTTGGCGACGACGATGGCGTGGTGGTTCTGCCTTCGAGTTTCGCCGCGGAAATCCTGGAGAAAGTCTCTCATGTCGCCGAGCGGGAAGAGGTCATCCGAGCTCGAATCCTGGCCGGTACGACCACCTATGAGATTTTCGAACTCGACCGCAGCTAAAGCACCTAAACAAAAGGGTTCAATTTATGTCTAGACCAGAAAACTTTTTCAATCTTGCCGACCTAAGCGAGGGCATCGCCCGTACGCTGACAACCGGGATCGAAACTCGGGTCTTCGCTGGCGAAAAGGCAATGTTCTCTGTGGTCAGTTTTGAGCCTGGCAGCGAGGGCTCCATCCACTCTCATCCAGAAGAGCAATGGGGAGTTCTGCTTGAAGGCGGTGGCATCCGTATTCAAGACGATATCGAAGTAGCTGTGGGAAGCGGTGACTTCTGGCGCACTCCGGGCGGCGTTGCACACGGGTTTCGTGCTGGTCCCGATGGTGCGAAAGTGCTCGACGTGTTCGCGCCACCCCGCGAAGCTTACAGGACCGCGGGATCGGGTTTCGCTATCCAGAAAACCGAGTAATGCGTCGGGCCGTAGCGAAAATGATGGTCTTGTCAGAAGAGCTTTGATTGATTCGGGCAGGGGGCTTGCGTAGCCTCCGATTATGAAAAGACCGTCTCTTTTCAAGTACTTCAAAACCAGTCCCGAGATCATCCGCCTTGCGGTGATGCTGTACATCCGTTTCCCGCTCTCGCTTCGGAACGTCGACAATTTTCTGCACGAGCGAGGCATCGACGTGAGCCGCGAGACTGTCTGCTAATGTTGCAACGGGGTTGGCCCGATGTTTGCTGCTGAGATCAGACGGAAGCGTGTTCAGCAGTTGCGCGCATTCTCCAAATGGGAGTGGCACGTGAACGAGGTTTTCGTGAAGGTGAATGGCAAGCGGCACTATCTTTGGCGGGCGGTCGATCACCAAGGCGAGGTACTGGAAGCCGTTGTCACCAAACGCCGAAACAAGGCTGCAGCACTGAAATTCCTTAAGAAATTGATGAAGCGGCACGGTTGCGCTGAGGAGGTCGTCACAGATCGCTTCCTACAAGGTTGCGCTTAGACAAATGGGCGCGCTCAAAAACGTAATGACAGGCAGGTGGCTAAACAACCGCGTCGAGAATTCACACTTGCCGTTTCGACGAAGCGAACGCGCGACAAAGCGTTTCAGGCGTACGCGAAGTTTAAAGAAGTATGTCGCCGTTCATTCCTCCGTTTGCAACCGCTTCAATCAGGAACGAGCGCTCACCAGCCGAGACACCTTAAAGCTGACACGCAGCGCCGCTCTTGCCGAGTGGCGCGAACTTGGCGTGGGATAAAGGTCAACTTCACTAGCCTAACAGAAGCCGGTTCGAATTCGTCTGACAGCGCTGATACGATGACGCGTGGTCTTATGGGGCTGCACCGACCAGGAACGTATCTCACCTAGGCACCGGTTGCCGGATTGGTTTGCGTTCCCTTCTGAACTTGGTTGACGGTCTTGTTGGCGAAGCGCGGCTCGCGCTCGGCCGTAAATGTCTGAGCATGTATCTGATAAAGACGATCGCGCTGCTCGTCATCCTGCCAAGTGGCAACAAAACCACCCTCGACAAGCGCAACGACACGCGCATTTCTTTGATCACCACCACCTCGCTGATTTACAGTGAAGTCGCCCGAAACCGGGTTGCCGTCAGTCGCAAAAGCACGTGCCCTGATTTGACCAAGTCCATTCTGGTTTCTGTCATCGGTCCAGACCACGATGAGCGTTCCATCGTTCAGCAGCGCGATATCGGGCCGGACTTGGTCGCCACGCGTATCCTGCGGAACCGGGCGCTCAGAGAAGCGTTCACTCCCGTCCGCCTCCAAACCCATGATCATCACATCCCGCGCGCCGCGCTCGTAAACAATATAGGAACGCCCCAAGCCATCAACGGCGATTCGCGGATGCGCCTCCTGATCTCCAAGTCCCGTCGCCACAACTGTTTCAGGCCCGTTCGCGATGCCATCATCATCGAAGCGACGACACCGGATCGAAATGCTCTCATCAGCGGACAACTCGGCCCAGGCACAAACAAATCCACCAGTGCCCACTAGGCCAAGCGTTGGGGCCGCCGGTGTTCCGGTGTCCGAAGTCGCAAGTGCTTGAAGAGGGATACGCGTTGACCCGTCTGCATTGTAGCCCCTCGCCATAATACGTATGACGTCGTCTCTTGTCTCTTGCCAAGCCAGCAAGAAACGCCCGTCTGGAGCAACCGCTATTTCTGGGTCGCGATTGTTCGATGACGCATTTGAACTTGCCCTATGGCCGCCAAAAAGCTGGGAGCCATCAGCCCGGAACGCGCGCCGGGAAATGTGGCGCACGCCGCTCGACGTACTTTCCCAGGCGACCATCGCATTTCGCTGCCCGTCCAGCCCTAGCGTAGGGCGCGATTGGTGGCCACCGGTGTTGTGCAACCTGCGTTGCTGACCACCGCAATAGCTACCCCAAGCCGAAAGCCCTGCTAACCAGATATCCGCTTCACCGTCATTATCATTGTCGTCCTGCCAGGCGACCGAAAAATGGGGAGCGCCGTAGATGAGACAAATCCCAAGCAGATCCAACGCGCTGAGGCCTTCACGTTGACCGATGTCGGCATCAGGATCGATTGGTGTTATCGTATCCTCGTCATCATCTATGGCAAACCCGCGCCGTCCGTAGTGCATGATGGACCCATAGTCATAGCCTGTAAGCACACGGCCCATACCAATATCAAAATTGCCGATGGCATCAGGTTCGATGTTGTCTTCGTGAACTGTAACAAACATATCGCGGTCGGGCCGGGTGTGTTCGTGCCAGAATCCTACCGCGTGCCCGATCTCATGAATTATATTTCCGCGATGGAAACCATCCAGAACATCACATCTCACTGATTGCCCGCCGGGCTGGCGCCCTACGGGTGAGCGGCAAGATCCCTCGGCCGGCTCGAAGCGCACAAAGTCTACATCACCTGTCGTCATAGGCCGTAGCCGCATAATGGTACGCATATTCCAGTGCTCTATTGCGGCTTCGACTTCGTCCCGTTGATCGCTGCTGAAATCGCTGCTGATGACATAAGGTACGACGCCGTCGGGCCAGATAGAACCGGTCCTGTTTGTAGCAAAAGCCATCAAATCACCTCCCAAAAAGAATCTTAGAAATATCGCTTCCTATTGCTCCAGAATGATGGGCAGGCTGCCAAGGCACTGTACCACGTATGCATGCCCAATGACACAAGAGCCGTGGCGTTTTCTGAATTGCGGCTTCGGATTTGGCGAAATTCGAATGAGTGGATATGACCTCTGTCACGATGCGAACAAGACCTCTTCGACAGGAGAGTATTTTTCGTGCAGCGAACGTGGGAGTTAGATTTCGACACTTCCGCTCAGGGCTCTAAGCGGACTTGCGGTGATGCAGCGTTTCGTGATTGAAATCAGTCCTGAAAGCAGAAATTGCGAAAATCGAGATGACGTGGCGTTTTCACGGGTTTAGCCCAATGTGCAGACATTCAGCTTTCGGAAGCTGTCGTTCGCACAATCCGGGCTTACTGACGGCTCAGAGCCCGATGCGGACATTGCTCAACTGCATCGCCTGCAACGTCGTAACATTTTTGATGCAAAAGCGAAATTTCCAATGCGCTGCCGAAAACACATCGCGGTCAGTTCTTAGGTTTTTAGGGCGGCGTCTGGGACGGCTGCCAAATCTATTTCGCCCAAACATGTCGACTAAACTCTTTTGTCGTCTGATGAGCTACGATTTTTCCCGGGCCATTTAAGTTTTTTGACGCGACTGCAGTGCCGGAGGGTTGAGCATCTCAAACGACCGTGGCATTTGCCACGAAGACTTCGAAAGCCAACATTGCAGCACCTGCAACATGCTCAATGCGTTTGAAGCATTCGTCCAAGTGCTCTCAACAAAGGAGCCAGACAACATCGCTACAGTCTTTTCAGAAGAACCTTGCTTGAGCGGGGCTGGGCGGTTCGGTAGCTTTTGCTCATGATCAGGCCTGCCTCTTTCATGTATTTCAAGAGCAGCCCCGAGTTCATCCGATTGACGGTGATGCTGTACATCCTTGTCCCGCTTTCGCTTTGCAATGTCGAAGATTTGCTGCACGGGCGAGGCATCGACATGAGCCAGGAAATTGTCAAATATTGGTGGAACAATTTGGCCTGGTGTTTGCCTCTGAGATCAGACGAAAGCGAGTCCAGAAACTGTGGACATTTTCGAAATGAAAGTGGCACGTAGACGAGGTTTTCGTGAAGGTGATTGGCAAGAAACACCACCTCTGGCGGGCCGCCGATCACGAGGGCGAGGTGCTGGAAGCAATCGCTACCAAAAGTTGAAACAAGCTGGCGGCATTGAAATTTCTCGGGAAATTGATGAAGCGCGCGGTAAAGCTGAAGAAGTAGTCACCGATAGCTGCGCCTCTTTTCGGGCTTCTCTCAGAGATTGGCGCTACCGAAAAACAGCAGACGGGCAGGTGGCTCAATAACCGCTCCGGGAATTCGCACCATCTTTTCCGACGGTGTGAATGCGCCATGCAACGTTTTAGGCGTATGCGAAGTTTGCAGAAATTTGTCTCTGTCCATTCCCCTGCCTACAACCACTTCAACAAGGGACGATCGCTCACCAGCCGAGACACCTTCGAACTGACATGATCCGCCGCTCTTGCCGAGTGGCGCGAACTTGGTGCGGGATAAAAGACAGCGTCACTGGCCCACTAGAGACTGGTTGGAATTCGTCTGACAGCACCATACCGGTCTAGCTGAGGCTGGTTCGAATATGTCTGACAGCACACCTGTCACGCCCGCTCGTCCGGGCGTGATATCTTGGCCGCCTTCTGCGAAAAAGAGTGGTTTAAAGGGTGGTTGACACTCCCTTGTTGTGCAACTCGTTTACCTTCGTAGCTACGTGCGATTAGCTTTACGAAAACTCTGACACGCAATAGGAAGCCAGCTAACCACGGCTGACAATCCCGCTTTCAACCCATTCGTCAAATTTGGCCAGAACGGCATTGCAAAATGCGGCGTCGTTGATATGGGCGTCCAGCTCAGTCATCGGCACCTGGTCCGGCATGACCTTGCGGGCCTCATCGACCATGTCAGCAAGGGCCGCGGGGTCATGTGCCTCTTCGCCTTCCTTGTCCCATGCTTCAACGCCTTGCAACGGCAGGAAGAAATGAACCGGCCCGGTTGCTGCTTCCAGCCGGTTTGCAAGTTCCCTGATCCAGGCGCGGCGTTCCTCGCCATTGAAGACCGAGCTTTTGATCAGGCGGTTATGTTCGTGAAACGGGCGATCTGCATATTGGTCCGGGATCTCTTGCCAGCCCGCGAAGTCCAGCAGGTCCAGAGCGCCCGGTGCAACCATCTGCGGCGTGCCAACGCGCCCGGCATTGGTAACGCGATCCTCTCCGCTTGAAACAACCGAGCCGGCCAGCAGATTGCCGAACTCCTGCATGCAGAAATCCATCACGCAGACAAAGGCGTTTTCGGCGGCCAGTTTTTCAAAGGCCATGCCGCCCATGCCTGTCGAGTGGAATACTGCAACCTCAAAGCCTCGCTCTTCCAGCGCAGGTTTCAGAGTTTTCATGTAACGCAGGCAGGAGGACCCAAGGCTGGTCATGCCAATCAGGGGTTTGCCACGATCCGGCGCGATGGCGGCTTTGGCAGCACCGACCACGGCCCCTGCAGCCTGTGCCAACGAAGACCTGCAGATCGAGTTCATACCGTACAACCCACCGGCCCACAGGATCATCTGTATGTCCGGGGCCAACCGATGTGGGGGGATTAACGATGAGAAACTGACTGTTGAAACGATGTATTTCGGGACCCCCATGGGCAGGGCCTGTGCACAGTCCAGCGCAAGGTCGGTACCCATGGTTCCACCAGTGGCCAGCATCCCGTCAAACCGGCCTTCGGCATAGGCTCTTGCCACTACCTTGGCAGCCCCGGCGGACATGACGCGGAAGGCCTTGTTCTCATCCCCCAGCGCAATCACCTCGTCGATGGTTCTGCCTTCGGCATCTGCGACGTCATGTTTTGAGATGTCGGTCGGTGTTTCAGGATCGCCAAGAACGGAGACGTCCATTGTTAGCACATCTGCTCCCTGCGCCTTTACGGTTTCTTCGATGAACCGCATCTCGGGGTCTTTAGTGTCGTATGTCCCGATCAGCAGGATCGTTTTATTGGTCATGGTTTCCTCCCGTGCGTTCGGTTTATCCGAGGTAGTGCGTCAGCAACTCTCGGGCGGTATCTTTGAACCGCATGTTTCGTGCCTCTGATCCA
This sequence comes from Ruegeria sp. C8, assembly GCF_056537565.1. Taxonomy (NCBI): domain Bacteria; kingdom Pseudomonadati; phylum Pseudomonadota; class Alphaproteobacteria; order Rhodobacterales; family Roseobacteraceae; genus Ruegeria; species Ruegeria sp. C8. The sequence continues at coordinate 22,953 of NZ_JBQFRV010000002.1, forward strand.
TCTTCGCCCATGCGGGACGAAATCCAGCCGACATAAGTGACCGCGCGCAGGGCCATGAACAGATCGAGATACTCGGTGTCTAGCGCACGTTCCGACCAGTATCCCTCTAGCAGGGCCGCCTGCAGGGCGTCGTAATCCGGCTCGCATAGGTTTTTCAGCAGTGTCGTGGCGATATCGATCAGACGGAACCCGAACCCGGCGTCGTCGAAATCAATCAGCCAGAGCTTGTCGCCTCGAACCATCACGTTTTCACGTACCAGATCGGCGTGGATCAGGCCGTAGTCCAGTTGGTTTTCGATCTGCAGTAAGTGATTGTTGGCTTTCTCGCGGAACGCAGTGAACAGGGCACGATCCTCGCCAGAAAGCGTGGGGTTTTCCCAAAACCGATCCCACAATGGGGCATTGCCCAGCAGTCCAGCACGATCCCAGGACCAGCGCTCAAAGTCATCGGGACGCGTCCAGGCATCGCTGACTTCGTGCAGCTTCGCCATCTCATGCCCGAGGGCCCGAAACAGCCCGGTACGATCACTATGGTCGATCCCGGTTTCGGTCGATCCCAGCGGGCGACCGGGCAACCAGTCAAGCATATCGACCTGGACCCCGTCCAGCAGTTGCAAATAGCGGCCATCCGTGGCCGGTACCGGTGTGGGTACACCGACGCTCTTTGCGCCCAGCTCGGCGATCCACTGCAGCTCGGACCTCAAGGCGGTATCCGAATGCAAGCCTTTGCGGTGCAGGCGCAGCGCATAGCTTTTCGCGCCGATCTGAACCCGGTAGACATGGTTTTCGCGGGCCGCGATCAGCGACCATTCGGCACCGTCCATGCCCCAAAGGGTCAGGGCTTGCTCGACAACCGGGATCATAGGGTCAGCGGGGTTTCGGCCAAAACCTCGTCCAATGTGTCAAACAACAGATCGGCATTCTCTTTCGAGAACGGCATCGGTGGCCGGATCTTGAGCGTGTTCTTGTGGCGGCCGAGTTTCGAATGGATGATGCCCCGGTGCCGCATCGCGTTGATGATCCGATCGGTGAATTCGCTGGCCGGTTCCTTGGTCTGACGATCCAGCACCATCTCGGCCCCGAAAATCAGGCCCGAGCCGCGCACATCGCCGATGAACTCATATTTCTGCTGCAAAGCCGTCATAAGTGCGTGGGCGTGATCGCCCACAGTTTTGGCATTGGCGACGAGGTTATTAGCCTCAATCTCTTCCAATACCGCCATCGCTGCTGCGCAGGACACTGGGTTGCCACCGAACGTGTTGAAGTAGCGATAGCCCTTGCGAAAGGTGGCAAGGATTTCGTTGCGCGTCACGACACCGCCCACCGGATGGCCGTTGGCCATGGGTTTGCCCATGGTCATGATGTCCGGCACCACGCCCATCTTCTGATGCGCCCACATATGGGTGCCTGTTCGGCCAAAACCCGATTGAACCTCGTCGCAGATCAGCAGGCCACCGGCCTCGCGCACCACTTCGGCCACGGATTTCAGCCAGCCGTCGGGATGGTCGGGGAAGCCTTCATTCAGGAAATAGGGGCAGATGACCAAAGCGCTAAAGCCGATGCCGGTCTTTTCATGCTCAGCAATCTGTTCGGCCACAGCATCGGCAAACTTGCTGCCGTCTGGGTCTGGGTTTCGATAGCTGTCGGGTGCTTCCACAAACCGGAAATACTGATCCAGACCAAAGCCAACGGTCGGCAAGTTTGATTTGCTCAACTGGCTGACCAGAGAAGTGTTGCCGTGATAGGTTGCATCCGTACCAATGATACCGCGTTTGCCGGTCATGCCTTCGGCCATGCGCAGGGCGATGTCATTGGCCTCGGACCCGGTGCAGGTCAGAATGGCGGTGTCCAGCGAGGCATCCATCGTGCCCGTCAGCTTCTCAACATAGTCAAGAATGCCGTCATGCAAATAACGCGTGTGGGTGTTGAGCGTTGACGCCTGGCGGCAGATCGCGTCGACCACGCGGGGGTTGCAATGGCCGACATGCGGGACATTGTTGTAGCAATCCAGATATTTGCGCCCGTCCGCATCCCACAACCAGACCCCTTCGCCCTTCACGATATGAAGCGGTTCGTCATAAAAGGTCGAGACATTCGGGCCCAGCAGCTTGGTCCGGCGTTCAACAAGCTCGGCGGATTTCGCAGGAAGTGTCATGCAGCAGACCTTTGGTCAGAGTTTTATCCAGGCGGTTTTCAGGTCGAGATATTTCTCGAACGCATGCAGGGACTTGTCGTGCCCGTTGCCTGACTGGCGCACACCACCCAGCGGCACGGTCAGGTCAGAGCCGCCATAGGTGTTCACATGCACGACACCAGCGCGGATGCCAGCGATCATGCGGTGCGCGCGGCACAGGTTCGATGTCCACACGCCCGAGGAGAGACCATAGACCGAGTCATTGGCCAGCCTGATCGCTTCGTCCTCGTCCTTGAAGGGGGTCACGGCCAGAACCGGACCGAACACCTCGTTCTGGAACAGATTGTCAGTGGATTTGACCCCGGTCATCACCGTCGGGGCCATATAGTAGCCACCGGTTTCCTCAAGGATGCGCCCGCCGCCAGTGCGACGCTCGGCGCCTTCGGCCTCGGCTTTGGCTACGAAGTCCAGATTGGATTCCAACTCGGGCAGCGAATGAACTGCGCCAATTTGTGTGTCCAGATCGAGCGGATTGCCGATCCGCATCGCTCCGGCATGTTTGACGAGTTCGGCAACAAAGTCGTCGTGGATGTCCTCTTGGATCAACAAACGCGATCCGGCGATGCAGATCTGACCTGCGTTGCGGAAGATACCACCTGCGGACACTTTGGCGGCCTCGCTTAGGTCCGGGGCGTCGTTGAAGACGATGTTGGGGGACTTGCCGCCCAGTTCCAGATAGCAGCGTTTCATGTTCGACCGCGCCGAATACTCCAGCAGTCGACGGCCTGTAGCCCCTGAGCCTGTGAACACCATGATGTCCACATCCATCGACAGCGCCAGCGTTTCGCCCACCACCCGGCCTGACCCGGTGACGACGTTCAGCACGCCGTCGGGTATTCCGGCCTCGGCTGCCAGTTCGGCCAGTTTCAGCAGCGACAAGGAAGCGCTTTCAGCGGGTTTCAACACGACCGAGTTGCCGGTGGCCAGCGCAGGGGCCAGTTTCCAGCTGCCGATCATCAGCGGCATGTTCCACGGCACAATCGCTCCGACGACGCCAACCGATGCGTGATGGATCAAGCCCAGTACGTTTTCTGCCGTGGGGGCGATCTGACCGTAGACCTTGTCAATCGCCTCGGCGTAGTAGCGGAATGTGCCAGCTGCCGACATAGGCTCGGCCTTCATGGCCATGGTGATTTCGGTGCCATTGTCGCGCACCCCCAGAACAGCCAACTCAAGAGCGTGTTTTTCGATCAGGTCGGCCAGCTTCAGCAGGACCTTCTTTCGCTCGGCAGGGGATCGGCGCGACCAGCGGCCATCCTCGAACGCAGCCCGCGCAGCGCTAATCGCAGCCTCCATATCTGCCGGGGTGCCTTCGGCAATTTGGGTCAGTACTGCGCCATCGACAGGCGATAGCACCTCCCGATGTCCACCTTCCGAAGCGGCGACCCAGCGCCCGCCGATGAAGTGAGATCGGGTGGATAGAACCTGAGAGCGAAGGGCGTCAATATCGGACTGGTTCATGGCAGAGTTACCCTTGCTGATTGGGGTGATCGGAGTCGACCGGTTGCGCGGTCGGCTCGGGTTTCAGCTTGTTGCGGAACTCGTAGTACAACGTTCGGAAATGCAGCAGCAGGATCAGCACGATCAGCGCCGTCAGGATCGCCGCAATCGGGCGGTCGACGAAATCGAGCGGTGATTTGACCCGCGCCATGGCACTGCGCAGCTTGACCTCCATGATCCCGCCCAGAACCATGCCCAGAATGATCGGCACAATCGGGAGGTCCAGCCGTTTGAGGATCAGGCCGAACACACCAAAACCAGCGGCAATGGCGCAGTCGGTAATCGAGTTACGCAAACTGTAGACGCCGACGAAGGCCAGGATCAGGATCATAATGCCCAGAAACCGCGTTGGGATCTGGATGATCTTCAGCAGCAGGTTGGTCGAGAAGAGCAGGAAAACTAGAACGATGACGTTCAGCAGGATCAGCGCCATATAGAGCGCCATCACAAAGTCCATCTGGTTTTCAAACAGCTGCGGGCCGGGGATGACATTGTGCACATAGAACACCGACAACATCATCGCGGTCAGCGCTTCGCCCGGGATACCCAGCGCCAAAAGTGGGATCATGGCCGCGCCGGGCACTGCATTATTGGCGGCTTCAGACGCCACCAGCCCTTCTGGCGAGCCATCCCCGAATTTGTCGGGGTCTTTCGAGGTTTTTTGTGCATAGGTGTAGGACAGGAATTGCGAGGTGAACTCACCTGTGCCCGGCACCATACCCATGAAGACCCCGATGCTCGAGGACGCGGTTGCGACGCGCTTGATGCCCAGTAGTTCCTTGAGGCCGGCGAAGATGTTGCCGCTGACATGCGTTTCGCCCGGTGCGTGGTTCTTTTCAAGCAGCAAAAGCAGGGCCTGACTGATGGCAAACAGGCCCAGAACAACCACGATCAGATCTACGCCCGAAGCCAGCCAGCTTTGTTCAAAGGTAAAGCGGCGGGTGTATTTCACTGGCTCAAGCCCGACCGTGTTCAGGAAAATCCCGAAAGCGGCCAACATACCGGCAGCAAAAATCTGCCCTCGGTGAGCGAGGATCACCATAATGATCCCCAGAAGGGCGGCCAAAAATATCTCTCGGCTGCCGAAATGCGGTGCGATCAACGCCAGAACAGGCGACAGGATCATCAGGCAGATGATGGCGAAGACACCACCGAAAAACGAAGCGGAATAGGCCAGTGACAGCGCGCGATGCCCCTGACCGCGTTTGGTCATGGGATAGCCGTCATAGGTGGTCAGCGCGTTCACCGCCGTACCAGGCGTGTTGATCAGAATAGCGGGTATGGCGCCTCCATACATTGACGAGCCATAGATACCCAGTAACAGCGTCAGGCCGACAATGGGTTCAAACGCGAAGGTGGCAGGCAAAAGGATGGCGATGGCAACCGCAGCGCCAACACCGGGCAGCGCGCCAATGATGACCCCACCGATCGAGCCAATCAGAAGGGCAACGATCACCTGCCATTGTGTCAGGATCGAAAGACCGGACATAAGCGTTTCCATTTGCGAACCTCAGAGATAAGTCAGCGCAAAGGCGCGCACGGAATCGGGCAGGTATTCATAGGCGGCACCGGCCGGGATTTTCACTTGCAGGAAGGCTCGGAAAATGATGGTCACCGCCACACCGAAAGCCGCCGCAAGGCCAATTGCCCCAGCGCTTCGGAACCCGGTTCGGACTGCAAGGAATACCGCGAACAGAACGGTCGAAGGCAGGTATCCAAGAAGCGGGACAACGGCGACGTAGATCAGAAAATAGGCGACGTATTCAAGGGACCGCAGCCAGAACGCGACTTCGGGCCAGCGACCCGGAATGCGGTCCGACATGGCGGAGCTGAGCCAGTGCAGAAAAGCAAAGGCGGCCATTGCCCAGAGCGAGACCATTGGCCAGAAGCTTGGTTGCGCAAACCACTTGGTGCGTTTGACAACCTCGGTCTGCGTGCCCAGTTGGCTCAGTAGAAAAACCGAAAATACCAGGAAGGCCAAAGCAAAAACGACATCGCCGGGTCGGCGGTATCGTTTGAACATGTCTTGCAATGTCTTTGCGATCATTATGGCCTCCTGCTGGATAGAAAAAGGCCCGACAGTATTGCAATACGCCGGGCCGGTTTCGCGTTATTCGCCTAGAATCTCTTCGATTTTAGAGAACGAGGCTTTGTCCTGTTCGATCTGTGCATTCGAGGCATCCGGATCCTGCCAGTAGATCAGTGCTCCAGTTTCTTCGGCAAGTTGCTTGGCCTTGTCAGATCCCAGCGCTTTCTGCGCGGCGGCAGTGATCTTTTCGCGTGCTTCGGCCGGAGTGTCCTTGTGGACGAACAGACCATTCCACAGCGCCAATGGCAGTTCGGGGTGCAGCTCGGTAACCGTGGGCGTATCCGGGACCAATGAGATCCGTTCGCCACCGATGCTGGCCAGGACATTCACTTGGTCCAGACAAGGAAGAACAAGTTGAAGCGTCGTGTTGATCACGTCTACGTCGCCCGAAGCCAGGGTGTTGCAGTCCAACGCGTCGAAGGCGGCTTCGCTGGCGAAGTCAAACCCACTGCTGACTGCGGCCGCAAAGGTGACTTGTGTGGGCGGCAGAACCGAGCCGAAGTGACCAAGCGCGACATCGTTTTCTTTGCCGTGTTCCACCAGTTCTTCCCATGTCGCGAACGGGGCATCCTTGCTGGAGGCAATGACGAAGGGATAGGTCAGAAAAATGCCAATCGGTTCGAACGGGTTGGGATTTAGCTCGGGAATGCCAATGTCCGGGCCGATGACCGGTACGCCTATGACGAACGAGCCAACGGTGTAGCCATCTGCCGGAGCGGTCGCAACTTCCACCGCTCCGGGGAACGGACCACCGCCGCCACCGGGCTTGTTCACGACGGCGGCAGGAACACCATACATGGCCTGAAATTCGTCGGCGATCATCCGTGTGAGAACGTCTTCCAAGTCACCCGGAGGCCATGGAACGACAAAGGAAACCGGTTTCTCTGGATACTCGGCCAGTGCGGCGGTTGCAGAAGCAACAAAAGCGGCGGCTGTTAGAACTTTCTTCATTGACACCTCCCGTCAGTGGTTCATTATATGATCCGCGTTAACAATAATAATGTTGCTTTGTTAAGCTTGTTCTGTCAAGTATTACCTTAACAGGAGGATGTGAATCGCATGGGTACTGCCCTGAACGCCCTGAAAATGCTCAACTACTTTTCAAACGCTCGGCCAGAAATTGGGTTGAGTCAGTTTGCGCGCCTGTCCGGATTGAACAAAGCCACGGCGCTGCGACACCTTCGGGCGCTTGAGGAATACGGGCTGATCGAGCAGAACCCCATGACCAAATCCTATGCGGTCGGACCTGCTGCTTTGCGACTGGCAGCGTTGCGGCAGATTGCCCGTCCCGGTATCGAGAGCGCCCGCCAGAGAATGCAGGTCGCGATGCAGGACGTTGGTGAAAGCCTGCATCTTTCCCTGCTTGAAAAGGAGTGGCTTCAAACCGCGCTGGTGGTCGAAACGAACCGCCACAGCGTGCGCGTCAGCCTCGACCCTAGCGAGATTCTTCCAATCAATGCGACAGCATCCGGTCTTTGTATGCTCAGCTTTGGGCCATCCTTCTTGCTGGACCGTCTCGATCAGAATGAACAAGTACGATACACGGACGCCACGCTGACCGACCCGGCCAAGATCAAAGAGCGGGTCGCGGCAATCAGTCAGGCCGGTTGGGCGAATAGCAGTGGAAGCTACGAAGATGGCGTCTATGGCTATGCGGCACCCATATTTGGGATTGATCAAGTGGCGCTGGGAACCATTGCGATTGCCGTTCCCGAAGGCCGCGCCGGAGACGACCGGCTTCCTGAAATCCTGACCGTCCTGCACGCCCTCTCAAATGACCTGACCGCAAGTTTTGGTGGTCAGCTTCCCGACACTTTTCCAATCGAATTCCATCCTTGAGCGGGTGGACGCAAAACCCGGAGACCAGAGAAATGAAAGACTCGAACTTTCTCAAAGAAAACAACGCGCGTTACTTCTGGCACCCGATGGCGCACCCCGCCGAAAGTCAGAAGAATCCGCCCACGATTCTGAACGGCGGCGAGGGTGTCAGTATTGTCGATGTCGATGGTCACAAGGCGCTGGACGCGGTCGGGGGGCTTTGGAACGTCAATCTGGGCTATTCCTGCGAGCCGGTTAAGCAGGCCATCGCTGATCAGCTGAATGCGCTGCCCTACTATTCGACCTTCCGTGGCACCAGCAACGACAAGGCAATCGAGCTGTCTTATGAACTGGCGCAGTTTTTTGAGCCCGACGGCCTGACCCGCGCTTTCTTTACCTCGGGCGGCTCGGATTCGGTTGAGATCGCGCTGAAAATGGCGCGGCAGTACCACAAGGTGCGTGGCGAGGCCGGGCGCACTAAATTCATCAGCCTGAAACAGGGCTATCACGGCACACATTTCGCCGCTGCATCGGTCAATGGCAATCAGAAGTTCCGCGCGGTCTATGAGCCGATGATGCCGGGCTGTTTCCATGTGCCCGCGCCATGGACCTATCGCAACCCGTTCGACGAGACCGACCCTGAGCGTCTGGCGCAGCTTTGCGTCAAAGCGCTTGAGGCCGAGATTTCATTCCAGGGCGCGAGCACGGTTGCGGCTTTCATCATGGAACCGGTTCTTGGGGCAGGGGGCGTAATCCCGCCGCATAAGAGTTTCATGCCGATGGTGCGAGAGGTCTGCTCGAAACACGGAATTTTGTTGATCTCGGACGAGATCATCACCGCTTTTGGGCGTACCGGCAGTGAAAGCGGTGCGCGGCATTGGGGGGTGCAGCCCGACATCATGACGACGGCCAAGGCCATCACCAATGGGTACTTCCCGTTTGGGGCGGCGATGATTTCGGGGGCTGTTGCCGAGGTGTTTGAAAACGACACCACCGGCAAGGCGTCGGTGGATCAGGGCTATACCTATTCCGGTCACCCGGTTGGGGCTGCAGCGGCGCTGGCCGCGTTGTCCGAGATCAAGCGCCTGCGCGTCTGGGAAAACGCCGCCTCGCGCGGGGATGAGCTGTTTGCCGGGCTGCAAAAACTGGCCGAGAAATACGACGTGATCGGAGATGTGCGCGGCGGCGAAGGGCTGATGTGTGCGCTGGAACTGGTCTCGGATCGCTCGACCAAGGCACCCATCGCGAAACACCTGCCGCTGCAGGTTCAGAAAGCGGCTTATGAAGATGGTGTGATGGTGCGTGTGTCCGGCAACAATATCATCCTGTCTCCGCCGCTGATCATCACATCAGAGGACGTGGCCAAGATCCTGTCTGCGCTGGATACCGGTCTGGCGTCTCTTTAACCAACACTTACGTGACCTCGCCCGCCCTAGGGCGGGGTCAGACTTTAACCGCCTGCAACTCTTCAAGCAGGTCCAGCAGTTGGTTCAGCTTCTCGCGGCCCATCTGCGACTCGATATTGTTTGAGATCGCCAGCGACGTGGCAAGGTTGTCTTCCAGAACCGCGCGGCCGGCATCGGTGATCCGAACCATGGTGCGGCGCTTGTCTTGTTTGTCCTGGCGACGGGTGATCTGGCCATCGGTCTCCATGGTGCGCAGAATGCGAGTGAGACTGGGCAGAAGCAGGCAGGCCTCGTGGGCAATTGCGCTTTGCTCAACCTCGCCCAGCTCGTCCAAAACCCTCAGGATGCGCCACTTCTGTTCGGTGAGCTGAATGTCATGAAGCATGTCCCGGATCGGTGCCATGACGGTTTCCCGTGCGCGCAACAGCGCAATCGGAAGAGATCGGGCGGTACTTTTTGTATGGCTTTGCGTGGTCATGCGGCTTTCTAAATTGCCGATTCCGAAATTGCAAAGATTAACAAGGCAAGTTCTTGACAGCATGATTGTAAAAAAGTAAACATGTTAACCAATAAGGGAGGGCACATGCCGCATTTTCAAGTCGAGTATTCCGGGAACCTAGAGGACAAGGTCGACATGGATGGCTTGTGTGAGTGCATCCGAGCAAGGGCTGCTGAGATTGATACCTTTCCGATGCCGGGAATTCGTGTCCGCGCTGTGCGGGTCGATCATTTTGCAATTGCAGACGGTAATCCGGCGCATGGCTTTATCGATATCTCGATCCGCCTGCGCGCCGGTCGGTCCGACGACGTAAAACAGGATGCCACGCAGCGTATTTTTGAGGCGGTCAAAGCGTATCTGGCACCTGCCTTCAAACATCATTCGATCGCGCTCTCGCTTGAGATGCGCGACATCGACGCGAAGCTTTCGCCCAAGACTGGTACGATCCGCGATCACCTTGGCGCCACTACGCAGGAGACCTGACCCATGAGCGCACTGGACACCAACATCGAAAAACTGGCGGGATTTCTGGCGCGGTTCAAAGAGACGGGCATCAAAAACCGTATCGCGGGCGAGGATGTTGCTGGTTCCGCCGGTGTTTTTCAATCCACGTCCCCGGTCGACAAGTCTGTGATTTGCGATGTTGCCCACGGTACCGATGAAGACATTGACATCGCTGCGAAAGCGGCTCATGCGGCCTTTGCAGACTGGCGCGACATGCCTGCCACCGAACGCCGCCGCATTTTGCTTAACGTGGCCGATGCCATCGAAGCACGCGCCGAGGAAATCGCGCTGTGCGAATGCTGGGACACGGGTCAGACCCTGCGATTTATGTCCAAGGCGGCTCTGCGCGGAGCCGAGAACTTTCGCTATTTTGCAGATCAGGTTGTGCAGGCGCGCGACGGTCAACATCTGAAATCGCCGACCCTGATGAATGTCACCACCCGCGTGCCGATTGGTCCGGTTGGCGTGATCACCCCTTGGAACACGCCGTTCATGCTGTCGACCTGGAAGATCGCGCCCGCTCTGGCTGCAGGCTGCACCGTGGTTCACAAACCCGCCGAGGATTCGCCCCTGTCAGCCCGCTTGCTGGTCGAAATCGCCGAAGAGGCCGGACTGCCCAAAGGTGTGCTGAACACTGTGAACGGCTTTGGCCCCGACGCGGGTAAGGCGCTGACCGAGCACCCTTTTATTAAGGCCATCGCCTTTGTCGGTGAAAGCCGCACAGGTAGCATCATCACCAAACAGGGCGCGGACACGCTGAAGCGGATGCATCTGGAACTTGGCGGCAAGAACCCGGTCATCGTGTTCGACGACGCCGATCTGGACCGCGCTTTGGATGCCGTGATCTTCATGATCTACTCGATCAATGGCGAGCGTTGTACGTCATCCTCGCGACTGCTGGTGCAGGACAGCATCAAGGAAGAGTTCGAAGCCAAGCTGATCGAACGCGTCAACAACATCAAGGTCGGCCATCCGCTGGACCCGGCGACCGAAATCGGCCCGCTGGTCACAGAGGAGCACTACAACAAGGTCACCAGCTATTTCGACATCGCCAAAGAGGACGGCGCGACCGTCGCAGCCGGTGGTGTGAAGCTGGGCGATGAAGGGTACTTCATCCGTCCGACCCTGTTCACCAATGCCACCAACCAGATGCGCATCGCCCGTGAGGAGATCTTTGGCCCCGTCCTGACCTCGATCCCGTTCTCGACTGAAGAAGAGGCACTGCAGATGGCCAATGACACGCCTTATGGTCTGACCGGCTATGTCTGGACCAACGACCTGACGCGGGCGCTGCGCTTTACCGACAAGCTTGAGGCCGGAATGATCTGGGTGAACTCGGGAAATGTGCGCCACCTGCCGACGCCCTTTGGTGGCGTCAAAGCGTCCGGCATCGGGCGCGACGGCGGCGACTGGTCGTTCGAGTTTTATATGGAACAAAAGCACATTGGCTTTGCAACCGGTCAACACAAGATCATGCAATTGGGGAAGTAAACTAGCGGCACTGTCCCCATTGGGCGGGGACAAAGCTAGGATAGACAAAACGCGCACAAACTGGTCCGGCACTTTCCGCTTACTGCTGAAGGACCGAACGATGTCAGGTAGCTTCAACTTCGGTTGCCAGGCGTCACAAATGCGAGGAGGAACTGCCATGGGAAAGATTGTACAGGCCGCGAAGATAACGCATGTGCCAAGCATCTGGATGTCCCACACAATGCCGAAATACAAAGGCATCCGCCAACCTGCCATCGACGGCTATGCGCGTCTTCGTCAGGATGCGATCGACCGCAAAGTCGATACATTTGTCATTTTTGACACGCACTGGATCACCAATCAGGGATTCCATCTGAACACGAAAGAGCACCACAAGGGCCGTTTCATCAGTCATGAACTGCCGCACATGTTGGCGGATATGGAGTTCGACTATCGCGGCGATCACGAGCTTGGGGAAACCATCCTTGATGTTCTGCGTGAACGTGGCGAACGGGCCTTGGGGCATTCGCACCCCGATATGGGTATGGAGTACGGCACTTTGCTGCCGATGCACTTCATCAACGAGGGTGTGAATGCGCGGGTTTTGCCCGTGGCGGTCAACCAGTTCTCGTCGATTGCTGAAAATCGCGTCTGGGGTGAAGCCATCGCCGAAGGCATCCGACGCTCGGACCGTAACGTGTCGATCCTGGCCTCGGGGTCGTTGAGCCACGACTTCACGCCCAATGAACGCTCGGTCGATGGACTGAACTCGGTAAACGGCGAGTTCAATCGCCAGATGGACATGCGCGTGCTGGACCTTTGGGAACAGGGGCGCTTTGAGGAGTTCCTCGAACTTCTGCCCGACTACGCCAAGAAATGCGCGGGCGAGTGCGCCATGAACGATACCGCCTTGCTGTTCGGTGCCCTTGGATGGGGCAGCTACAAGGGCAAGATCGACATATATACCCCGTATTTCGGTAGCTCCGGGACCGGGCAAGCCAATGTCAGCTTCTCGGTCTAGAACCGGAAACACAGGGAAATTCGAATGACGGAACTGCGTCTTAACGATCCCACGTTGCTTGCCGAAAAGGCGCGGGTCGGGTCCAGATGGATTTATGCTTCAGACGTTGAGCGCGCGATTGACGTGATAAACCCGGCGACGGGTGAGTTGATCGGGCGTGTGCCCAATCTGGGTGCTGCCGAGACGGTCGAGGCGATTGCCGATGCGCAGCGCGCGCAGAAAGACTGGGCCAAACGTACCGCGAAAGAGCGCAGCCAAATCTTACGTCGCTGGTATGATCTGATGATGGAAAACCAGGATGATCTGGGTGCCATTCTAACCGCCGAACAGGGTAAGCCTTTGGCCGAAGCGAAGGGCGAGATCGCCTATGGCGCCAGCTTCATCGAGTGGTTCGCCGAAGAGGCCCGCCGGGTCTACGGGGATGTCACACCTAGCCATGCGCCGGACAAGCGGATCATTACTGTCAAGCAACCCATAGGCGTTGTGGCCGCGATTACGCCGTGGAACTTTCCCAACGCCATGATCACCCGGAAGGCTGGACCGGCCTTTGCGGCGGGCTGTTCGATGGTGTTGAAACCCGCCAGCCAAACGCCGTTCTCGGCCATCGCTCTGGCCGTGCTCGCCGAACGAGCGGGGCTGCCCGCTGGTTTGTTCTCGGTCATCACCGGCTCAGCGCGGGAGATTGGTGGAGAGATGACCTCAAGCCCGATCGTGCAAAAGCTGACCTTCACTGGGTCGACTGAGATCGGCGCGATGCTCTATGCGCAATGCGCGCCAACGATCAAGAAGCTAGGGTTGGAGTTGGGTGGCAATGCGCCGTTCATTGTGTTCGACGATGCCGATCTGGATGCCGCCGTCGAAGGCGCTGTGATCGCGAAATTCCGCAACAATGGACAGACCTGCGTATGTGCAAACCGCATCTATGTGCAGGCCGGGGTCAACGACGCCTTTGCTGAAAAGCTGGCTGCAAAAGTAGCGACCCTGCCAACCGGCAATGGGTTTGATGAAGGTATCATCTTTGGCCCGCTGATCGATCAGGCTGCCGTGGACAAGGTCGTCGAACATATCGGTGACGCGACTTCGAAGGGGGCTAGGATCGCACTCGGGGGTAGACCCCACACACTTGGCGGCACCTTCTTTGAACCCACCATTCTGACCGATGTGACCTCGGATATGGCGGTGGCGACCGAAGAAACCTTTGGCCCCGTCGCTCCCTTGTTCAAATTCGAAAGCGAAAGCGAGGTTGTCGCCGCTTCCAATGATACCGAATTCGGCTTGGCTTCATATTTCTATTCCCGTGACATGGCGCGTGTCTGGCGCGTATCCGAGGCGTTGGAATACGGGATGGTCGGTGTGAACACAGGTCTGATCTCAACGGCAGAGGCTCCGTTCGGCGGTGTCAAAATGTCGGGTCTTGGACGCGAGGGATCTCGATATGGCCTCGATGATTTCATGGAGTTGAAGTACATCTGCATGAGCGGGATTTCCCCTTTTGAGGAGGCTTAGTGTATGAATTGGGACGAATTTTCTCACTGGGGGCAGCAAATCTCCAACTGGGCTGCTGACTACCACAAGACTCTGGCGGATCGTCCTGTTCGGGCGCAGACAGCGCCGGGGGAAATTGCTGCGCAGCTTGAGATCTCACCCCCGGAATCTGGTGAGCCGATGGAGGCCATCATGGCCGATTTCGAACGTATCGTGATGCCCGGGATCACTCACTGGCAGCACCCTCGGTTCTTTGCGTATTTCCCGGCGAATGCCGCCCCGCCTTCGATGCTGGCTGAGATGCTGGTGACCACTATCGCTGCGCAATGCATGCTCTGGCAAACCGCACCCGCAGCGACTGAGGTCGAAGGCGTTATGGTGGACTGGTTGCGACAAGCCCTCGGTCTGCCAAATGGTATGACCGGTGTCATTCAGGACAGCGCGTCTTCGGCGACTTTGTCTGCGGTACTGACGATGCGCGAACGCGCTACTGGGTACACAGGTAATCGCCAGGGGCTGAACAGCAAAGGGGCGCTGCGGATTTATTGCTCAGACCAGGTACATTCCTCGATTGACCGTTCTTGTTGGGTTGCTGGAATCGGCCAGGATAACTTGATCAAGCTGCCAACACAGGGACCGACCTACGCGATTGACGCCGTCGCGCTTGAGGCCGCTATCCGCGATGACATCAAAGTCGGTCATGTGCCAGCCGGGATCATTGCGATCACAGGCGGTACAGGCGTTGGGGCCTGTGATGATTTGGAAGTTGTGGCAAACATCGCGCAGAAATACGACCTTTACACCCATCTGGATGCGGCTTGGGCCGGGTCGGCAATGATTTGCCCGGAGTTCCGCAAAGAGCTTTGGCCTGGGGCGGGGTGGTATGACAGCATCGTTTTCAACCCACACAAATGGATGGGCGCTCAATTCGATTGCGCCATCCAGTTTCTGCGTGACGCCACACCGCAGCTCAACACGCTGAAGATCGAACCTGAATACCTCAAGACAACCGGTGCCGAGGTGACCAATTATTCGGAATGGACGATCCCGTTGGGACGTCGGTTCCGTGCGCTGAAGATTTGGTTCCTGTTGCGCTCTTACGGGTTGGACGGTCTGCGTAAACGAATCCGAAATCACGTCGTTTGGGCCAATGAGGTTGCAGAGAAAATTGGCGCGATGGAGGGGTTCGAGATCACGACCGGGCCGATACTCAGCCTGTTTTCCTTCCGCTGCCCGGGTGACGATGCGATGCAGCAGCGTCTGGTTGATGCGCTGAATGATGACGGCCGGATTTATCTGACCCAGGGCATGTTTGATGGTCGCAAGATCATTCGTTTTCAGGTCGGACAATTCGATACAACACGCGACGATGTGCTGATGGCAGCAGACGTTATTCGTGAGGTTTGGGAGACACTTAAATGAAATTCGCAACCTTCTCCGCCGATGGGCAGACTTACTTTGGTGCGATCACGGATGTCGGCGCAATTGCGTTGAATGATGCTTTCCCAGATCACGCGAGCCTTTTTGAGGTGATCGCTGCTGGTGTGTTTGATCAACTGGCATCAGTCGCCGAAGGAAAGGACGTGACCCACACGGATTTCACCTACGAGATGGTGATGCCCGATGTCCGCCGCATCCTGTGCGTCGGCGTTAACTTCCCGGACCGCAACGCCGAGTACAATGACGGCAGCGCGCAGCCTAAATACATGTCGCTCTTCCCACGTTTCGCAAGCGGCTTCACCGGCCATGACCGCCCTCTGATCCGTCCGCCGGAAAACCACACATTGGACTACGAAGGCGAAGTGGCGATTGTCATCGGCAAGACTGGACGTCGGATTTCACAAGAGGACGCCTACGACCATATCGCAGCCCTGACGCTGTGTAATGAGGGTACGATCCGTGACTGGGTGCGCCACGCCAAGTTCAACGTCACGCAAGGCAAGAATTGGGATAATACGGGTGCTATCGGCCCGTGGCTGGTGCCGTTCACCAACGCCGCGCAACTGGATGATGCCCGTATTCAGACCCACGTGAACGGCGAGTTGCGCCAGGATGATACCCTGAACCGCATGATGTTCCCGATCCGGCGCGAGATCGAATACATCTCGACCTTCATGACCCTGCAGCCGGGCGACATCATCGTCACCGGCACGCCGACCGGGGCAGGGGCGCGGTTTGATCCACCGAAATACCTGGCTCCGGGTGACGTGGTTGAGGTGTCCGTCGAGGGCATAGGTACGCTGCGCAACACAGTCGAGGACGAACAGCAATGACGCCCGAAGATCATGCCCGCGCAGCTGCTGATCTGCTGAGCGCGGAACGGACTGGAGAGCAGATTGGCCTGCTAACACTGCGCCACCCCGAGATGGGCATGGACGACGCCTACGAGGTGCAAAACGCCATCTATCGCCAGAAACTAGCCGAGGGGCGCAAGGTGATTGGCTGGAAGATCGGTTTGACCTCGAAAGCGATGCAATATGCGCTGAACATCGACATTCCGGACAGTGGCATCCTGTTTGACGACATGACCTTTGAACACGGCGGAACGGTTCCGGCGGGTCGTTTCATCCAACCACGGATCGAGGCCGAGATCGCCTTTGTGATGAAGTCGGCCGTCGGAGGGGAGAACGTCACGCGCGAGGATATCATCGCTGCCACAGACTATGTAGCGCCCTCCATTGAAATCCTCGACACACGTATTCACCGTGTGGATCCCGCGTCCGGCAAAGCTCGCACAGTATTCGACACGATCAGCGACAATGCCGCCAATGCAGGTATCGTGCTGGGCGCGGACCGGCACGCCGTGGATGCTTTTGATCTCCGCTGGGTCGGTGCGCTGACCTTCCGCAATGGTGAAATCGAGGAAACCGGCCTAGGTGCGGGCGTTCTGAACGATCCGGTCGAAAGCGTTATCTGGCTGGCCCGCCGCATGGCGCAATACGGACAATACATCGAACCCGGTCAAATCATCCTGTCCGGCAGCTTTATCCGCCCGGTCGAGTGCCCGTCGGGTACTGAAATCCATGCCGATTTCGGGCCATTTGGCTCGGTCGGTATCAATTTCGCCTGAAAGGAAAGCCGCATATGCCTGCGCCAAAGAATACGTTCAAAGCCGCTCTCAAGGCGGGGCAGCCGCAGATCGGCTGCTGGATCGGGATGGCCAACGCCTATACGGCCGAGATCGCAGCAACCGCGCAGTTCGACTGGCTGCTGGTTGACGGTGAACACGCGCCGAATGATCTGCGCTCGATCCTCGAACAGGTGCAGGTGATCGAAGGATCAGGTAGCACTCCGGTCGCGCGCCTGCCGATAGGCGAAACCTGGATGATTAAGCAGTATTTGGACGCGGGCGTGCAGAACCTTCTGGTGCCCATGGTCGAAAGCGGGGATCACGCGCGTGAGCTGGTTCGGGCAGTGCAATACCCACCGCATGGCGTGCGGGGCGTGGGATCGGCACTGGCGCGGGCCTCGCGGTTTTCAGCCATCCCGGACTACCTGAAAACGGCGGACGAACAGATTTGCCTGCTGGTTCAGGTCGAAAGCCAAAAAGGTATGGCTGCGCTGGACGATATTCTGTCCACCGATGTGGATGGGGTGTTCATCGGCCCATCCGATCTGGCCGCCGATATGGGCCATCTCGGTAATGCCGGTCACCCCGACGTTGTTGCAGCCGTTTTGGACGCGCTGGCTCGCATCGTGGCGGCTGGTAAGGCGGCGGGTATCCTGACCCTTGATCCGACAATGCAACGCAAATGCCTGGATCTGGGGGCCACTTTTTTGGCCACCAATATCGACGTGACCCTATTTGCAACAGCAATGCGCAACGCCGCCGATGTCGGGCTGGGCCTGTTGCCGGATCAGACTGCCTCGGGCGTTGCGGAAACCGCTTCTGCCAGCAAGTATCTGCAGCAACTGTGTAAACACTGGTCGCACAAGGCCGAGGTGTTTTTTGACGAAACGAAGGGAAGCGTGGCCTTCGCGGATGGTGACAGCGTGACCCTTGAAGCGAATGACGACAGGCTGACAATTAACGCTGCGACCGGCCCGCGCGGGGACTTGGGGCAGTGGAAAGGCGTGATCGAAGCCCATCTGGTGCGTTTTGCCTTTCGGGAAGAGCTCCGCATCGAATGGTCTGAGTAAGAGCGCCAAAAAATGCCAGAACCTATCTATGCCATTGGTGACATCCACGGTCAGTTGCACATGCTAGAGGACGCGCTGGCCCGCATCGAAAAGGACGGTGGGCCTGATGCGCAAATCGTCTTTATCGGTGATTACACGGATCGCGGCGCCCACAGTCGACAGGTTCTTGACCTTTTGGTGAAAGGACAGTCCGAAGGCAGAAACTGGACATTCCTGCGCGGCAACCACGATCAGATGTGCGCAATGTTTCTTGAGGACTACCCGCGAAACGACGCGCGTCTATTGGTCGGGTATCATTGGCTGCATCCCCGGATAGGAGGTGTTGAAACGTTGAACTCCTACGGCGTTAAGGTTAGCGAAGGGGATCGAATATATCAGGTCCATGCTCAGGCCAAAGTCGCCGTGCCGCAGGCCCATATCGATTTTCTGGCAGGTCTGTTGCCCTACTACCTGTGCAACGACGTTTTGTTGGTCCATGCAGGCATACGGCCCGGTATTCCCTTGCAACGTCAGGACCCCGACGACCTGATCTGGATCCGCGAAGAGTTTCTGGACTATCCGGACCCTCACCCATGGCTGGTTGTTCACGGCCATACCCACGTCGCCAGTCCTGAACACCATGGAAACCGTGTGAACATCGATACCGGGGCGGGATATGGCAAATCGCTGACGGCTGCGGTTTTCGAAGGATCGAAGTGTTGGCTGTTGCACGACGAGGGGCGTAAGCCCCTGACCTATAGTGGCTCTTCATAGCTTTCGGTAATCCAGAAGGTCTTGTCAGAAGAACTTTGCTTGAGCAGTGCAGGGCGGTTGCATAGCATTTAGGAATGACTAAACCGGCCTCCTTCAAGTACTTCCAAACCAGCCCCGAGATCATCCGCCTGGCGGTGATGCTGTACATCCGTTTCCCGCTCTCGTTTCGGAGTATTTAGGACTTGTTGCACGAGCGAGGCATCGACGTGAGTCATGAAGCTGTCCGGTATTGGTGGAACAGGTTTGGCCCAATGTTTGCTGCTGGGATCAGACAGAAGCTTTTTCAGCAGCTACGCGCACTATCCAAATGGAAGTGGCACGTAGACGAGGTTTTCGTGAAGGTGAATGGCAAGCGGCACTATCTTTGGCGGGCTGTTGATCATGAATGCGAGGTGCTGGAAGCTGTTGTTACCAAACACCGAAACAAGGCTGCAGCACTGAAATTCCTCAAGAAGTTTGTGAAGCGACACGGCAAAGCGGAAACCGTCGTCACGGATCGCTTCGCGTCATACCAGGCCGCGCTCAGAGAGCTTGGTGCTACGGAAAAACAACAGACGGGCAGGTGGCTCAACAACCGAGTCGAGAATTCACACCTCCCGTTTCGACGGCATGAACGCGCCATACAACGGTTCAGGCGCATGCCAAGTTTGTAGAAGTTCGCCTCCGTCCATTCCTGGGTCTACAATCACTTCAACCAGGAAAGATCGCTCACCCGCCGGGACACCTTCAAGCCGACACGCACTGCCGCTCTTGCCGAGTGGCGTCAAATTTGTTCCGGATAGGTTCGCGGTTTCCGCGGCACACTGAGACTGGTTCGAGTTTGTCGGACAGCAACCAATTGAGATCATCTATGAGGCTCGGCGGTTAGTCAGCCGTAGTTAAGCGGGTGATTAGGGCAGCGCCTGCAAGTTTGTCGGTGCAGCTGTTGCTTCGGCAAACCACGTTTGTTTGGCGGTCTCCGGACCGTCGCGGCGCGTTAAAAACTTGACTAAATCGGCAGTTTGAGAGAACCTAAGACCGTTAAAGTAAACGCATTTGGTTTACAAAATAAGGATTGTGACATGTACCATGCAGTCAAGTCCCAGAGCATCCGGAAGCTCCTTGTTGTTGAGGGCCCGTCGCTGATAATTTCGGTTGCCATCGCAAACACGTTTTACAAGTTTGGTTCTTTTCTTCTGGAACTTCTGGCCTTTCTTCCGACCTGGTTTGTGGTGAGCTTCTTGATCTCACAATTGCTGACACGGTTGCAGCCAGAGAACAGATCCTAAGCCTGCGCGGGGCCGCGAAGAATATATAGTATCAAAGACTTTGGGGTTGACCGGTCAGCAAGCCGGGAAACCAGTAGAGATATTGAAACGACCGCTGTTTGTTTTTCGTCGACAGCAAGGCAAGCCCTAGTTTCGGGCGCTTGAACATTTGTACTGAACAAAAGAGGGGAGCGTGATGAATTGGATACCACAAGGACCGCGACCCGCTACGGATGGCCAGTCTGAAGCTGTTGCCGACAACGAAATCGTAGGGGCCGTAAATGCCGTGGCTCCACATCCGGCTGACAGCGACATCCTCTATATTGGTGCCGTGAACGGAGGCGTATGGCGTACACGGAACGCGCTGGACGCACAGCCAGACTGGGTTAGTCTGATGCCAAACGAAGACTCTCTTTCGATCGGAGCCCTTTGTCTGGATCGCAACGATCCGACAGTGCAGACACTCGTCGCCGGCACCGGGCGCTTCAGTAGCATGCGCCGTGTCGGCGGGGCGTTGTTGGGCGTTATGCTGTCTGAAGATGATGGTGCCAGCTGGAGCATTCTGGACAATGGCGGGCTGTTTCGCGCCCTACATATCAGGGCAATTCACGCCGCCGGAGATGTGATTATTCTTGCGGGAAACGGTGGGCGGGCTTCTTTGGCGGATGGAGTTTACCGTTCGGATGACAAGGGTCAGAGCTTCACTCATCTGTCGCCCGCCTCTCTGCAAACAGGTCCGTCATTCGCGGTCGCGGCATCTCCGGTTGATGCGGATTTGGTCTATGTGCACGCTGGCAGGGCGATCTTTGTGACATCTGACGGTGGCGTGTCGTGGGCAAAAATCAGTTCCAGCGTCATGGAGTCGTTCCTATTCAGTCCAACCAGTGTGCGCATAGCACCTGGGCCAGGCGATACGGTCTTTGTTGCGATTGCGGTGAATGGCCGGCTTGCAGCATTGTTCCACTCGGCTGACCGGGGAGCTAACTGGTCCAATCTGGATCTACCTACGACAACCGAAGGCGGCGGCAATACCTTTGGCCTGCATCCGGGCGGACAGGCAGGTATCCACTTTTCGATGGCAGCTGACCTGCAGGATGCCAACATTGTGTATATCGGAGGTGACCGGCAACCTTCGTTTGATGAGAACGCACCACCGGGGCTTGCCTTGCCGCAGTTTCCCAACTCGATTGGCGCACAAACCTTTTCGGGCCGTCTGTTCCGTGTCGATGCGAGCCAGCCGACCGGAGCACAAGCCAGCCCGATCACGCATCAGAACACCAATGCAAACAGCGCGCCGCATGCGGATTCCCGAACCATGGCCATAGCGAGCAACGGCGATCTGATCGAAGGCGATGACGGTGGTGTTTACCGCCGCACAGATCCGCATTCGAACCTTGGTGACTGGGTAACGATGATAGGGTCGCTGCAGAACACGGAATTTCATTCCGCCGCCTGGGATCCGGCGACACAGGTCGCGTTGGGCGGCGCACAGGACAACGGAACGCTGCGCCAACCCGGTTCTGGAACCGAAAGATGGCCGACTGTGATGGGTGGAGATGGCGGTGTCGTGGCAATTGCACCTGACACCACGAACGGCGGATCGGTCCGCTATTTCAGTTTTCAGTTTTTGGGAAATGCGCATAGGCAGTTCTTTGATGCAAACGGGGTTTCGCTGGGGTTCCAGCGGCTTCAGCTGTTTGAGGTTGGAACGACGATGTCGCTTTCGCCTCAGTTCTATTCTCCGATCCAAACGAACCCGGGCGACCCTTTGCGTCTGGTCATTTGCGGAGCTAATGCCGTTTGGGAATCTTTTGACCGGGGTGATACTTTGCGTCTGGTCGGGCCGATCGGAGTTCAGGCGAATGCGGCGGCGTCAGTGGCTTATGGAGGTATAAACGACGCGGATGTGCTGTATGTCGGCGCAGGTTTGGATGTCTTCGTCCGGACCGGTCCTGCGCCAGCACAACTGCAGCAAACGACCAGGTTCAGTAACGGAGAGGACGTGACCGCTGTGGCATTGGACGCAGGCACGCCAACCACTGCATTCGCGACTCTGTTCAACAGCGTTCATCAGACAGTCGATTCGGGCCAGACTTGGGTGGACATAACCGACAACCTGCTGGCCGCCGGCGGTCGTACCATTCGATCGGTTGTCTGGTGCGGAAACTTTGGAAATGGCCATCTGGTCGTGGGGACTAATGCAGGCATCTATGCTGCCGAGGCTCCGAATTTAACCGGGTGGTTTCGTTTGGCGGCCGATTTGCCTGCGGTGCCGGTCATGCAACTGCAATATGATGACGCCAATCAAGTGCTGCTTGCCGCGACACTTGGTAGAGGGGCTTGGACCCTCGATCTGTCGCAACCGCTGATCGCCCTGAACCCCGCGGCCAACACCGTGCAACCCAGCTGAGAGGAGGCGAAGAGGATTATGACTACAAGCATCGAACTCAGCTCTGGCATTGTCATCGATACCGAGGGCGGACGGGCCTATGTCATGGCCCCCCAAGGCGGCGTGACAGCAATATCACTGCAGGACGGGGCCAAAATCTGGCATTCCGAAAACGCAGATAAGCCGTTGCTGTTGAAAGAGAACCTTCTTCTCAGCCAGGCATTGCCGAAAGATACGGGCAACGGTGTCGCGATCCGCATGTTGCGGATCGATGACAAAGGGGCCGTGCAAAGCGAAAGCACGGTGCCACTGCCTGCCGGCGTACAATCAAGTCTCGCCGCGACGACCGACCGCGGTTTCAGCGTTTCGGCAGAGCCCATGGACGGCGAAGCCGTATTGCGCTGGGAATACCGTGAGCGGCCCCTGCGCGGGCTTGCGAGCGGCCATGACGAAATGCTGCCCGACGAAATTCTGCCCGGAATGGGTCCTCCGACCGGAGCGCTGGGAGCATTTCCAGGCGCAACCCCTGCCGAGGCGCAAGATGAAGAGACTGTAATCCGGGGGCAGGTCCGGTTGTCGCCGCAGGACGGAACAGTGCGCCCGATGGTCGAACCGACCGTCGAACGTGCGCTTCCCACCGTACCTCAGTTTTCGATCCGCCGTCCTGGTGCGGCTGGACAGCCAGCGGAAGAAAGCACAGCACCCAACCCTCTGCAGTTCCAGTCTGCTGACGGAATGACCTGGTTGGAAAGCGCACCTTTGGAAGGCGAAGGTATCTGGACAGTTTATCGCTGGAACCTGCACAACATTGGCCGCACCGAAGTTCTTGGGTCGGTTGACCTACCGGTTAGTTTTTCACCCTTTGTCGTATCCGATGGCAAGCTGTTTGTTGAACTGCAGCCATACGCACGTTTGCAGGATGGCGAACTTTCGGAAGAACCGATGCAATTGCGTGCATACGATCTTGAGACCGGAGAAAGGCTGTGGTCGGCTGAAATCAGGGATATCTACGCAGTTCCGGCTCCGCCGCCCTAAATCGGTTTTCTAGAACAGTTGAATGCTCGTTACCTGAGGATCAGATCGATGACCGAGCGCGGAGCTTCAAATAGCGAAACGCATTCGCGCACGAACGCTTCGCGCGCCGAGGCGTCGGCGCGGCCGCTCCTCAAACCGGCCGCTGCTTCGTCATAGCGCTCACGTTCTTCGGCGGCTTCAAGAATCGCGCGGGTCAATTCGATCTCGCGCTGCATGATCCGATCACCACCATATTGTGGGATGCGCCATGCGAAGAAGGGTTGCGTCCGTGAACGCAGGGCTGTGCGGCGCCAAAGACTTGGCGGTATCAGGTTCGGATGTTCGACGGAGCTCGCCAGAAGCTTCAACCAACTGTGTGACAGCATTGGCGGAAATTTTATCGTGTTCATTCCTCTGCCCAGACCGCGCAGAGCGACAATGTCTGGGTGCTGGTCGCCGAAAATACGTGCGATGTTTTCGACAACTTCGCGATACAGACTGTCGTTATAGTCAACCGGGCGCGGTATGCTGGCGGCCGAACTCTTTTCTTTGAGAAGTAACAACAGATGGGCCCCATACAGGCCGAGCATCGGGTTTTCAAACTTTCCGCCCACGTATCGCAGCAATTCGTTTGTCGCCGTCGACCTTTCATCCGCCAGCGCGAGCCGTGCCGCATCCGTCAGTCGGGCCATTTCGTCACCCATAAACATCCGGTCGCGAGAGAGGTGAATCGAAATATCCACAAGTCGTTTATTTACGTTCGTAACGGTGCCTTCGATATTTTCGATCGGCGGCTCATAAAGGGCGAATACATGGGTGCGCCAGCCGGGCAGGATGGTAATCATCTGCTCGATTTTGCTTTCGCCATCGGACAAAGACAGGGAATACATACCGGGTGCCGCGTTCAAAGATGCACCGGAATATCGGTCCGATGACAAATCACCCGAGAACCAAGTCGCTTCGGGTGCTATTCGGGGTCCTGCATGGGTGGGACCCGTTTGGTCGCCCTCTTCTGTGGACAGGTCCAGAGGCAGTAGGCCCCGGCCACCACCGGTACGTAGGCTTGCCCCTTCAGCCGGATTGTCCAGATTCATTGGCCCAAAATCGCTCCAAGGTGTCCACCAACGGGCCATGAAGACAAAAGATCCGCTGTGGACAGGCGCGCGCCGCCGACCCAAAGACAGGGCAATGGCAGGGGCTGCGTCAACAATGCCCTGTTCCGGCGGCGCAGCCTGTTCGGCTGCATACATATGAGTTTCGTGTGTCCGGTTCGTGCTGGCCAATGGGGCCGCAGATCCAAATTCGATCTTTGGTACGTCGAGAATGGTATCCTCACGCAGAACAATGACTCGTTGCCATTCACTCCTGCCTGAAACTGCGCGCACCTTGTAAATGCCGGCCAGCAGATCCTGATCCAGCCGTCGGGCCCCGCGTCCGCGCAAGGCGAAATCCGCAGCAATCACGAAGATTTCGGTGGTTTCATCTGCAGCGCGTACACTCAGTTTGGGCATTGCTCTTACTCTGCTCTCTGCAAATCAATCTCGGTTTCTGCGCCGGTAAATTCAAATGCGCGTTCCCACCCGGTGCCGTCGGAAAGCACGTACAAACCCGGTGAAAGATCCAGAGTGATGCTATCTTCAATGGCATCTATCTGCGCCTCTTCTTTAAGTTTGGCATTTTCCAGAATCAGTGTTTTGCCGACCACCGGGCCGGGCAGTAAGATCTGGACGAATTTCTGAAAAGGCGGGGCGTTTTTGACCAGTATGACCGAGTCAAACGGACCAAAATCGGGCTCTGTCGAAACCAGAGGGTGCTGACGTTGATCGTCTGTCATCAGTTTTTGCATCGTTGCAATCAGATAGTCGCGCAGGCTTTCACTGGTGATAACCCGGTTGCCCTGCCCGTCGTCCACCGCTGCAGCACCGTCCAGCGCCATCTTCAAAGCATAGGAAAAAGCACCGTGGTCCTTGCCGTTTTCCATTTTGCGTTCAACAGCGCGTCCTGCAAAACGCGCCGCATAAATCCCTAATGCCTGGATATTGTGGCTGGCCCGGTCTACCTCACGCCGCCAATGTATCGGCGCCGGCGAGGCTAGCCGCCCTTGATCCATACACGCGTCATAAAACAGGATGCATTCCTTGAACCGGGCGGCATCCATGAACCAGTGAAAATAGTCGGTGACAAACAAGTTGGTGAGGTTGTCCGGCGTCGCGTCGGCGAGGTAGAGCCCGCCTTCGGTCCGTCGTCTGCCATATCCATGACCGCTAACATAAATATACAGCCTTTCTTTCGCGGGCGCTTCCTTGGCGACCTTTATCAGGTCGTCAAGCTTATTGGTAAGGTCCGCCAGAGCGGGGCCAATTGGACCAGCGGCCGGGAAATCGTCTGATGTTACGTCAAAGATGTGAGCATCCGGTATCCCCTGAGATTTCAGCCACTGGATAAATGTTGTGGCATCATTGACGGGGCCTTTGAGATCCCGCGAACCCGAAGAAGCATTGCCTCCAAAACTGGGATAACGCTTGATCGCAATTACCAGAGCCATGGCATTTTGCGGCATCTTCCGTTGGCCTCAGATTGACGGATAGGCACGTCGGATCAGTTCGCGATCTGACGGGCTGAAGTCCGAATTGAACCCGGTTTCAAAGTCCCCAATCGTCCATTTATTTGGTATTGGGTACATCATGATTGAATGCGGGTCGATTTCTGTCAGGGTCAGGATAGTTGGATCGTAGTGATCCAGAACGTTGCGCCGGATCGTGGCCTCGTCCCAGAAATTCGGTGCGCCGGACAGTTCCTGCAAAACAACCGCTTCGTTCCATTCAATACCGCCATCGGGGTTTTGATGCTCGTGGATCAGCCCAAGGGCATGACCGAATTCATGCAACACCACCTCGCGAATTTCTTCCTCGTTGGACTGATCTGTCAACCAGCCGAAATTCATAGTGGGTTTTGTCTGATCAGGCTCTGAAAAGCACTCGGTCCCCACCAGCGACCACGAGCCTGCGCCCTGAATGAACGAAATCCTGATATCCGCGTCGCCGTCAGTGACGAATTCGAATGTCAGTGCGGCCATATCGCCAGCAACCCAAAGCTGAGCGTAATGTTCAACCCGGGCTTTCAGGTGATCCGTCCCTTCAAGGAACCGCACTTTGATCTTTGAGTTAAAGGGCCATTTCGCGCTGTTCAGCAAGGCCGCTCTTGATCCTTCTAACGTTTCAACTTCGCTTGGATCCACGTTTTTCATAAAGGCCGCGCAGAACCGGTCTGGGTTGGCTTTTACAGTCTGGATACCGTGCTGAGCGACGTTGAGGCTGGCTTGCGCCGTACCTCCGCCATTCAGTTTCTCGCCCCACAGCGTGCAAGTTTCTTCCCAACTGGGTGCCAAGAAGCGACGCACGATGATTGCCGCGACCGGGGCTGCGACAAAGGCTGTCAGGCCCAAGGGGCCGCTAGCAAGCAGGCCCGCAATCGCCGCGGCCAGCGCGCCTTGTCCGATGTTGAAGGCATCCCGCAGGGCTTTGCGGTCTTCCTTGTCGGCATCGTCGGTTCCACACAGCAGACTGTGTAACTCTCGGTGTGCCCGCCCGAGGATTCTGGCACCCAGTTGGCGAAGCGCTGGGTACCCGCCGGCTAGGCTGGATTCAGGTACATTTTCGACGTCGTGCTGCATAGCCATTGCCGCACCCGCAGGTACGGCCCGTTCCAGCGACGCACGGCGTCCGATCTCGGACAACAAGATAGTGTCATCGAAATGGTAGGCGAGCGAAAGAACTGTATCGCCGAGAGCGTTTTCCTCGGGTGCGGGACGTCGCAGTGTGCCCATCGCGCCAAGTGCCTGTGCGGGTTGCGCGTCAGAGGTTACCCGTTTGATGACTGTCTGGAATTTCTGAGCCACTTTGCCGAATGATTTGGAATCGGGATGAAGCTCATCTTCCCAACCAGTATCGGGTACGGTGCCGCGGCAATCCACAATGTGGAGCTTCCCGGCCAGACCCGGTTCTTTGGCGAGGCTGAACAAAGCTGCGGCCCAACGGTCGATCAGGATTCGCACAATTTCGCGTTGCAGGCCTTTGTCAGTGATGCCGCGTGAGTTAAGCGGGCGGCCAAGCCAACGACCGTTATCGGGGATGGCGTGATCATAGGTATGTGTCACGATCGGTGTACCGGGCGCGGCTGCGGCTACGTGGTTTGTGATGTTGCGCATATGCTGTTTCACGTCGGCCAGAATGCGGTCGAACATGTCCGTTATGTGACCCTCAGCATCCAGACCGGGAGTAAAGGGGCGAACAATGGCGGCTAGGTTGCCGCCGCCGACGAGATCATTGCCACCACCGCTAAGAAGCACGACATGCGGGCGCTCCGCCAACACCGCCGTGACCAACTCGTTTTGTGCAGAAATATCGTCCAACTTATCTCCTGCTGCGCCAAGGCTCAGAATGGCGTGTTTTCGAGATAGATGGTCGATGACGTCCTGCAACAGGAAAGGGTATTGAAACCAGCTGTCGCCCTCGGACACGATTTTCAGCCTGTTCCAACCAGCTGCAATTTTTGCCTGGTAGGCTTGGCGTCTGCGTGCTCGGGAAACGTCATTCAACCCTCCGAGAGCCAATGCACCCTGCAAAGCGCTGTTCAGGCCGCTACCGCTGGGCGGGGGCTGAATCAACGCAGGGTTTACCCGCACGACCGGGGCGAATGGCCGACTGGCTGATGGATCGAGCACCATATAGGCCGCCAGATCTTCCTCTGAAACGGAAGGATCAAACAACTTTCGGCGCAGTTCGTCTGTTTGAATAGGGTCGGGCAGGGCGTTGTCGACCATAGGGCTCTCCTTACATCCAGAGTGCGGCGCGGATCATCGCGGGGATATCATCCACGACGATGCCGTCCGGTTTGGCGCCGTCCTGTGGATGCCAACGCCCTTTGTCGGACCCGGGTTGATGCCAGTAAGATGAAGGATCACATAGGGTCAGACCAACCAGCGTTTCGGCGACAATGCGGCTGCCCAGTTGTCCCAGATGGGTTCCGTCAGCCTGAACCTCGGCCTCGCGAAGGACATAGAACCAAAGCGGAGTTTCGTTTTCGAAACCTCCGTCCGAAACGGCCTGCCCGGTATCGCCCGAAGTCAGCTCTGCGGTGGTCAGCGCGGTGATGCCGCCATAGCTGTCGGTGTTGAATTCCACGATACAGGCCTGAGCTGAAGGTAGGTTCAACCGATGGCCGCGACGAAGATTTCGGCGGGCAAGGTGCTTGAAGACACCGGATGGTTCGTTGCGCATATCGGCAAGTGGCGGTGCCAACTGGGTGTCGATCTTGCGCGCAAAGTGGTCGGGCTCGCTCGGGTTGTCGAGTGTAAACCGATCCCACTCGATGATCCAGTTCGTTGGTAGCGTGGGGTTATTGCCAAGCCCTCCGCCTCCGGTAAAGGCGAATAGCAGATCGAAGCCCGCTTGCGGCAATATTGGCGATGGTCCGCGGCCAAAGAACCGGTTGTGGTCATACGCGCCCCTCACCATCGAGTGGCCAAAGCGGAAGGCAGCAACAGAAAACTCGAATGGCAATGGAAGGTTTTCCGCAGGCAGCGAGCCTCCACTGGCTGTTTTCACTCGCTCGAAGAAAGCCGCATAACTTGCTGCACCGTTTGCGATGACTTCAGCCACCATGGCGGGGTCGCATACCTTGTTCAGGTAGATGTTCATCACAAGCCACTGATAATGCCAGCGCGTCAGCTTCTTGGCTTCTTCGAATACGGCCTCTTCTCCGGTGGGGGCACCCGCCTGTCCCCTAAGCCAGACGACAACGCGGTTATGGAACCGCAGGAACGCGGCGTGGAGTTGGGCAACCAGAAGATTCTCATCGTTGCGTGCGTCTCCGATAACTGCTGCGCGCCGGTTGATCACGCCATTCGAGGCAAACGCGTTTTCGATTGGAGTTCCCAGAATATCGCTTTCATGCAAAGTTCCTTGATCCAATAAGGTGCCGAGCCGAAGCAGGTCGCAGGCGTCATCCGCAGGCAGCGGGGGACGACCACCAACGTCAGTGGGTACGTCGAGACGCATCATAGCTGGAAATCCGGGCGACCGCATGGCGTCTTTCAGTTTGACTGCGGCAGGTCCATTGTCTGGTCCGTCACCATAAAGGCTGTCCAGTCCCAGCGATCCTTTTCGAAGGTTCAGCAGGGACGCCGTCACGGTACTTCTGGGCAATGGGTCCAGGGTTCCTCCGGCGGGTGGTTCGATTACTGACTGATCCCCCGAGGGATCCATGTTAGCCGTTATATCATGATCGATAAACTGGCCGAGGTAGGTGAATACAGGGGGAATATGGCTGTCTGCATGAGGTGGATCATTGTCGGCTTCGACCATCGCATCCGCCAACGCGTCCAGCTTTCCAATCGTCGTATCGTCAGTCGAAATTTCGGGCGCGTCGGGGAAGAAGTAACCAAAAGGTCCGCCCGGCGTTGAACCATCCTGCGGCATGGCCATAGCCCCGGCAGGAGCCGCGACCGGCGAGTTTGCCGTAGCCTGGGCATAGGATACGGCATCGGTGCGCACCGACGGCGCCAGACCTGCCATAGCCCCGGGGGCGGCTTGTGTGGATAGGATAATCTTTTGACCGTGACCGAGCGTGAAAAGCATTTCAGGATACCTCGCTTAGCGGCGAAGCCATCCGATTGCTTAAGAGATTTCATCTCAAAATAGAAATTGGTGTTTGTGACGAAACTAGTTAAACCGAACGACTTCCTTATATGAAAACAGACCGAACTAGGTTCTCTCGGTCCGAGTAAATACTAGCAGAAAATCGGTACAACTGAAAGTTGACCATGAAAAATAGGCAGTTTCCCGCCTCAAAACAGTTGGTTGCAGTTTGGTGGACTGTTCACAAATTTTGGCGCCAAGTCAAATGGTTGCGCATGGCGCAATCAAACTGCCAACGGTGTTATGCCCCCGGCAAATGAAGCCAGAATCGGAGCGACAAGTGCAAATCCGGCACGCAGGATTTCGCCCGTACCTTCCTTAAGCCCATGAGTGGCTTTCCAACCGGCGATATCAAAGGTTTCTTCGGTTCGCGAGCGCCCGCGGGCCCGCAGGGCAAGTCTTTTTACGCGGCTGTCCAGAACCAAAGCAACCGGAAGATAGAAGCTGAGCAGCAACAGGCAAAAATAGGTTCCGGTAAACAATGCAGACGCTTTGACCAGCGACCCGTAGGCGGCCTTTCCGCTGTCCTCTATAAGGGGCATGGGCCAGTACATCCAGCTTGAAGCAAAAAACATGCCGAAAGTCAGAATGAGGCTGGACAGGTACAATTGCTGCCGCATCTGATGCATGTTGGCGGCCAGTTCTTCGGCTCTCTCTTCGATATCAGGGCTGTCTCTGGAGGCCAGACATAGGATCATACCGGCAATCAGTGCCCCAACGGACAGACCAGCAAGTGCATTGACGATGTCCAAAACCCGGTTGAACATTGAAAATACAGGGCTTTCACCGCAAGTGCCCAACAGCCAGGTGTCATTCGCGTTCATGCAACCGGGTAGCGAACCATTGGCCAAGGTCGTTTCAAAAACCGTTTTGCCGACCTGATAGTAAATCCGGGGCGCGGTGGATGTTGTAAACTGCTGGATTGTTGGCGTCAGTGCCAACAAAAAGACAGCCAAAGTCGTTACTATGGCGGCCACCCTGGTTTGCTGTTCCATCGGTCGCGCCAAACTGCGGGCCAGCACGGCAACGGCGAGAACGGCAAGCGCCGCAAAGAACCAAGATGCTGCAAGAAATCTGAGCCGGCCTACCGCTTCAAGCCATGTGTTCTGATCGCTCAGGATCTTAAGCGGGATATCCAGTTCCGATGCGATCATGTGATCTTGGATCAGCTTGTGAACACCGAATATCAGAACTGGAAGCAAAACAATCGAAAAATATCGCGGTTTCACCCGGCGGTTAGACATGTTCAACCTCATGAATTGCCGAAAACCCCTCTGAAATCCTTAACACAATTTCTGAAGTCAATCACCGCTTGACGGTCGACCATGTTGGAAGTCGCCGTTTTGAAGGACCAGACGACCCGTTTTAAGTACAGCGCCCAGATGCTTGGCATGAGTTGAGTTCAGGAGGAATTCTTCTGAATTTTGATTTGTTGTGATAAGATTGGCCAAGTCCCAGGATCGCAAGTTCTGACAAAACCATGGGTGTTGACGGAGCAAATAACCAGGAAAACGCTTCTGAAAAATCAGAGGCTCTACTCCTTTACGCCCGCAGCGGTGGGAACGCAGAGCGACCAGCGTCGCCCGAACCCAGAAGCAGACGGACCGGGGCCTGGTTCGCAGAACTTTTATCTTCGCTCATCAAAACCTCGGCCGCATTTTTTCTAGCATACCTGTTGGTTCAGAGCGTTGAACTGGATCTTAAGCGAGCGCAATTTACTGCGGACACGGCGGATAAGCTCAAGACCTACATTCTAGACCTAAACAGTGATGAGTTCGCGAATAGCGCTGAAAAATCCAAGGCGACCGCGCTCGCGCTAGGGGGCTTCGGCAGTGTTGCAGCATTTCCGCTGGTCCAATTCATCGACCATGGAAATGAGTTTCAGGTCAGCTGGGGAAAGTTGGGATTGGAACAGGCGGGACTGACAACTAACGACGAAACCTGCGAGGTCATCATCCGCGTGATTGATGATCCGACCCAAACTTTCAAGTGGGGGACGCGTAAGGCTGTTTCCGAAATCGCTGGCAGCGTAGGTTGCCTCGACGCTGTGGAACCGCTCGAACGCCTCGGCGCGGATTTGACAGATGCAGGGGTGCCCGCTGATGCGCAGCCGGAATTTCAAAAGGCAATTCAGGCGGCTTTGGCGCAAATCGAAAGAGCAAACCAAAGGGCGCAGAAATGGTGGATGTTCTGGTGAATTGCAAACCTTCTAAACAGAGCTTCTCGCAGATGTGCAGGGGAGTTGTGGTGGGCTTGATCGTAATCTTTCTTTTGGGTGAGGACGCGCATGCGGGGCTCCAGGGTTGCCCGGATGACACGGCAAGAAACGACAAATTGCTTATAGGTTCGATGGATATGGTCAGCCCGATCAGCGAACGCAGACGGCGCGCCTTGCTTGCTGCATTCGAAATGCACTTTGACAAGGCCGACGCCTCGCTTGGGTCTCTTGCAAAGGTGATCTACTGCCCGCAGCGTCAGTTGCGGGATCGAAATACCTATGATGCCGACGTCACAGGAGTTCTGAACGACGAACGGGTATTGCTAGAAGTCGGTGCCAGAGTCAGCGGGGGTGACATCATCGTGGCCTATGTGGTCATTCCTCTGCGCCACTACGGTTTCCATAACGTCGAGCCGCCCCGTATGCAGGGTTACCACGAGGCCCTCTACGAGCAGGCCCAGATCGATGCAGGGCTGGATAAACTGTTTCGGGGCAATGCCGAGTTGCGTCTGTTCTCTGCTTTGGCGCTGGGATTGCGGCACGAAAGGGCGGCTGACTCTGTGGTTCAAGCCCAAGAGAAAAAGACAATGTTGTTACGTTCTCGTGCGTTTTATTGTGACGCGATCGGAACGCTTGACGCAGCAAAACCAAGGCCTGACTACCTTGGATTGGAGCCGGACGAATGGCAGGCGCTGGGCAATTTCGCTCGCGAAGGGGCGGATCGTGTTTATCGACAGACGCTGGACAGTTTTGGTGACCAGAGTACGCTTCCAATTCTTCGAGAAATTCGCGGAAGTGACGCTGACGACAAGGGACTCTGTGTTGATCCGCTTCCATCTCAAACCGATGGAGGAGGTCAATAATGGAACACGCAATCAGGTCATTCATGACGCGTGCAGGGTTGGCCGTTTCCGCTACCCTGTTGTCTCTGGCGGGCGTTGTGTCGGATTCACGAGCCGTTCAGGCTGGTGGATTTACCGCCTGCGAGTATCCGTTTGTTTTTGAGGACTCTGCAGCAAATATCGTTCCTTTGGAGTATCTGGCGACCTCGGCCGATGTGTCATCAGGTGACGGGGACCGACTGGCGAAACTACAGAAAACGGCACGACGGTTCAGCTGGCTTTTCAAACTGGATAGCTGGCATCAGCCGACCTATGGTAGTCTTGGAGTCGTCGCACATATGTTCCTAGATGGTGTTTGCGATCCTGACGTTGTTCTGGGCCTGTTATTGTCAGGCGGGGCGTCGCAGCCATTGCGTGAGGGGCAAATTCTGGTTTTCTTGCAGGGTCGCATTTTTTTGGAAGAGGACCAGATTTTCGTTCAGTCCAGACTCCGGGGGTTTCGCCGTCTCACGGATCAATACGAAGCCGTGCAACCTGTTTCTAATAACTTCGCCGAAGAATTTCTGCATGCTTACCTTGGCCAGTCCGGCGAGCCGATGTCGATTTCGATACCTGCGCTCGACGTGACTTTTGCACCGCGCGTGGTTTCCGAAGAGTTGTTCCAACGCATCGACACTACGTTTATCGAGGCCAGCAAAGTCTACAGTAGTCCTGATCTTGAGGCCTCCAGCGACGAGCTGCTCTTTGAGCCGAACGAGCGAAGAGCGTTCAGTGTTGAAATTGGGGCCGAACCTGGTTGGATCAAGGTGGATGACATGTTCGGCGGCCATCCCAACCAGGGATACATTCGCATCAACCCCGAAGCCTCGCATCTGTTCCATAGTAGCTTGCCCGAACTTGATTTTCTGAATGGTGCGCTCGGGTTTCTAAGGCTGCGGCAAAACCGGTTGTCCGATGAGTTTCCGCCTGTGTCCGACGGGACAGTGCAAATGGCACAGGCCGCGCTAAAGCGTTATCTGGAAAGTGAGTTGACCCTCAATGAACCGGAACTCAGGGCATTGGCCCATGCGTTGATAGGGTTCATTCAGGCTTCGGAAGAAAAAGACTGGATGGCTGCGCGCGTATCCTTTCTTGAGGCGGCGACGTTGTCCCCGACCGATACCCACTACCGCAACGCACTGGGCGTGACGGATGCCATGCTCTGCTGTTCACACGATGTCTCACCTCCTTACCGAGATCCCGCAAGATGGTTCGCAGATGCCCTGTCCGTAAACCCGGAAAACGGAGAGTCGCTGAGCAATTTGCTTCGCTTCCTGGAGTACCTGAACGAAACAAATCAAAAGCCGGATGGGATTGATACGACCAATTTGCCAACAGCCCTGGACGTGGTTCGAAAGGTCGCTGACCAGAATCCGGACCTGATGTCAAAAGGACAGCGCTAGGACGCGAAGGGGACCTAAATTCACCCCGGCTTTTCGATTGCGCTGCCAGAATTAGTATCTTGCCTGCCACCTATGCACGAGTTTACGGGCGCTCTGTTTCTTAAAAAGACAATTTCTGCTATGATCGCAGCATATTGTTGAAAGTTTATTGGGTGGTATTGAATGCGTGTCTACGAAGCGGTTGTCGCCGCGCTTGAAACCATTGGGGTAGACGCCGCTTATGGCGGTGCCGGCGAAAATGCAGCCGGTTTGATGCTTGCGCTCGACGCATCGGAAAAGATCAGGCCCATTATAGCCAAAAATGAACAGGGAGCGTCGTTCATGGCCTGCGGTCACGCGATGTTTACCGGAAATCTAGGCGTGTGTTTTGCCACTGCCGGTCCGGGTGCGTTCAACCTTATTTCAGGAATGTGCGTGGCTTTGACCGACAGCTATCCTTTGTTGGCGATCAGCGGGTATTCGACGGTGGCATGGCAGGGAAGGGGGGGATTGAACGAAACCTCTGGCCTTGCCCGCACTCCGGATTCGCGGATGATGTTTCGTGCTGCCACAAAAAAAGACCCGCAGTCCGGCGAACCGGCAGATTTTCTTGTAACCGACCCCGATGACTTGATCGATACGTTGCAAAAAGCCATCGAAATCGCATTTGAAGGTCGCCCTGGCCCAGTACATGTTGCCGTCGCAGAGGACATAACCGACCCCAAGATCGAAGTGTCCAACTTCAGGCCTCTGCGCATGCCGCAGACTGGTGTGACGCCTGATCCGGCTTCGCTGGATCGTGCTGCAAGCGTGTTGGAAAAGGCGATCAAAGCTGAGAAAAAAGTCGTGATGCTTGCCGGATTTGGGGCGATCCTGGCCGGAGCCAATGATGTCACCAAGGCGTTCATCGAGCGGTTTCAGATACCGTTGCTGACCACAATGGATGGAAAAGGGATCGTAGCCGAGGAAAACCCATTGGCTATAGGGCTCTATTGTGATTCAGGGCACAAGGCAGCGTGGGATCTTTTCGACGACGCGGATGTGGTGCTGGCGGTCGGCAACTCATTTGCGCAACATGCGACATTCGATTTTTTCGACAGATTGTTCGAAAACAAGACCCTGCTTCACGTCAACATTGACGCAGGTGAGTTTGACAAGTTCTACAAAGCTGATCACGTCGTTTTGGGGGATGCGAAACAGACCTTGCAAGGTCTGTATGATCGTTTAGACGCCTCGGTAGGACCCGTGCCGGAACGGGATTACCGGCCCAAGGATTACGATGAACGCTTCATCATTTCCCCGCAAAAGCAACTGCATCCGGGGGAAATGGTTCAAAAGATTTCGCAAATGCTGCCGCCGGGCGGTGTTGTGTTGGCAGACGCTGGCGCACATGCGGCCTGGGCCGGCTACTATCTTGAGTTGAAAGAAGGCCAGAATTTTAGAAAACCCGGAACCTATGGTCCGATGGGGATCGGGGTGTGCGGAGCGATCGGTGTAAAGTATGCCGAGATGAATCGTTCGGTCGTAGCTGCTGTTGGTGATGGTTCTTACCTGATGACCGGGTTCGAATTGATGACGGCCGTGCAATACAACATTCCAGTGGTTTGGGTCATTTTCAACGACTGCGAATTCAAGCTGATCAAGCTGTATCAGCTGTCTGCTTTCTTCAAAACAGGGCTCGTCGAATTCGACAATCCAGACTACGCCGCCTACGCCCGAGCCTGTGGCGCAGATGGATACGTGGTCAACAAGCTCGACGAGTTCGAGAAGGCGTTTGCGGCGGCTCTGGCAAGCGGCAAACCGACCCTCATTGACGCGCGGATTACACGTCTGGCGTTGCCGAATTATTCACCCCATCCCGAAGGTGTGCTTGCCGCGATCTGGCAAGGCATTCGTTCAAGGTTCGGGTTGTAGACAGGAGGCCACCATGGACGGTAGCTCGGATTCCCTGCGAAAATGGCGCGAAGTGTATGTCGGAGGCTCGCCCGAGGCAGAGTTGAAAGAGACAAAACAGCTTGCCGAACTGATGATGGCAGCACAGCAGAAGTCTGCAAAGGCTGGCAAAGCGCCCAAGGTCGAGCGCGCCTTTCATAAAAAGGCAATCGCCGCATTTGAAGGCGCTGAATTGAGGTTTGTCGACGACCTGCCAGAGGACCTTGAGGTGGGGTTCGCGATACCCGGCAAACGGTATCCAGCGATGGTGCGGATTTCCAACGCATCGTCGCAAACCCAATCCGATGAAGAAAAAGACCTGCGTGGATTGGCAGTACGCGTTCGCGATGCTGACGGCGTTGACCATGACTTACTGGCCACGAATTTTCCTGTTCCCCACGCGCGCAATGCCCGCCAGTTCGTGGTCTTCGCACATGCGGTGTCCGGTGGGAGGTTGTCAAAGCTAGTGGGGTTGATGCGCCTGTGCTTTGTTCTGGGCTTCTCTGAAACACGCCGGATGCTTGACAACGTGCGGACAGCACTCAGGGAATGTGACAGCGTAGCGATGGAAAGCTACTGGAGCCGCGGGGCCATTGCCTGGGGAAACGAAGCGGCGCGGTACGTTTTCAAACCGGCACCGGATGCGCCGGCGGTGAAGGGTACCCACTCTGGCGCGTCGCGTCTGTCTTCAGAATACGCCACACGTCAGGCAAATGGTGATGTGGTGTTTGACCTGTTCGTTCAGCGGTTTGTTTCAGAGGATCAAACACCTATCGAAGACGCGGCGCATGAATGGGACGAACGGGTCAGCCCGCCTATAAAGGTGGCGGAATTGGTAATGCCTCAGCGCGATCTGTCGTCACCGCAGGCCCTAGCCGAGGCGCTGAAAATCGAGCAACTAGGGTTCAATCCGTGGAATACAGCGGAAGAGTTCCGTCCTTTGGGAAACTTGAACCGCGCGCGCAAAGCGGCTTATGACGCATCCGCCTCGCACCGGCAGGGCAAACGGTTCAAGGCCGCACCGCCTCCGGTTCAGAATAGAATCTTCGGAACGGCCGCGCGATCCGTACTGCGCGCCGTTAACCGCAGGATTCCGTGGCACAAAATTCCGTTTCTTTTGGTTCAGCTGCTCAATCTCGACGCGCTCAGGTATGATCTGAGGCAAAAGAATCTCATTGACACCGATCCGGAAGAAACCGTGCCAAGCGCGCGCGCGGTGCCGCCTGAACCTGCCCCCGAACATCGCGTTTACCGTACTCATGACGGCACATATAACGATCTGTCGGATCCGACGATGGGTGCGGCGGGCGCAACCTTTGGCAGAAACATGCCATCGCAGGCCCAGCCAGACGGCAGCCCCAACCCAATTGAGGTAGCCCGGAAGTTGATGGACAGACAGGCCTTTATCCCTGCCAAAATCCTGAACATCCTGGCGGCCTCGTGGATTCAGTTTCAAGTCCATGACTGGGTATCGCACGAGCGGCGTAAACTGGGCGAAGATGATGACGTCGTTCCTGTCCCAGATGGCTACCCTGATTGGAAGAACCGCCCGGACGGAGAGCCGGAACGTAGTATGCGCATCGCCGGAAACATCCCGAAAGAGGGGGCAGATGATCCGATCCTGTTTGCAAACGAGAACTCTCATTGGTGGGATGGCTCGCAAGTTTATGGCGTCAACTCCGAGGCCGCGAAAAAACTTCGTAACGGACCCAAGCTAAAGCTGACCAAAGACGGCTACCTCCCTTTGAATGTGAAGGGATTTGAGCTGACCGGCTTTAACGAAAGCTGGTGGCTGGGGCTGTCGACCCTGCACACGTTGTTTGCCCGAGAGCACAATGTTCTTTGCGACGAGTTGCAGCGCGAATACCCTAACATGGACGAAGAACGGGTGTATCAAACCGCCCGCCTCATCGTGTCGGCCCTGATCGCGAAGATCCACACGGTCGAATGGACGCCAGCCATACTCGGCACCGAAGCGCTGGATATTGGAATGAACACCAACTGGTACGGCCCGCCTAAGTCGTGGTTGACGCGCCTGGGCATCTGGTTGACTGACGTTCACGCGCTTAAAGGTATCCCGGAAACTGAGCCTGATCACCACACCGGGCGCTACGCCCTGACGGAAGAATTTGCGACGGTTTACCGAATGCATCCATTAATCCCGGACGATTACATTTTCTATGATTTTCAATCCGGCAAGGAAAAAGCGCGCCGTGGCTTTCTGGAGATTCAGGGCGAAGAGACTGACCAGCAATTGCGAGAGCTTGGCCTGCGCGATTGTCTTTATTCTCAGGGTATTGCCCATCCCGGTGCGATCACATTGCACAACTTTCCGAAATCCCTACAACACCTCGAACGTTTTGATGAGCTGATCGATTTATCGGTGGTAGACATCGTCCGCACGCGCGCCCGTCACGTACCGCGATACAACGCGTTCCGCGAAGGGCTGCACATGCCTCGTGTTACCAACTGGGATGACCTGACGGCCAACCCCGAGACTAATCAAATACTAAAGGATCTCTATGGCGATATCGACAAGGTCGATACGGTGATTGGCCTGTTGGGAGAAACCCCGCCTGACGGATTCGGATTCTCGGACACGGCGTTTCGTGTCTTTATCCTAATGGCGTCGCGCAGGTTGCAGTCGGACCGCTTTTTGACCACAGACTTTCGACCGGAAATCTATACGCCGCTTGGGATGGAGTGGGTGGCGAAAAACGGTATGAAATCCGTTTTGCTGCGGCATTTCCCCGAGTTTGCAACAGTTCTGCCAAAGAATGCGACGGCCTTTGCGCCCTGGAATGTGGTTGAGGGGGAATGAAATGCCGAAGGACAAAGTTCAAAATGGGCTGAACGCCTTTCTGAATGCCCCGCTGGCGCAGACGTTGTGGAACCGCAGAACCAAGCGTGTCAGCCGCGGTTCGAATGTAGTCGCCGGTTCGCTCAGTTGGGAATCTCAGAATGAGCGCTCGCCACTTTCACCGCTGCAAGAGGCGATCCTGATTGCCGCAACCGGCGTTACGGGCCTGACCATGCCTGACCGGCCGTTTTTCGACGACGAAAGCGGCGATCCGATCATGTCGAAGCCGAACCTTGTGATGGAGGGGCGCACCGCTGGTAGCCCGGACAATGCACAAGGTACGCATTTCTTTATGATTAATGACAGTGGTACCTACTTTCTGCGCAGGCTTGAACCTCTTGAAGGTGGGACCGAAAGCTGGACGCCCGAGGTATTGATCCTGCGTGCAGAACAGGCAAAAGTGCAAATTCTGGACCGGCGTGTTGACGTGCCCGAAGGGATGCGTGATTTTCCGGCTTACCTCGATTCGAATCGCTTTTTGTCAAACACTCCGGGTTCGACCATTTTCTTCCCGGTTGTGGATCTATCTCACCAATACATCAACGCGTTGATGTACATTCTAACGCAGCCTGACAAGGCGCGGCCAGTCATCGTGGATGACCGAAATTTTTATCGGCCCGCTGGTGTCAAAAAGTGGATCGACAGGGGTTTTCTGAACCCGGATATCAAGATTCCGCTGGGGATCTTGGGCCAAATGCGCACACAGATCGAGGCTGATCTACTAGTGCAAAACTTGTTTCTTGTGACCGAGGCTCTGGGTCTGGGCGGCTGGATTCACGCCGCGATATCTCCACCGGTTCTGATGGGCGATCCGAAGTTCAGCGACAGATTCGGTACGATGTTGGGGTTTGACTATGTCACACCCAAATGGCGACTGATGGATCTGCTACGCTGGCATACTTTGCCGGTTGCGGCGATGAAGCATGTCCGTGCCCATGCGGTGGGATTGCGCCATCATGGAGAGCACCTGATCAAGGGTAAATGTCCGCCTTATTATTCGTCTATGTCCGAGGCAGTTGATGCAGTTGTTGAAGGCAAGTTCGGTTCCGACGGTATTTACAAGAACGACGCGCTGTTCAGCCAAATCTACAAGGGCGATTTTGGTGCCAAGTATCTGGAAGAAGCGGGTGAATACGAGCAGGACATAATCGAATGCGCCCGCGATATCTGTACGTACGTTTACGAAACACACGGGCGATTCCCGGCTCATTGCGAAGCAGTTCACGCACCTGGTGTTTGGCTTCAAACGCATCGGGTCGAGAACGAATACTACGACGCTTATTTCCAGAACGGCCTAACATCCGCCCAACGCGCTCACGACCTGAATTGGCCGAGCTGAATTGGGAAACCAGTCTTGAATTTGACTTTACATTGGTGAGTACCTCGGGGCCGTTGCAAACTCACACTAGCAAATCGAGCCCTGCTGTCACCGTGCCCTCAAATATTGGGGATGTGTAGCAAACTATGAGGCCTAATTGACGAACACGCAAATTCGGTTTTTTTGTTCTCAGAGATTTAGTCCTCCAATAGGTTTCAACTTGATTTCTTAGAAAGGCTGCCATGGCCTTGTCAGAGGAACTTGGGTTGAGCGGGGCAGGGGTGTTGCGTAGCCTCCGATTTTGAAAAGATTATCGCCTTTCAAGTATTTCAAAACCAGTCCCGAGATGATCCGCCTTGCAGTGATGCCATACATCCGTTTCCCGCTTTCGCTTCGGAATTTCGAAGACTTGTTGCACGAGCGAGGCATCGACGTGAGGCACGAAACTGTCCGATATTGGTGGAACAGGTTTGGCCCGATGTTTACTGCTGAAATCCGAAGAAAGCGTGTTCGGTAAATGAGAGCATACTTCAAATGGAAGTGGCACGTGGATGAGGTTTTTGTGAAGGTGAATGGCAAGCGGCACTATCTTTGGCGTGCTGTTGATCAAGAAGGTGAGGTGGTGGAAGCCGTTGTCACCAAACGCCGAAACAAAGCTGCAGCGCTGAAATTCCTCAAGACACTGACGAAGCGACACGGTAAGTCGGAAACCGTCGTCACGGATCGCTTCGCATCGTACCGGGCCGCTCTCAGAGAGCTTGGCGCTACCGAAAAAGAAAGGACGGGTAGGTGGCTCAACAATCGCGTTGAGAACTCGCACCTGCCATTCCGACGAAGAGAACGCGCGATGCAGCGTTTTAAGCGTATGCGAAGTTTGCAGAAGCTCGCCTCCGTCCATTCCTCGGTCTACAACCAT
Source organism: Ruegeria sp. C8 (assembly GCF_056537565.1). NCBI lineage: Bacteria > Pseudomonadati > Pseudomonadota > Alphaproteobacteria > Rhodobacterales > Roseobacteraceae > Ruegeria > Ruegeria sp. C8. Next base: position 64,687 of record NZ_JBQFRV010000002.1, read on the forward strand.
TTCAACCAAGAAAGATCGCTAGCCAGCCGAGACACCTTCAAGCTGACTCGAGCCGCCGCTCTCGCAGAGTGGCGCGAACTCAGTGCGGCATAAAGGGCAGCGCTACTGGCCTAGCTGAGACTAGTTAGAATTTGTCTGACGGCACCTTCGAGTGTTCCTCGTTGATTGGAATAGACGGCAGCTTTATCAGCCTAGCTGAGGCTGGTTCAAATTAGTTGACAGTACCTTAGCTGAGAAGCTGAAACACAGGAACCGTTCCGGTCAGTCCTTTGAATTCTTGATCCCGTAAAAATCGCGTTTTCTTGGATGTTCCTAACGCTTCGACAACCGACGCATCGACTAGTGTTTCGGCAGCTCGCGCGTGTTCACATAGGCGAGCTGCAAGATTTGGCACTTCTCCAATGGCCGCATAGTCAAACCGGCCTTCAAATCCGATACAGCCAATAGTGGTTTCACCCTTGGCGATACCGATCCCGAGACCCAAGCGCGATCCCTCCTTTTGAAAGGGTCCAAGCGCGTTTGCGACCGCAGCATGCAGCTCGCTCGCAAAGGTGACAGCCTGACCCGTAGGATCGCGTGCCCGGAGCGGGGCATTAAACAGCACAACGATGCCATCGCCCAAGAAACGTTCAAGTGTGCCCTGGTGTCGTTCAATCAGTGGACCTGCGCAATTGTGAAATACGTTGAGGGCTTCGAGTACTACTTGAGGATCAGAGGCTTCCGTAAAGGTCGAGAATCCCCTTAGATCCGCAAACAAAACGACGATGTCCGCTCTTCGGTTCTTAAGAATAGCGCTGTCATCACCAACCGAAATAATTTCTTCTGCCACTTGCCTTGGTAGAAAACGGCGCAAACGATTGAACCGCTCAATCTGACCAATCTGTTGATTTACTCGTTTTTCGAGTTCCTTGTTCCAGCTCTGCACTTCGTCATGCAAAGCTTTTGTTCGGAGCATGGAACGTACACGTGCAAGGAGTGCGACTGTGTCAACTGGTTTGGTAAGATAGTCATTTGCACCAGCCTCAAGCCCTTGCACCATATCTTCAGTGTTCGAACGAGCTGTTACCAGAACCACCGGAATAAAGGGGAGTATGGGATCCATTCTCAATCTTCGACAGACTTCGAAACCGTCCAGCTTAGGCATCATTACGTCTAACAAGATCAAGTCGGGCGACAAATCAGTAGCTTTTTCTATAGCGTCTTCGCCATCTACGGCCTCGGCAGTACTATAACCATGCGCGCTAAGTCGCATTGTCAGCAGGTTGCGATTGTCCTGCTTGTCATCGACAATCAAAATGAGTGGTGGGTCTTTCATTTTTTCATTCAGACCTGTCCAACAAAGGTAATGACTTTGGCCAACAGAGCACGCGGACTGTAAGGCTTGGTAACATAGTCATCACATCCGGCTTCCCGTGCTTTTGTTTCGTCGCCAGACAAAGCAAAGGATGTTACCGCGATGATTGGTATGTTCGCGCCTATTGGATGCTTCTTTATCTGGCGGGTGGCATCGTAACCGTCTAATTCTGGCATCTGGATATCCATCAAGATTAGATCGGGCTTTTCAGCAATCGCTCGGTCTACTCCTTGCGCTCCGTTTTCGGCCTCCAGCACTTCGAAGCCGTGACTGCCTAGAAGGTCTCGAAGTATACGTCTGTTGTCGGCCTGATCTTCTATGACAAGTATTCTTTTAGACATGCTCAGCTCCTCGTAGCCTGAATGGGGAGTACAACAGTGAATGTCGAACCGTTGCCAAGGCTGCTGGCGACTTCAATTCGCCCACCGTGCATTTCTGCGATCTTTTGAGAGATAGATAGACCGAGACCAGTACCCCCGGCGGCACGCGTAGACGAGGCGTCAGCCTGTTTGAATTCCAGGAAAACCTCGTCAATTTGCTCTGAGGAAATTCCAACTCCCGTATCAGTTACGGTTACTACAAACCGTTGATCACGACGCGCCAAGTTTATTTCGACGTAACCCTTGTCAGTGAACTTTACCGCATTTCCGACGATGTTAAGTAAGACCTGTCTAATACGACCCGCGTCGCCACGCCCAGTGGGGAGTCCGCCTTCTACTTTGGTGCGGATTTCCAGTCCCTTGCTCGCTGCTATAGGCTCAACCGTGGAAACAACGTCGTTGAGGATCTCAGACATCGAATATGTGTCCAGTGTCAGTTCGAGTGCTCCAGCTTCAATCTTCGAAATATCCAAAACATCGTTGATCAATGACAGTAGCATTTTGCCGTTCACTTGAACCCGATGCAGCGGATCGTCGATTTTTTTGGGCACCGGACCATAAATTCCATCCCGGATCATTTCGGTGTATCCGAGGATCGAATTCATCGGAGTTCGCAATTCATGGCTCATATTGGCGAGAAATTGCGACTTGTGTAGGTTTGCAGTCTCAAGCTCATCGTACAACGTACCCAAACGCTCTGTCATACGATTGGCGCTGCGGGCGAGATCTCCAAGCTCGTCGGTGCTCTTGATATTAGCTCGGGCGGTAAAGTCGCCTTGAGCAACTTTTCTTAGCGTGACCCGGATTTGCTCAATCGTGCGGATCAAAGACTTGCTGAGTAGGAAGCCAAGCAAAATCGCAATAACGACTGCAATCCCAGCTGAAGCAAGCACCATTCGCCACGATTGATCAAACGCGTTTTGGTTAATCAAAGCTTTCGAGCGCATACCATCGCGCAAAAGCAGGTATCGTTTCTCAATCAGATTATCCAAAGACTTAATTATTGGGACCAGCTGCAACTCGAATATTGATTTGGCAGCTACAATCTGCCCAGCTTCATATCGCTCAACGATATCAAGTCCTATTCGTTTTATTTCTTGAGTCTTTCGCGACACATCCGCGATTTCATCGTCGGAAAAAAGGCTGAGATCCGGTTGATCTCTTGTCTCAATGAGATGACCAAGCGACTGAATAACATGCAGCTTAGCTTCAAAGAACCCTGCACTGTCGCCAAGCATGGTGTTGCCTCCAGTTTCTGCAAAAATTGCTGTTCCATTCAACCAGATTTCTTGCAGACTGCTTTCAAACACCTTTAGATTTGATAGCCGTACCTGATCTTGAAGCAACTCAGCAGTTCGAAGGTTCGCTTTGCGCAACTCAGATAGCCCGGTGAACGCCAGTATTAGCATTAACCCGACAATTCCAAGTAGCGCGACCAGCAACTTGGTTCTTATCTTTATGTGAAACCCGCTGTGCGAATTGGTAGAGGTTGCATTTGCGTTATCTGCGGCTTTCACGAAATCTGAAGTTTCGGCAGTCATGCAATCGCTCCCGACAGTATTGATCGGATACGCAATTGACTAATTATGCATCAGAAATGCCAGATCACAAAACCATTGAAGAAGCACAGGGAATTTGAATAGTTATGCCTATGGGTAATAGCTTTTTGTGAATGGACCTTCCGGCTCGTTGCCGACACTTGCTTCTACCATTGTGAAATCCCGCTGTCGGCAAATTCACCGTACAAAGCTGCGGTGTTTCGATATCAGTTAGGCACTTTGGGAGTGAGGGCGATGGCACTCAAACTGCACCCGAAAGTACCTTCGTCGCAATTCGTCCTCGGTGACGGTTTGGATCGCACTGATGGCTTTGATCTTGTTTGGGCTGATGCGCGATGTAAACTTTTGCAGCGCCTACAATTTCTCGTCTTTCCTGAATTACAATGCGATGTTCATTGCGATCGCGCTGGGCGCGTGTCATGACTTGCGAGAGTGATTTGTGGGTCGGATCTGTAGCGGCCTATTTCGGCCCAAGCGGAATTCAGGTTGCGTTGCCGGGGGCTGGCCTGACCCTTTTAGGCCTCGGGTTTTGGATCTGGGCAACCCCTCGAAGACATTGGATGGGAATTGTCGGCCATCGCGTCCGTGCTGGTGGGCGGCACTTTGTTGACGGGCGGGATGGGTTCGATCCTTGCGACGGTGGCCGGTGCGCTGTTGCTTGGGCTGGTCTTCAACGTTTTGAACTTTGAAAACGGTCAAGGCACCATCAGTTTCAGTGCCTATTGGCAGATGGTCATACTTGGAGGCTTTCTATTTGCGGTGATCCTTTTACAGTCTCGGGTTATTGCCAGGCAGCAGAAGGTCTTGGGTTCATGAATCGCATAGAAAGTGTTTCAGCGCGGCTGTTCAACGTTCCGCTCGCAGAGGTCCTCGTCGATGCTAAACATGGGGATCACACGTTTTTTCAACTGATCACAGTTACTATTCAAACCTCGGATGGGGTCGAGGGGGTCGGATATACTTATACGGGGGGCAAGGGTGGTCATGCCATCCTGGCGATGATCCAGCATGATCTGGCACCGTTCCTTGTAGGACAAGACGCTGAACAGATCGAAAGCCTGTACGACGCCATGCAGTGGCATGTGCACTACGTCGCGCGGGGCGGGATCGCCTCCTTTGCCATCTCGGCCGTGGATATTGCATTGTGGGACATTCGGGGCAGAACACAAAATGCGCCATTGTGGCAGATGGCCGGCGGAGCGTCCAAACGGTGCAAGGCCTACGCCGGTGGGATCGACCTGAATTTCTCGTTAGAGAAACTGCTGCGCCAGACCGAAGGGTACCTTGCGCGAGGGTTCAACGCAGTCAAGATCAAGGTCGGTCAACCAGACCTGGCCGACGATCTTGCGCGTGCCCGGGCAGTGCGCGAGATGCTGGGCCCGGACCGTTTCTTCATGGTCGATGCGAATTACTCTATGACCGTCGAACAGGCCATCGTGGCTGCCAGAGGGTTTGCCGACTGCGATATTTTGTGGTTCGAGGAACCGATTGTTCCAGACGACTACAAAGGTTATGGCCGAATTGTCGAAGCGACGGGCGTTCCCCTCGCCATGGGTGAAAACCTGCACACCATTCACGAATTCGAATTCGCCTTTGATGACGCGAAGCTGAGTTTCATCCAACCCGATGCCTCAAACTGCGGTGGGGTAACCGGCTGGCTGCGCGTGGCCGCGCTGAGCGCACAGCACGGCATTCCGGTTTGCAGCCATGGGATGCAGGAGCTGCACGTCAGCCTTGTTTCTGCGCAACCCAACGCTGGCTGGCTAGAAGTACACTCATTCCCGATAGACCAATACACGACCCGTCCGCTGGTTGTGGAAGACTGTCTGGCCGTCGCCCCGGATACCCCGGGAACCGGAGTGGAATTCGACTGGGACAAACTGAATGCGGAACACAGGGAGATGCATACATGACGACCCAGACGATCTCTGCGGCATACTACAGGGGAAAAAAGAGCTTTGCTGTAGAGCAAGCCCAAGCGACGGATCCAGGCCCCGGCGAAGCTGCCATTCGCGTTGCCTATTGTGGGATTTGCGGGACGGATATGCACGTCTACCACGGCAACATGGATGCCCGTGTCGGCCTGAACCGGGTGATTGGGCACGAGATGTCAGGTGTCGTCGAAGCGGTGGGCGAGGGCGTCGATACGGTCGAACCCGGCCAGAAGGTCGTTGTCCGACCGCTTGATCACTGCGGAGAATGCCCCGCTTGCAAACGGGGGCATCAGCATATCTGTCAGAACCTCAAGTTTCTCGGCCTCGATACCGATGGTGCCATGCAAGAGATCTGGACCGTTCCGGCCCACACGTTGCACGTTCTTCCGGACGACTTGCGCATGGATCACGCGGCGCTGATCGAGCCAGTCGCCGTTGCCTGCCACGATGTGCGCTTGTCTGGCCTGCAACCTGGAGAGGACGTTGTCGTCATCGGCGGCGGCCCGATCGGCATCCTGGTTGCCATGGTTGCCCGGGATGCGGGCGGAAATGTCGTGATTTCCGAAGTGAATCCGAACCGTCTGGCGATAGCTGAAAAACTTGGCTTTGACACGATCAACCCAACCGAAACCGATCTGGTGTCCAAAATCAACGCGCGCACAGGCGACAAAGGGGCAGATGTGGTTTTCGAGGTGTCGGGAACGCAGCCCGGTGTTGATGCGATGGCCGCCGTTGCCGCGACGCGGGCTCGGATCGTTATGGTCGCGATCCATGCTCAAAAGCCCCAGATTGACCTGTTCCAGTTCTTCTGGCGAGAGCTGCAACTGATCGGTGCTAGGGTCTATGAGCCAGAGGATTACGAGAAAGCCATTGCAGTTGTCGCCTCGGGCGGAGTGGACGCGGATGTCGTGATTACTGACGTCAGCCCTCTAGCAGACATTCAGGCCGCGTTTGAAGCGCTGGATCGCAGTCCAACCGCAATGAAAAGCCTGATCGAAGTAGGACCGCGTTCATGAGTGTTTTGCAAAGTTTCGACCTGACGGGAAAGACGGCCCTTGTTACTGGGTGCAAACGCGGTATCGGGCGCGGCATGGCCGAGGCATTGGCATCGGCCGGAGCCGATATCATCGGAGTGTCCGCCTCGCTCGAGCTGTCCGGGTCGGATGTCGAAAAAGCTGTGACGGCGATGGGGCGCAAGTTCCGGGCGTACCAGTGCGACTTCTCGGATCGCGCCGCGCTGCATGGGTTCGTTGATACGTTGAGGGCCGACGGACAAACCCCTGATATCCTTGTCAACAATGCCGGCACGATCAAACGCAAACCCGCCGCCGAACACCCGGACGACTGGTGGGACGAAGTGATTGAGGTGAATCTGTCCTCGCAGTTCGTTCTGTCTCGCGAGATTGGCAAGGACATGCTGGTGCGCGGCTCTGGGAAGATCATCTTCACTGCATCGCTGCTGACATTTCAGGGCGGCATTACTGTGCCGGGATATGCGGCCTCGAAAGGTGGGATTGGACAGCTGACCAAGGCTTTGGCCAACGAATGGGCCGGGCAGGGCGTGAACGTGAATGCGATTGCGCCTGGCTACATCGCGACCGACAACACCCAAGCGCTGCGGGATGATCCGGTCCGGTCGAAGTCGATCCTCGAACGAACACCCCAAGGCCGTTGGGGTACGCCTGATGACTTTGCCGGACCGGTGGTCTTTCTGGCCTCTGCCGCGTCGGACTTCGTCAACGGTGAAATCCTTGTCGTCGACGGGGGCTGGATGGGGCGGTAGCAACGTCAACGCTCTATGTGACCCAAAGCATCAAGTCCCGATATAGTGCGCCTTCAATCGGCGAGTTTTTGGCGCCTCTCGATGTTCGAACAGGTACAGGCTTTGTACGCGACCCAGCGGAAGCTGCCCCTGTTCGACCGGAATGGATATCTGAGTTTGCGTCAACAGCGCCCGCAGATGCGATGGAGCGTTGTCGTCCTCGGTCGGGCGGTGGTGATACTTGCCTGGTGACTTTGGTACGAGTTTCTCGAAGAACGTCTCGATATCCCTGAGCACTTCGGGATCGGCATTGGCCTGCACCAACAACGCAGCCCCCGTGTGGACGCACCAAAGGGTCAGCAGGCCCGACACAAATTCATGTTCGGACACCGCTCGCTGAACGATCCCGCTGATGTCGGTGAGGGATTTGCCGGGCGTTTCAATGGACAGATCAAAAAAATCTTGCTTCATCCAGCAGGCCCTTTCATTAATTTTACGCGAAGGCGCTCAGCTTTCTACACCCCATTTGGCATTCAGCATTGGGGATCAAGCTTCTGATTTTGAACGCATATTGACTGCACGTTCATGCAAACAGACTTTTGAACTTGTCCACACACAGACGAAATCCATCTTCGAAGTTTCCGTTGCCGGGGTGATAAACACTCTCGAAGGAAATGACGCCATCATAGCCGTCGGATCTGAGCGCGTCCGCGATGGGTTGGAACAGAGGCGCAAGCTGACCTTCCCCCATACGGCGCACTTCCAGCGTCGCCTTCGGCGTGTCGACCTTTACGTCCTTGATGTGAATGTGACCCAAGTAGCCTCCGCGCAGTTCTTCATAGCCGTCCGGGTACGCCAATTCGTGGCACCAGCAGTTGTTTCCGGGGTCCCACAGCACTTTCAAACTGTCTTTTGCGTCCAACTCGTCAATCAGCCTGCGGGCTGTAAAGTTGGAATTGACCAGCGTGCCGTTTCCGGTTTCCACAACGAGAGTCACACCCTCAACTCTTGCCAGTTCAACTGCCGGCGCGATCAGAGGCGGCATCGTGTCCCATACCCCATGCGCCACGTTCCACTTCTCGGCGCCGTTTTTTCCCCAGAGTATCTGCTCCTTTCGTTGGGTCATGATCCGAACAAGAGGAGACCCAACAACATGAGCCATGTCGATCACGCGTTTCAAAGCGTCCATGTGCCGAGTGTGCAGGTCGTCGCCGGGTCTGTTGGCAGCTGTCATCCCTGCAAAGATATGGCGCGACAGACACGACACAGGTTTGCCCCGGTCGCGCAAGAGCGCGTTGATCTCGGCAATTTCCTGCGGGGAATGGTCTCCGACCTCCGTATCGCCAACGAATTGAAGCTCTGCATAGTCCAGACCGAATTCGTCCATTACGTCCACGGCATGCCGCAGATCGCGGGAAATGCCGTCGCAAATTACACCTAATTTCATGTTCGGTCCCCTCAGCGATGCAATTCAGCGCCAACGATCTCTTCGATGACGCGGGTACATACCCAGTTGTCGCCGTTCGGGTATTTGGTTTTTCCGGCGTGAAAGATCTGCATTGCGGATGACGCTGTGTGCATGGGAACGCCTAACGCACTGGCCAGTGCGAGAGAGATCGTCAGATCCTTGTGCATGGTTGCGATATGGCTGCCGGTAGCTTCGAACTTGCGATCAATGATGTTTTCAAGGGCGGTATTCACGACTCCACACCCTGCGCTGGACGAGGAGAACACATCAAGCAAGGCCTGACCGCTGACACCGGCTTTGGCCGCCAGGGCTGCAGCCTCGAACGTGGCGGAAAAGATTGATCCGATAAGGGATTGGAGGCAAGCTTTCACGGTTTGCCCGTCGCCGGCGTTTTCTCCGACCCGATGAATGGTAGCTGACACTGCCTGCATTACTTCGGCATTTCGATCCAGCACATCCGCAGCACCCGCAGCCATCATCGTCAATGTGCCGTTCTGCGCGCCGGGAAACCCACCCGAAACCGGGGTGTCAATCAGGTGGATGCCCGAACCTTCCATGTCTTGCCCGATCGCGCTTGCTTCGGCCGGGGTAATGGTCGCCGACAGGATGACCGTTCCGCCTTTGGCCATGTTCGCAATCAGGCCATCTTCACCCAATATGACATCGCGGGCCTGATCTCCGTTCATCACCATGACGAACACACTGGCCGCGTGACGGCCAACCTGTCCCACGCTGTCCTTGGCCAGGCCGCCCATGTCGGTAAATGCCGTCATGCGTGTCTCGCTCAGGTCGAAACCGGATGTTTCAAAGCCATTCTTGATCAGGTTCTTGGCAAGGCCGCTGCCCATGTCGCCAAGACCGATTACGCCTGCTGTTTTCATTTTGAATCCTCCCGTTTTCTGCCATTTCCGTATGGCAGACGTTTCGAAAAATGATGCCCAATCGCATCGGTTTTCGCGGGAGTTTCACGCGTCTTGAACAGACGTCGGGCGAGTCCGGAAGACACCCCGCTGCCCGTTTACGTACCGTAAGTAAACGAAGAATGCGGCGCTCAGGCAAGCAAAGAAGTGTTGCGGGCGGAAAGAAACTGTCTGATCAGACGCGTTACGAGAATGCCGCCATTATTCCGCGCAATTCCGCCAGCCCGCGCATTCGTCCGATCAGCGGATAGCCAGGAGTGCTGTGTCCACCAAGATCGCTCAGCAGTTCTTGTCCGTGGTCGGGCCGCATCGGAATTTGCCAGTCGTCCCGCCTCTGGGATTTGCGGCGGCGCTGTTCGTTCATCAACTCGCGAATGGTGCCGACCATGTCGGTGTCGCCCTCCAAATGCGGAGCCTCAAAAAAGTCCGGCTTCTGACTGTCTGATCCTGCGATGCGTTGGGTATTCCGCAAGTGAACAAAGTGAATCCGGTCGCCATGCCTGCGCACGAAGTCCGGCCCATCGAATTCGGGGGACACTCCCAGCGATCCGGTACACAAGGTTGCGCCGTTCGCCTGCAAATCAACCGCATCTAGAACGGTGCCGTAGTCATCGGTGCTGGACATGATCCGCGGCAGACCAAGCAAGGAGAACGGCGGATCATCCGGATGACAGCACAAGCGTAGTTCCAGTTCTTGGGCGACTGGTGCGACTTCTGACAGGAAGTCGATCAGGTTTGCGCGAAGCCGGTCACGGTCTATATGAGCATAGGTCTGCAACAAAGCGCGCACGTCCTGCACGCTCCACTGATCGTTGGCGCCGGGCAGCCCCGCAGTGACATTGTGTTGCAACTGGGCCTTGGATTCATCCGACATGCGCAAGAAGCGATCCTTGGCCGTTTGCTGGACGACGCTGGAATAGTCTTCGGACGCGCCCGGTCGCTTGAGAATATGTATGTCGAAAACAGCAAAATCGGTCAGGTCGAACAGCATGGCCGTTCCGCCGTGCGGCTGCGGGGCGCGAAGGGCGGTGCGCGTCCAGTCCAGGATTGGCATGAAGTTGTAGCAAACGACTTTGATGCCACGGGCGGACAGGGACCTGAGGCTGGACTTATACGCCTGCAGATGTTCAGCCATGTCTGCGGACTGTGTTTTGATCGCCTCGGAGACGGGCAGGCTTTCGACAACGTCCCAACTGTACCCGGCAGTAGCCAGAACTGCCTGCCGATCGGCGATGCTCGGTTCGTCCCAGGGTTGTCCCGGGGGGATGTGATGCAGTGCGGTGACGATGCCCTGAACCCCGACTTGATGGAGATCGGCCAGGGCGATCGGATCATCGGGTCCGAACCAACGCCAGCATTGTTTCATGGCAGCCATCCTTCATACAGCGGGTGATCGGGCCTGATGGGAAGGGCAACACGCTGCCCGGTGCGCGCCGCGTGATAAATCGCCGTCACAAGGCCGATGGACGCAGCGCCGTCCTGCAGCGTAACGGCCGAATTTGCCTCGGACCGCAGTGCCTTGCCGACTTCGGCAAAGAAGCCTTCGAACCCAATTGGCTCGGCGGCGACGGCCGCAAGAGCCTCGTCGATAGCGGCTTGATCCACCGGGTCCCGCGCGACGAATGTCCAGGGCGATTGACCTGGGGCATAGGGTTCCGTACCTGAGGTGGCGGTCACCTTTTCAAAGACGAACCGCAGGCGGGTTTCGTCCGTGGCGGCGCCTAGTGTGATATTGCTTGTGCACAATGCTCCGGAAGTCATGCCAAAGCAGATCGCTACGCAATCTTCGGTCTCGATCGGGTTGACCCGCGTTGTAGCCATTGCGGACACCCAAGCGATATCACCCGCGATATGAGTCAGTAGATCATGGTTGTGGATGGCATGGCCCAGCACTGCGCCGCCGCGTTCACCGGCCCATGTTCCCCGCCACGGAACCGCGTAATAGTCTGCCCCTCGGGACCAATGGGTTTCAAGCGCGGCAGTTTGAACCGCTCCGGTCAGGCCTGCGCGTTGCAGGTGGCGCAATTGGGCCAGTGACGGACCCCACCGGTATTGAAAAACTGGAAACACATGCTTGCCCGCGCTGCTTGCGGCTGCCGTGATCCGATCCACATCCTGCATCGAGGTCGCAAGAGGCTTTTCGCAGACAACGTGTTTTCCTGCGGCCAGTGCGGCAAGGGTGGTCGGTACATGCAGATGGGGCGGCAGGCAGATGTCGATGACATCAATCGCCGGATCATCCAGCGCGTCTTGAATGTTGGTAAGTGCTCGAAAATTCGCGTTCTGTCGAATCTGTTCGATCCGGTCCGTATTCTGGTCGACAACGGCGGTTACGCGGAAAGTGCGGTCAAGCCGTTCCAGTGCGCTCAGATGTTGCGCACCGATACCTGCGCCAAGGATCGCAACGTTGATCATCCGCGTTCCGCCATTTCCTGCGCGTGCAGTGCCAGTTCCATGACCGTAAAGCAGTGGGTCTGCGTCATCGCGGTTTCCGTCCGGTTGCGGATGTCATCGGCGAGGCGCGAAAAGTAGGGAAGGCCGGCGTTAGATGCGTCGATCTTTTGGCAGGTTTCACCATTGACGAGGATCAGATGGTCCGTCCCTGAGGCCCCACCCACATCAACATATTTTCGCAACTCGATATAGCCTTCGGTTCCTAGGATCGTCAGACGACCATCCCCCCAGTTCGGAAGGGCATCCGGCGTAAACCAGTCAACCCGGATGTAACCGGTGCCATTCTCGCTTCGTAGATTGACCTCGCCAAAATCCTGCAATCCGGGATCGTTGGGGTTTGCGTAGTTCGCCACATAAGCGTTTGTGATTTCAGCGGTTTCCGAACCTGTGTAGTGCAAGAACTGATCGATCTGATGCGAGGCGATGTCGGTCAGAATGCCGCCATAGCGTTCACGCTGAAAAAACCATTCGGGCCGGGTTGCCCGGTTCAATCGGTGGGGGCCAAGTCCGACCGTCTGGATCACGCGCCCGATGGCACCGGCCTCGACCAACTCGGCCGCTCGGGTGCTGACGGGCGTTTCAAACCGTTCGGAAAAATTCACCGACCAGATGCGGCCGGTGTCCGTGACTGTTCGCTTGATCTGGTCGAGTTGTTCGAACGTCGTGCAGCCTGGCTTGTCGGTCATGACATCCATGCCGTTTTGCATGGCCCGGATCGTCAAGGCAGCTCTATCTGCCGGGATTGCGGAAATCAGCGCTAGATCCGCCCCACTGGTTAGGGCGTCTTCCAGTCGGGCCAGCCGCGGAATATCGGGAAACCTTTTGACGTAGCCCGGCAGCGTTTCCGGATCGCCTTGTGTCCAGTAGCCAACGCAGTCCACGCCGATTTTACGCATGTTTTCCGTCATGCCATAGATATGTCGGTGGTCAAGGCCAAGGGCGACGCAGGTCAGGCTCATGAGATGACTCGTGTTTTCTGGCCGGTTCGATTGGCGATCTGCATCGCGTCGATGACGGCGTGGGTCAAAAGGGCACTGCGTCCGGTGGCCATGGGCCGCGTTCCACCGGCGATGGCCTCGGCGAAATCCTCGATAACCGCCTGATGCCAATCATGGGTGAACGCCATGGGATCGGCCCCTCCGCCTGTGGCGGACATTTCGCCAACCGTGGACTTCTGACCATTGAAAGCGGTCAAGGTCAGGACACCTGACTCCAGATGCGCTTTGGCGCGGGTGCCCTGGATCGTGATAGCTTCAGCGGCCCCAGGGTATTCGGCAGTAGTCGCCATCAAAGTTCCCACCGCGCCGCTATCCATTTCAAAGACTGCACCTGCCCAATCCTCGGCCTCGAGATCGTGTAGTGGAGTTTTTCTCATTACAGCCTGAATGTCCGAGATCGGCCCCAGCAGCCACATCGTGAGGTCAAGCGTGTGGATCGCCTGCGAGATCATGACACCGCCTCCGTCGCGTGCATAAGTGCCTCGACCCGGCTCGTTATAGTAGCTCTGATCGCGCCACCAGGGGACACGGATCTCCACTGTGGCGATCGTGCCCAACTCACCCTGTTCAATGGCTGATTTCAGTGCCTGCGAGGCGGCGCGGGCGCGGTGCTGAAAGACGATGCCCAGCGGCGCACCTAACACCTCGCACTGCTCGACAATGGCTGTCGCGGCGTCCAGCGTTCTTTCGATAGGCTTTTCCATCAGGATCGGTTTCGAAGCAGTCGAAAGAACCCGAACCAACTCTGTACGCTGATCAGGCGGGGTTGCGATGATCGCAAAGTCGACGTTTGAGTCGTTTGCGATTTCCTCGACCGAGCTGAACGCGCGAGTGTCGTTTCGCTGCGCGAACTCAGCTGCTTTTTCAGGATTGCGCCCGAGGACGCCAGCAAGATTGAGGCCTTGCTCCGATGCCTGAATGGCAGCGACATGCGTGCCCGAAACCATCCCCAAACCAATCAGCGCAATATTCATTCATTCCCCCGGATCACCCTCTCAGTCTGCGGGTTCGAACGGGAAAGATGCAACCATTAAAAACTGTGTTAACAATTGCGGGCAGCAGCATCGGAGGCAGAATTGACTGGTAATTTGAATGGGATGGCAGAAGATCTGTACCTAGGTATCAAGGACCTGCCGATCGTGTCTCCGCATGGTCACTGCGATCCGCGGTGGTTTGCAGCCGATGCGCCGTTTCCCAACCCGGCAGAGCTGCTGGTGGTTCCCGACCATTACGTGTTCCGTATGCTCTATTCGCAGGGCGTTCCCTTGTCCGAACTTGGCGTTGGAGAAGAGGGGCGAAAGAAGGATCCTCGCGCCGTTTTTTGCACCTTTGCCGAGCACTGGCATCTGTTTCTGGGAACGCCATCCCGGATCTGGATGAACTATGTGTTGCATGAAACGTTGGGCGTGTCTGAGGAGTTGTCTTTGCGCACGGCAGACCTGATTTACGATAAGATCTCAGAAAAGCTGGCGCGACCCGAATTTCGTCCGAGGGCTTTGTTCGACAGGTTTGGGATCGAGGTTCTGGCCACCACAGACTCCGCTCTCGACGGCCTTGCGGAGCATAGGGAGATTAGTACAAGCGGTTGGGGCGGGCGGGTTGTTCCGACGTTCCGCCCAGACGGGGTTTTGGATGGGGCGGACCCGGAGTTTGTACAGAACCTGAACAAGTTGGCCGAGCTGACAGGCTGCGATCTGGGCAGCTATGATGGCTACCTCAATGCGCTCCGAATGCGACGGGCTTACTTCATCCAGCTGGGCTGTACGGCTACCGACCACGGTATCGAACGCGTGCAGACTGAGTGGCTGGACGACCCGGATGCGCTGTACCAACGGCTGAGACGGCAGGACGGGACTGAACAGGATGCTCGCCGGTTCTACGGTCATATGCTGATCGAAATGGCGCAGATGTCTGTCGATGATGGTCTGACCATGCAGATACATGCGGGCAGCAAGCGCAACACGAACGACGCAGTAATGCGGGACTTCGGACGGGACAAGGGGGCCGACATTCCAGTCGCGATGGATTGGGTCACGGGCCTTGAGGCGCTGTTGAACCGGGTCGGAAACTCGCCGGAACTGCGGATCATACTCTTCACATTGGACGAAAGCACCTATGCCCGTGAACTGGCCCCCATGGCGGGACATTGGCCGTGCCTTCGGATCGGTCCGCCCTGGTGGTTCCACGACAGCCCAGCCGGGATTGCGCGGTATTTCGACCAGGTGGTTGAAACGGCCGGATACTACAATCTGGCCGGGTTCAATGACGACACGCGGGCTTTTCTGTCCATTCCTGCGCGGCACGATCTGTGGCGACGAGGTGTTGCGATTCATTTGGCCGAGCAGGTTGGGCGTGGTTACTTCGGTCGGGACAGTGCCGAGCATCTTGCACGGTTGCTTGCGGTCGATCTGGCGAAACAGGTTTACGGATTGCAAAGCTAGATGGGTACTATTCTTCACTTCGGCCTTGGAAACTTCGCCCGGGCGCATTTGCTAGACTACACCGATCAAGCGGGCGGATGGGACGTTGTCGGCGTCAGCCTGCGTTCATCCTCCGTTCGGGATGGATTGGCGCGACAAGGTTTCGAGTACGATTTGTGCGTACAGGGGCAGGGCGTCCGGCGCATCAAAGCTTTGCGGGACGTTCTGGTCGCGCCCGAGAATCGCGCCGCGATTTTCGATGTGATGGCGGATGCCGAGATCATCTCGGCGACCGTCACCGAGAAAGGTTATCACTTGGACGCCGCGGGCAAGCTGAACCTTAGGGGCTCGGCGATTGCCGCCGATCTAGCAGGGCAGGGGCCCACGACTCTGATCGGGTTTTTGGCTTATGGCCTTGCGGAACGGCGCAAGCCTGTGACGGTGCTAAGCTGCGACAATCGCATGGAAAACGGTAAAACGTTAGAAACGGCAGTTGCCGATTTTGCGGAAGCAGCCGGTCTGGACGTGAATTGGAATGCCGTTCGCTTTCCAAACGCGATGGTCGACCGGATCACCCCGGCCACCACGGACGCCGTTCGCGCAATCAGCGGCGATCCTATGGCTGTTCCGACCGAGGCGTTCTCGGAGTGGGTGATCGAAGACAATTTCGCCGGTCCTCACCCGGATTGGCCAAACGTGCAACTGGTCGATGACGTGGCTCCGCACGAGATGCGAAAGCTGCGCATGCTGAACGGGGCCCATTCCCTGTTGGCTTACGCCGGGTTGGAGCGGGGCCTAACCTATGTCCACGAAGCGGTTCAAGACCCGGTTTTACGTCCGCTGGTTTCCGAGTTGATGAAGGATGCGGGCGCAACGCTGCCCGCAGCACTGCAAGCACAGGTTCCGGATTATGCTGAGGCTCTTTTGGGCCGTTTTGAAAACCCCGAGCTGGCGCACCGTCTGGACCAAATCGCGATGGATGGCAGCCAGAAGCTGCCGTATCGGTTTGTTCCCACACTCCGTGAGACCGGCTCTCAGGCGGTGATTGCGGGGATGCGGGCCTGGATCTCCTATTGCATGTCCGAAACTGCGAAAGGTAGGGCGCTGAACGATTCTTGTGCGTTGGAAATCGCCTCGGCCGTCAAGCAGCCAGATCCGATAGTGCCACTTTTGGGCCTTGTCGGAGCTGAGGATCTCGCGCCACTTATCCGGGAATGATCGCGCCGCGGAACCGGACAACGGTGGAAGCTAGGTTGTGTCCGGCCATCAAGGCCTCGGCCTGGGATTTTCCCGTCAGCAAGGCCGCGAGGTACCCACCGTTGAAACTGTCGCCCGCCGCTGTCGTATCCAGCACGTTTTTGGCGGGTTCATAGGTTTGGTCAATGTTCTGGCCTATGGACAGAGGGCCCTGCTCTCCGCGTTTCAAGGCACCGACACCGTGATGATCGGCAAAGCGCGCCGCCACCTGATCAGTGCTTTCCCCGAACAGTGTCATCTCGTCGTCGATGGATGGTAGGGCAATATCTGCACGCTGCCAAAGCCGTTGGTTGATCTGGCGGGCGTGCTCGACGCTGTCCCAAAGACGTGGACGAAAGTTGCTGTCATAGACCAACCGGGCTGAAGCGCCTTCGAGCCAGTCCAGAAGAGCAAGCCTCACCGAATGCGGAAGAATGGCCACGGAAATCCCCGACAAGTAAAGCACGTCGTATCCTTTCAGCGAGTTGAAGTCGTGATCAGCATAAAGCTGGCGGGCGGCTGCCTCGCTGCGCCAATAGGTAAAGCTGCGTTCACCGTCCGCAGATGTCGTGATCGCGTATAGTCCGGGAGAAGCGTTGGGAATGATGCGGACGCCAGATGTCCCGATGCCATGACTGGCGATAAAGTCGGCGATGCGCCCTGAGAACGGGTCGTCGCCCAAACATGTCACATACTCCACCTGCAGATCAGGAGCGGCGCGGTGCATGTAGATGGCCGTGTTCAGCGTATCCCCCGCAACGCCGACCTTTGCGCCGGTTTCCAGCATGGACAATTCAATCATTGCTTCGCCGATGCAGGCAATTCGGGTCATTTCTTTTCTCTTTTCCAGATGATGAGCCCGGCGACCATGATCAGCGCAGCCCCTGCCAATGTGAATGCGTCCGGTACCGTGTCAAAGAACAGATAGCCCCAGATCGCAACGTAGATCAGGAACGAATAGGTGAATGGCATCAACTGGTTCGCTGTTCCGAATCGATGCGCGTTCGTCAGCAGTTGATGCCCGCACCAGCCAAAGACGCCAAGGCTGATGAGGACTATCAGGCTCCACGTGTTTTCCGGCTGGACCCAAAACCAGATGGCGAAGGGCAGCAGGACCACCGTCCCGGTAAGCCCGAGGTAGAATTGCATGGTGTCCACGGCAACCACCCCGGACAGCCTCCGCGTCATGATCGAGTACAAAGCCAAAGCGGTGGCATTGTAGACGATCAGCAGCATGGTCGGATGAAAGGCCGAACCAAACGGCCGCACGACAACCAACACCCCCAGAAAGCCCAGTATGATAGCCGCCCAACGCCATGGACCCACGCTCTCTTTCAACACGAAAACGGACAGGAAGCACACGATGACCGGGCTTGAGAACATGATTGCCGACACAACGGTCAGAGGCAAAAACCGCAGGGCATAAAAGTTGAAAACGGTCGCCGAGATCAGCAGTAAGGCCCGACTTATCACCTGCCATGGATGGTCGGTCTTGAAACGGCTGGCGTCAATCCCGCCCTTGGCGATCACACCCACTGAGATCACGAAGTGACCCGCATAGCGCATGAACGCCAACTGAAATGCCGGCACGCCGGCCAACGCCAACCACTTGGCCCCGAGGTCCACAAGCGAAAAGAATAGCCACGCCGTCAGCATCAGCACGATGCCAAGGCGCGGCAGGTCCGCATTGGGGTTGGCGGTGACGGCCATCGATCAGGTGCTGAAACGCTTGACGTAGTAGTCAACCATCTGGCTGACCATGTCATCCGCCTGACCGTGGTCGCGCGCGTCATTCAGCGCCGAAAGCGCACACTGCGACATCACGCTGGTAACGCCTGCATCGCGTGCCATACGGTCATAATACCCAAGGTCTTTTGCCGCGTTCTTGATGGCAAAAGCCAGCTGGTTTGGATCATTCTCGACGCCATAGGCTTTGACGAAATCCATCATTCCAGAATGCAGCGGCCCTGCGGCCATAACGTCATACACCTGCTTGCGGTCAACACCGGTAATATCTGCCATGGCAAAGGCTTCGGCCATAGCGTTCGCGACGGTCATTCCGAAGAAGTTGTTGATCAGCTTGATCGTGTGTCCGGACCCAACGGGGCCAAGGAAAAAGACGTTTTCGCCCAAATCCTTCAGTGTCGGCTTGGCCTTGTCAAAGGCAGCCTTATTGCCGGACGTCATGATGTTGAGCTTGCCTTCTAGCGCGTGCGAAGGCGTCCGGCCAAGTGGCGCATCCAGGTAGCTTCCGCCAGCTGCGGCAACCTCCTCGGCCAAGGCGCGTGTGCTGCCTGGGAGCGAGGTGCCAAAGTCGATGACGATAGCCCCAGGTTTCAATCCCGCAATCACTCCATCTGGGCCGCGCATTCGGCTCTCGACCTGTTCGGAGGTGCCCATGCACAACATCACGATGTCGTTGGCCTCAGCCAGTTCTTGGGCGTTTTGCATCTCGCGGGCGCCCCGGTCAATCGCAGCGTCCAGGTATGTGCGGTCGCGGTTTCCCAATACAGCGACCGAGTATCCCAGGTCCAACAGTCGGCTCACCATGGCTCCGCCCATTAGTCCCAAGCCGATAAACCCGATTGATGGTTTGCTCATTGGTTTCCCTTTCCGTGAATGTGTCTGGTTTTTATTCTTGTGTCTGATGCGGGCGGCTTTGCAGTTTGAATGCTCATATTGCCCGGCGGATAATCATTGGTTTTTGAGTGGTCCGGTATTTGCCGGACCGCATGTCCATCAGGCCGGCGCCCGCGCTCGAGCTGTTCGCGCCTTCAGCCCCTGTTCGATCCATGATGTGACCTCAAGCGTCCGGGCTGCATCCTCCACGTCGATCAGTGGAGGGGCGCCGTCGATCACGTCAAGGAAGTGATCCAGTTGCGCCTCAAGTGGTGCGCGTTGTTGTTCTGGTCGTGTAAGTTGGTCTTTCTGGGCCGCAGTGCCCCAATCCTTTCCACGCCACAGGGTCATGGAGGGAAAACTGACAGCGCCGCTGGTTCCCGTGATCCACATCATGTCCTGGTGGGTCGTGCCGATATTCGGGTTTTCGCCGGTTCCGGCCTCAAACCCCCAAGGGCTAGGTGCGGTGTCGGCAAAGCTGATGGTGCCCGTCGCGCCGTTTTCGAACGCGATCGCAACAGCCCCGCTTTCTATCCTATCCGATCCGCGGATTGATGCTCCGGGCAGGGCGACGACATCCGAGATTTCTCCGATCACAAAGCGCAAGACATCGATATCATGCACCAGATTGATCATGACTGGACTGCCATCAGATGTCCGCCAGTTCTGTTCAAAATAGCTCTCGGGTTTACGCATGGCCCACAGCAACGAGACGTTGATGACTTGTCCGATCGTACCTTGCGCGATCACCTCTTTCAGGTGCTGCAAGGTTGTGTGATACCGCCGATGGTGGCCTACAAGGCTGCGGACATCGGCCTTGCGAACGGCCGCCCTCAAGCGCCGGGCATCGTCGACCGATGCGGCAACCGGCTTTTCGATCAGCATGTGCCAACCGCGGGATGCGGCCAGAATGCCATGTTCGGCATGCAGGCGGGTCGGCGTCGCGATGATTACGCCATCCACCGGGTCCTGCACCTCGTCCATACTGGCAAAACGCGGCGCGTCGATCTGGATCGAGCCGTCTGGATCGGCCAATCCGACCAACATGCAGCCGGGATGCTCAATAACGGCGCGGACGTGGCGGATACCGATCAATCCGCCGCCGGCTACAAGGATCCGTTTCACATCACCGCTCCGATTTGCCAGGGAACGAATTCGTAGTCACCCAGGCCCTGCGCCTCGGACTTGGTCCGTGTGCCCGAGGCGACTTGGAGCAACCGTCGGTATATTTCCTGTCCTTTTTCTTCGACGGTGGCACTTTTGGTCAGAATGTCGCCCGCATCCACGTCCATGTCTTCGGGCATGCGCGCTGCCAACTCAGAGTTGGTAGCGATTTTCAGCGTAGGCGCCGGTTTGGACCCAAAGGCAGAGCCGCGCCCCGTGGTGAAGCACACAAGGTTGCAGCCAGCCGCGATCTGCCCGGTCACCGAGGCCGGGTCATATCCGGGGCTGTCCATGAAGGTGAAGCCTTTGGCGGTGATGGGTTCGGCGTATTTGAATACACCGGTCAAAGGGGTGGTTCCGCCTTTCGCGGCTGCCCCCAGCGATTTCTCAAGGATGGTCGTCAGACCACCTTGCTTGTTGCCGGGGCTTGGGTTGTTGTCCATCGAACCGTGATTGCGGGCGGTATAGTCCCGCCACCAATCGATCATTCCGATCAGTTTTTCCCCAGTTGCACGACCAAGGGCGCGACGGGTCAAAAGGTGTTCGGCTCCGTAGATTTCGGGCGTTTCCGCAAGAACGCCTGTGCCACCTTGGGCAACCAACAGGTCGCAGGCATGTCCGAGCGCCGGGTTAGCGGTCACACCGGACCAAGCGTCCGATCCACCGCATTGCAGCGCAACCATCAGTTCGGACGCCGGGGCTTCGCTGCGCCGCGCCTCATTGGCAATGGGCAGCATCTGGTTGATCTTGCTGATGCCCATTTCCACGGTCCGGCGCAATCCGGCGACGTTCTGGATGTTCATCGTCTGGAAGGTGGGGCTCTGCTTCAGCCCATACGCGTCCAACAGCCAGTCGATCTGGTTCATCTCGCAGCCCAGACCGACCATCAGAACGGCAGCGTGGTTGGGATGTTTCGCAAACCCCCACATGACCCGCTGAAGAGCTTCGAAACCGTCGCCGGAATCGGCCATTCCGCAGCCCGTTCCGTGGACAAAGGCCACTACGCCGTCGACGTTCGGAAACTCGGCCAGCTTGTCCGGCGTAAAGTGGTTGGCGATCATCCGGGCCGCAGTCGCGGAACAGTTCACGGTGGTCAGAACCGCGATGTAGTTGCGTGTGCCGACCCGACCACTGTCCCTGTGGTAGCCCATGAACGTATCGACCGAGGTGGCTGGCTTCGAGGGCTTGTGATCCGTCGCAAATTCGTAGTCCACGCTGGTGTTTCGGAACTCAACATTGTGGGTGTGCACATGGTCACCGGGTTCGATCAGTTGGGTGGCGTAGCCGATGATCTGCGAGTACTTTCTGACCGGATCGCCGGGTGCAAGAACCCTCGTGGCGACCTTATGTCCCGAGGGGATGCGCGCATTGGTCGTAACATCCTCGACCATATTGCCGACCTCCATGGGCCGAGTTGCAACCACCACGCTATCCGTTCGATCTAAACGTACAAAAGTCATAGTCAGCTTTCTTGGGGGCAGCAGCTAGGCGCAGAACGGCGAGTCCGATGTCCACCGGTGAATATCTATATGCGGTTGTCCAGACAGCCTTGCTCGCGCCGCTTCCCAATTGGACTTGCAGACACGCCAATCTCGCAGCTCGGTTTCGGGGCGCGATCTGGACCTTGCGACGAATCTGGGGAAATGGTCTCGACCAGTGGGCTGGCCCACCGCACTAAAGCGGATGTCGAACGACCAGCGGAACTGGTCCGTTTCATTGACCAGCGAAGCATGTGGCGTCAGAGGGTGAAACAAGATGATCCCGCCAGCCTTGACAGGAAGGGGCACAGCTCGACCTTCGTCGATGAACCCGTCGGCAATACCTGTCTGCGTTCGCGCGCAATGAGGCAGGATGGATTGGTCCTGTGCCTTTGGTAGCACTTGAAGGCAGCCGTTTTCGACCGTTGCATCGTTGACGGCAATCCACACCGTGACCATGTCGGTCTGATCCGCGTCCTCCAAAGCAACCGCCCGGTCCTGATGCCAGTCCGTTGCGGTGATGTGCGCGCGCACCTCATCCTTGGACAGCTTGAGGGCGGGGGGCTTCAGCCGAACGTGCTGGATCGGATTGCTAACCAGCTCTGGCCCGATCAACTGCTCGACAATATCAAGCATGGGCTGGGCCGTCAGCAAGTCGAACACTGCGGGCCCAATATGGAACGGTGTGTCCGCCATGATCCGATCGCCGGGCAACGAGATGTCCAGCGGCTGGAAATAGTCGCAACCGGCCTGATAGGCGGACAGAAGTTTGTCCCAGAAGGTCATTCCTGACGGCTCGTCCTTGACCAACCCTTTTTCGTACCAACCGTCATAGAGCCGGTTCAGGACATCCGAGTATTCGGCCTGTACCCGATCCAGCACATCGCTGGGAATTACATCCTCGACCACGAGGTATCCGTCCGTCTGGAACTTGCCAATCTGATCTTGTGTCAGCATGGGTGCGACCTCACAACAGTAGCGCGATGATGCCAGGCCAGATCAGAAGGACGGAAAGCGCCAGCAACTGGATCCCGATGAATGGCAGGAAGCCGCGGAAAATATCCGTCAGGCTGATATGCGGCGGGGCTACCGACTTCAGGTAGAACGCGGCCGGGCCAAAAGGGGGCGAAAGGAAGCTGACCTGCATGTTCATACAGAACACGACGCCAAACCAGATGGCGACATGACTCGGCTCTAGCTGGCCAAAGACTCCGATTTCTTCGATAGGAAGGCGTAGGACGATCGGCAGAAAGACCGGAATGATCAACAGCACGATGCCGACCCAATCCATGAATGCGCCCATGAACAGCAAGATCAGCATCATCACCAGAATGACCAGCATGGTCGGCAGCTCCTGGCCGACGATAAGGTCGGCCACGTATTGGGGTCCGCCAGCAATTGTGTAGGCACCCGCCAGCGCGGCGGCCCCGATCGTAACCCAGATGATGGTTCCTGTGGATTTTAGGGTCCGCATCAAGCTGTCCCAAACCAGCTCGAACGATCCCTCACCCCGCAGGATGGCGATGATCAGAACGGCGAAGGCGCCCATGCCTGCAGCCTCGGTTATGCCTGTGATCCCACCATAGATCGAGCCAAGCACCACACCGATGACGACCAGCGGCGCAACGAGGCCTTTGCCCATTTCCCACCCTATTTTGGCGCGTTCTCTGCCAAAGACGAAGAAGATCAGCAGAAGGGCGACGATCGTAATACCGGCAAACCAGGGCAGGTAGTCAGCTGTCCCCAATCGCGCTGGTTCACCCTGGCTGGCAGCGTTCGAGCCTGAGAGCTCGAAGAACGCAGCCCGGATAAACAGAACGGTGGAAAATCCTGCGACGACGATGCTCATGAAGGCCCCAAACAGTTTGCGTTTTTCGGCCGGTTCGGGGTCGTTCGGGTCCGGTTCCGGCAGCGGAGCGTGATGAGGATTCAACTGCGTGCGGATAATGATGTACAGGATGATCATCGAGGCCAACATGAAGCCGGGAATGAAAGACGCGGTAAACAGCGACTTGATCGAGGTTTCGGTGATCAGCCCATAGATGATCAGAACGATTGAGGGTGGGATCATGGTTCCCAGCGACCCCGAGGCGCAGATTACGCCGATGGCGAGATTCTGATCATAACCTAGGCGCAGCATCTGGGGCAGGGCGATCAGGCCCAGCAGGACAACTTCACCGCCGATGATACCGGACATGGCCGCCATGATCACCGCCATGATCGAGGTCACGATTGCGATGCCGCCGCGTGTTCTGGACAGCCAGACATTCAGCGACGAATACATGTCGCGCGCGATCCCGGATCGCTCTAACAGCGACGCCATGAAGATAAACAATGGAACTGATATGAGCACGTAGTCCGTTAAGAGCCCGTATATCTTCTGCGCCAGGATATACAGCGGCCCAGTGCCTGGCCGACCTGTTAGGACCCCGTCGCCGAATGAGAACGGGTTCAAAAGCAGTGTCGGTTCGAACTTCAGGACGAGAACCAGAACCGCAAGGGAAGCCGAGGCCAGACCCAACGGCATCCCGATCGCCAGAAGCACGATCAGGGCGACCATCAGGATGAGTGAGATTGTTCCAATATCCATCAGTCTTGTCCCACCGCTCGTTTGATCATTTCAATTTCGTCTTCGTCCGGTTCATCTGTGTGGACTTCCGGTTCTTTGTTCCAATCCGCGACTAGGTTCAAAATTGCTTGCATTGCGACGAGAGTAATCACGATCAGCACCATCGGCTGCAACGTCGCTGGGATCGGAGGATTGAAGGCAGAGCCATAAAGCTCCCATTTATAGAGCTTGTTGACGAACACCTGTTTGTAGCTGCCGTAGACCAGAAAGAAGGCAAACAGCACTATCAGTATTGTCGAAACCGTATCAAAAACGCGTTGAAGCCATCGTGGAACTGCGTCGTAGAGCAGGAATATTCGAATGTGACTGCGTTGTTGCATGGCGTAGTAACCAGACATCAAAAACACAAAGCTGGCGAACCAGAGTGTCATTTCGTTGGCCCACTCGGTCGGCTTTTCCAGGATATAGCGCATGAAGACTTCGTAGAGCATGACGACGGTCATAATTGCGATCATCATCATCGTCACTCGGCCTATGAACAGGGCGAAACGATCCATAACCGTCGTGCCTTCGAACTCCATCGTCGCTGGGCGCACTGTCTTGGTGCCAATCACTGCAAGAAACGGGAGAAGGACAAGCGCGACCACGTCGATGATGTCGACGTACCCTCCAAACACGCCAGACAATTCGGGCGTGATGTCGCTGCGCAGATATATTTCCGTTACCTGACTTTTGAGGGACTCAGAGGTGTAAGGCAGCCAATCCAATAGGAACGCCGGGAGATGCCAAACAAGCCAACTGGCTGTCGCGACGAAGGCCAATGGTATGAGCCATTCAATTGGTCCGCCTGAATTCTTGTGCATCGCTAAGCCTCGCCCCTATCCTTCGATCCTGAAGTGATCGATAAAATCTCGATCCGGCTCGACGCCCAGTCCGGGGCCAGTCGGGATCGTGACACGGCCGTTGTTGGCCTTGACCTGATTTTGAATTTCCAGCGGAACGGTCAGCAGATCGTCCCGAAACTTGTTGTCCGTTGTGTCGAACTCCAGCATCGGCTCCCATGGGTGCAAACCGCCTGGAATTGCAGGCATTGCCGCCAGTAAATGCAGATTAGTTGTGACAGCGATGGCGCTACCCCAGACGTGATTTACGACCGGAGTGAAATGTGCGTGGCATAGGGCCATTACCCTGAGATACTCTGAAACACCGCCCAAAGCGCATACTTCTGGCTGCGCAATATCGATGCCGCGATTTTCAAGGAGACTGCGCCAAGCCCAGCGATTGAATACCGCCTCTCCGCCCGAGATGTTGACTTTCAGCGAAGTACGCAATTCTCGGTATCCATCCATGTCTTCTGGCGCGACGGGTTCTTCGAACCAATATGCGTCCAGTTCTTCCAGCGCCCGACCGACAAAAAATGCGTCCGAAGTCGTATAGGCGTGGTTTGCGTCGACCATAAAGGGAAAGTCGTCACCAACCCCGCGTCGAACAGCTTCACACAGCTTAACATCAGGCTTCGGGCCAAAGCCCGTTTTCATTTTGGTGGCGGTGAATCCCATCTCCTTGATCTTTGCGGCTTCATCCTCAAAACGGCTGGCCAGATTAGAAATCGGTTCTTCCCGAAGCATCATGCCGTAGCCGTAGCAAGGAACGCTTGTGCGATGCGCGCCGCCGACAAGCTTATGGAGGGGGAGGCCAGAGACTTTGCCGGTGATGTCCCAAAGTGCGATGTCCACCCCGGACAAAGCCTGCATTGGCATTCCGCTTTGGCCATGGTCTCGCAAAAGGTTGTACACCTTGTGCCAGATCACGTCTTTGTCCAAAGGGTCCATGCCAAGGATCATTGGCTGGATGACCTTTTCCACGATGGATTTGTTGGCAATGGCTACGTTTCCGGGACCAAAGCACTCCCCCCAACCAGTTACCCCTTCATCTGTCTGAACCTCGACCAGATGGGTTGTACGCTTGTCGTAATACTGTTGCGAGTAGCCCAGAACTTCCGGCATGTCGTACTGCAGTACGTGACTTATTATTCTGGTGATTTTCATGAAGTTTTGGATCCCGGCACCGATCCGTAGAGGCCGCTAGTGCGGCCTCTACGTGTGTCGTAAGTCGGTCGCAGCCTGACTACTGCATTGCGCCCAGGTCACGCAGGAAGTTGATGTGGCTTTCCAGCAGCGCCTGTGCTTCAGGGGTCGTTGCGAACTCAGTCCAACCGACCTGAACGGCCGCGCGATAGGCTGCCAGATCTTCAGGCGTCCATTCGTACAACTGAACACCTTTTGCTTTCAGGTCTTTTGCTGTCTGAGCGTTCTGCACTTCGTTGATGGTCGCATTGTGCAACGCCAAGCTATCCATCGCGACTTCCATGATCTTCTTGTGGTGCGCAGGCATCGCTTCCCAAACGTCTTTGCGACATGCCAGGTGATCTGCAGGCATCGAGTGGAAACCGGGATAGTTTGTGTGACCTGCGATCTCGTAAAGACCCAGACCCACGTTGTTCGTCAGGTTCGCAGCATCCGCACCATCAATGATGCCGGTTTCCAAAGCCGTGAAGATTTCGTTGAAGTCCATCACGATCGGAGAAGCACCAAGTTCCGCGAATACCTTGGTTGCGAGGCCTGGAGGCGAGCGGAACTTCCAATCTTTGAAGTCTTCCACTTTTGCAATCGGCTTGGTCGAAGACAGCGACTCTGGCCCGGGGATCCACCATCCGATGAATTCCATGTCGTAGCCGTTGTACAGATCATTTACAGCTTCTCTTCCGCCGCCATGAAGAAGCCAGGCCATTTGCTGATAGGGGTTCTGATACCCGCCGAGCAGGTCGCCCGCAAACTGGAAGGCCGGATTTTTACCAGTCTGATAGCCGCCACCCGTCATGTCGCAATCCAGAATTCCGGTAGCTGCGGCGTCGAAGGTTTCAACTGATTTGACCACCGAAGAGGAATAGAACATTTCAACTTCGATTTCGCCGTTCGACATCTCCTGAATGTCTTCAACGAATTTTGCAGCCATCTGGCCAGACAGAGTTTCGGGCGAAAAATGGGTTTGAATTCTAAGCTTCGTGGTTTCAGCCATCGCGAAACCGGCTGCCATTGTCGTGGCTACGGCCGCCACGGCCGCTGTCTTGACTATTTTCATGTTGTCCTCCCAGACGTTGAGCGTTGCGCGGAGAGGGAGATCTTGCCGCCTCCTTTGCCGTCACGCAGATAAACGTTAAGCCGACGAATCGAATGCAACAAGAAGAATTTGAAATTTCTAAAAATTTCGAGATTCTTGCGTAAACTCGAAAATAGGCTTAGGACCCTACTTGGACAAAA
Organism: Ruegeria sp. C8; assembly: GCF_056537565.1. Taxonomy (NCBI): domain Bacteria; kingdom Pseudomonadati; phylum Pseudomonadota; class Alphaproteobacteria; order Rhodobacterales; family Roseobacteraceae; genus Ruegeria; species Ruegeria sp. C8. Next base: position 92,322 of record NZ_JBQFRV010000002.1, read on the forward strand.
ATTGAAGGCGCATACCGGGATGAAAGAAGAAGTCGATATTTATCAGGACCTTAAGATGCGCCTCATCTCGAATGGATTCGAGCATGGAGCAAAGGTGCGGGCCGAAGAGTTACGTAAAGAGTATGGCTGTTCTGCGAGTGCAGTTCGCGAAGTCCTTTTTCGATTGTCCGCTGTAGGGTTGGTGGACTTTCAGGAACAAAAAGGTTTCCGCGTGCCAATGCGTTCGCCGCAGAAGCTTATCGAATTGACACATGTCCGAGTTTTGTTGGAGGCCGAAGGTACCGCAATGTCGATCCGCAGTGGCGGGGTGGATTGGGAAGCAAGACTGACGGCCGCGCATCACAAACTCAGCCATATCGAAAAACGCATTCACGCCACAGACGACCCGAGCGGCCTTATCGAGATATGGTTTGCATCGGAGAAGGAGTTTCACCAAACGCTCATTTCTGCCTGTGGCTCGGAAACCTTAAAACAAATGCATGGCCGAGTTTACGCGCAATTCAGACAGCAGTTGATGGTGGCAGACCGGAACTTTGAGTTCATTTCTCAGAACATAAGACACCATGCCGATATACTTGAGGCAGCATTGTCAGGGGATGAGCAGTTAACACGGGAGAAAATTCACGATCATCTGAAACGCCACCTAACTGGAAAGACGATGGGCGACTAAAGCCGAAAATCGTCTTCCAAATACACCCGAATGATTTCGTCGAAGCTTGATTCCGCCTCGAACCCCAACTCCAGAGCGCGATCTGTTTGAAAGTCGCGCGGCCAATTTTTGACTATTCGTTCGATTGCCTCGTCGGGTTCTCGCCTGACAAGGCCAACTGCATCTTGACCGGCCACGGCGCGCAGCGCCTCGATTTGTTCGGCGACGGTGCAACTTACACCCGGCATGTTCACCGCGCGTCTGTCATTCAAAAGCTGCGTGTTCATTGTTGCCGCGTGGGTCAAAAAAGTAGCGGCGGCGCGGGGGCTGGCGTGCCAGTGGCGAACAGTTTCGGCAACAGGCAAGACAACCTCAACCCCATTCAATGGCTCTCGGATTATACCTGAAAAGAAGGACGAAGCGGCAGCGTTGGCTTTGCCAGGGCGCACACACAAAGTGGGTAAGCGCAAGGAAATACCGTCGATATATCCTTTCCTGCTGAAATCCGTGATCATCAATTCAGACGCTGCTTTCTGCGCTCCGTAACTTGTCAAAGGTGCCGAGAGGAACTCATCGCTTATCTTGTCGGGGAACGGTGCCCCGAAAACTGCTATGGACGAGGCAAAAACCAGACGAGGTGTGTACTCGCCTCCGGATGCCTCGTGTTCATCCTTGAGTGCGTTCAGCAGTGTCCAGGTTGCCATAAGATTGACATCCCAGCCCAACGCAAAGTCTGTCTCAGCTTGGCCTGAAACGATAGCTGCAAGGTGGAATATGACGTCCGGGCGCTGAGCTGCAACAGACTTGGCGATGCCTGACGTGGTCAAGCTCCCCTCAATTTGCTTACCTGGCGCACTGTCGAGCGGGAATGAGAGATCGAACAATGAGAGTTGAGCATCTGCTCCAAAAGTTTCTTGGGTCGAAATGCGGTGGGCCAGTTTCTGGCCAAGCATTCCTCCACCGCCTATAACAAGGATCCGCGTCACAGCATTCCGTTCCGTTTTTTGAGTTCCAGATACAAAGCCGAATGATCCAACTCGGCCCCATCCATTTCGTCTATCAGATATTCGAAACGGTCGCGCACGGATTGGGTGCCGGGTAGCTCGACCCCAAGGCTGCGCGCTTCTTCTAGCGTGTTGTCCAAATCCTTCAATTGAAACTTAGACAATCCTCCGGGGACAAAATTTCCATCAGACATGCGTTCGCCATGTTGTTGTAAGATAATGCTATCCGCAAAGCCCCCTTTCAGTGCGGCCCTCAACGCGATCGGGTCTGCACCGCCTTGTTGAGCCAGCAATGTCGCTTCGGCGACAGCCGATATTGTCACAGCGACAATTGTTTGATTGGCCAATTTACACAATTGACCAGAACCACTTGGGCCAACATGCACAGGGCGCCCCATTGCTGTCAGAACCGGTCGCACGCGCTCCATAACGTCCTGATCGCCACCGACCATGATCGCGAGGGTGCCAGCTTCGGCACCCTTGGTGCCACCGGAAACCGGGGCGTCCAGATGCTGCACCCCCATCAAGGACAATTGCGCGGATTGCTCTCTGGCATGTTCGGGTTTGGCGCTGGACATATCAATCCAGATCATCCCTGGTTTGAGTTGTTCGCGGAAAGCCTCGTCAGAAAGTAGCGCGCGGGTCGCGTATCCATCCGAGAGCATCGCTATTATTACGTCTGCACCCGAAATCGCCAGCGGGGCAGTTTCCGCCAACGTCGCGCCTTCTGCTGCTAACGGTTTTGCCTTTTCTAAGCTGCGGTTCCAAACAGTGAGCGGAAATTCCGCGCGCAAAATATTCCGCGCCATGGGGGCACCCATCAGGCCGGTTCCCAACAGAGCCACTTTGAACTGCTTGCTCATCATCTACGTCCTTCCCAAGGTGCGCCACGCATGGTTATGGCCAAACCAAAATCTCTGTCATACGCTAACGGCTCTGGGCCCACATGCCAGAAGTCGTTGCTAGACCGCCAAGGTTTCTTTGCTTTTCGGTTGATCTGTGGAACGAAATAACACGTGTTCAACCGCCACCTTATGAGTCGGAATGTTTATATGTTAGAAAGGCTTAAGGAGAAGCGCGACCTATCCATAGCCACCTCACAAGGGATCAGAATTGCAAGCACGATTGCATCGGCAAGAAGGGGTGCGAAAGTCTATGCTACGGATATAAACTCCAAAAATCTAAATTCGATTCGCGGTCAGAATCTCGAAAATCACGAAATTTTCGAGATGAATGTGGCGAATAATAGCAGTATTCATCATGGGGTCGCGCGATTGAATCCAGATGATTTGTTCAACGGCGACGGGTTCGTGCATCACGGAACTATTCTTGATGCAACGGATGGTGAATGGGATTTCGCCATGGACCTCAATCTGCGCTCAATGGTGCGCACGACAAAGGCTGCCGTTGTTGGGGTGACGAAATTGGTGACCGTGGATTTCATAGCGCAAGGAATTCGGTGCAATTGCATTTGCCTAGGAACAGTCGACAATCCCAGCTCGTGTGACCGCATAAAAGCGTTGGGCGAGCAGCTGGGCGGCAGAGAAGAAGCGCTCGCTCAATTCGTGGCGCGTCAGTCTGCCGGGCGTATAGCGAAAGCGGAAGAGATTGCTGCATTGATCGTCTATCCGGCATGGGATGAGAGTGCATGCACCACAGGACACACACGTAAAATTGACGGAGGTTGGTCAGCCCAATGACAAAAGTATCAAAGGACGATCTGCGATCTCGTAAGTGGTTTATGAATTCCGAGAACCTTGAGATGACTGCATTGTATCTGGAAAGATACCTGAATTACGGGTTGACCCGTGGGGAGCTGCAATCAGGCAAACCGATCATTGGCATTGCTCAAACCGGAAGTGATTTGAGCCCATGTAATCGGCATCATATCGAGTTGTCCAAACGCGTTCGCGACGGAATCATCGCCGCCGGGGGAACGTGCATCGAAATACCAGTCCACCCGATACAAGAAACCGGTAAGCGGCCAACGGCCTCACTTGACCGCAATCTGGCTTATCTGTCCTTGGTTGAGAGTCTATTCGGGTATCCGATTGATGGCGTTGTTCTTAACATTGGTTGCGACAAGACCACGCCCGCACTTCTTATGGCCGCTGCGACTGTCAACATCCCGGCGATCGCCCTGTCGGTCGGCCCCATGCTTAACGGTTGGTGGAAAGGTGAACGCGCTGGATCGGGCACGGTTATTTGGAAAGCGCGCGAAGACCTTGCGGCTGATGAAATTGACACCGATGAGTTCATGGAAATCGCAGCCGCCGCAGCGCCTTCGGTTGGTTATTGCAATACGATGGGGACAGCAACGACCATGAATTCGCTTGCCGAGGCGTTGGGTATGCAATTGCCCGGATCAGCAGCCATACCAGCCCCGTATAGAGAGCGCGGTCAAATCAGTTATGAAACCGGTAAACGTATTGTGGACATGGTCTGGGAGGATCTACGCCCCAGCGATGTGATGACACGTCAGGCTTTTGAGAATGCGATTGTTATAAACTCGGCGATTGGTGGATCGACGAACGCGCCAATCCACCTGAATGCAATCGCCCGGCATCTTGATGTTCCATTGAACAACGACGACTGGCAGAAACTTGGCCACGACGTTCCACTGTTGGTTAACATGCAGCCTGCGGGTGAGTATCTGGGCGAAGATTACCAACAGGCCGGGGGTGTTCCCGCCGTTGTCGGAGAGCTGCTTGATGCTGGATTGCTGCCGCATCCAGATGCGACAACGGTGAACGGCAAGACGATTGGCAATAATTGCTCGGCGCGCCGGTCTCAGAATAGCGAAGTAATCAAGCCAGTCGGTAGCCCGGTTAAGCAACAGGCGGGGTTTATCAATCTCTCGGGTAACCTGTTCGAAAGCGCGATTATGAAGACATCTGTGATCTCCAAGGCATTTCGAGAGACCTACCTGTCGAACCCGGATGATCCAAATGCGTTTGAGGGCAGGGCGATTGTGTTTGATGGGCCTGAGGACTTTCACCATCGGATCGATGATCCCGCAGAAAACATCGACGCAAACTGTATTCTGATTATGCGCGGAGCAGGGCCAAAAGGATACCCGGGTGCCGCAGAGGTCGTGAACATGCGTCCGCCCGCATATTTGATAAAGCAAGGCATCGAAGCCCTTCCTTGCATCGGTGATGGACGGCAATCCGGTACATCAGGAAGTCCGTCTATCCTGAATGCTTCACCCGAGGCTGCAGAGGGTGGTGGGTTGGCCTTGGTGCGAAATGGTGACCGACTGCGCATCGATCTTGGCAAAGGCTCAGCAGATATGCTGGTTTCGCTCGAAGAGCTGCATGAACGCGCCCGCGATCTGGAGGCAAAGGGTGGGTATGCAATGCCGCCCAACCAATCCCCGTGGCAGGAAATATTCCGCGAAAAAGTAGATCGTTTGGATCGCGGTATGACGCTCAAGGGCGCAGAAAACTACCGCGATATCGCGCGAGCCTTCATGCCACGCGATAACCACTAAAAGGAACAGAAATGAAACTTGTTCGTTACGGAGCCGAGGGCTCGGAAAAGCCGGCCCTGATCGACTCTGAGGGTCAATTGCGGGATCTGTCCGCTCATATCCATGATATTGCGGGGGATACGCTGGATGATGGAATGCTTGATAATTTGCGCTCATTGGATCCGAAAAACCTGCCAATTGTGGAGGGTGATCCTCGTATCGCGCCGTGTGTCGGTGACATCGGTAAATTTCTTTGCATCGGTTTGAACTACTCGGACCATGCCGCAGAAACCGGCGCAGATATTCCCGAGCATCCAATACTTTTTTTCAAGGCTAACTCAGCGGTCATTGGGGCATATGACGATGTTGTCATGCCGCGGGGATCTACACACACCGACTGGGAATGCGAACTGGGGGTCGTCATCGGCAAGACGGCCAAATACGTTTCCAAGGCCGACGCGCTCGAACATGTTGCGGGCTATTGCATCGTAAACGATGTGTCAGAAAGGCATTTTCAAACTCAACTGACCGGTCAATGGACCAAAGGCAAGTCTTGCGACACATTTGGCCCTACCGGCCCGTGGCTAGTGACCCGGGATGAGGTGCCTGATCCCCAAAGCCTTGGTATGTCATTGGATGTAAACGGTCAGCGCAAGCAAACCGGGAATACTGCTACGATGATCTTTTCCGTTGCCGAGATCATTGAGCATCTAAGCCAACTTTTCACACTGCACCCCGGTGACGTCATTTCAACTGGAACACCGCCCGGTGTCGGAATGGGGATAAAACCGGAACCAGTTTATCTTAAAAAAGGCGACGTGATGGAGCTTCGCATCGATGGACTTGGTGTTCAGCGGCAAAAGGTCGGCCAAGATGACTGACTTGTTGCAAATCGGAGGGATCACAGAACGGATGCGAGAGCGCCTGTCAGCAGCGTTCGACATTCATCAATTGGACGATTTCAACGCGGAAAGTGTTACGCATATCGTTACGAACGGGCACGATGGTGTTCCTCATGACCTGATGACATCACTCAGTAATCTGAAGATGATCAGTGTCTATGGGGTCGGCTACGACGCCGTCGACGCAAATGCAGCAGCTGAGCGCGGGATTGTTGTGACGCACACGCCCAATGTTTTGAACAAAGAAGTCGCAACCACCGCCCTTCTGCTGTTTCTGTCATGTTATCGAGAGCTCATACGTGACGATGATTACGTTCGGTCCGGACGGTGGGAAGTTGAAGGCAATGCCCCTTTGACGCGATCAGCCGACAATCAAAAAATAGGCATTCTTGGTCTTGGTCGCATTGGTCAGGCGATCGTTGATAAGTTGGAGCCGTGGGCCCCCGAAATTTCTTATCACACCCGCAATCAAAAGGATGTCCCATACCGGTATTTCGACAATTTGGTTGAAATGGCAGAACATGTGGACGTCCTCATATGCATCACTCCCGGCGGTCCGTCGACGAATAAGCTGGTCAACGCTGAGGTGCTGCGCGCGTTAGGGGCAGGCGGCACTTTAATAAACGTTAGCCGAGGTTCGGTCGTCGACGAAACTGCCCTCATCAATGCATTGCAAAACGGTGAGCTCGGGTGGGCGGGGCTTGATGTTTTTGAGGACGAACCGCGTGTTCCAAAAGCATTGCGCGAGCTGTCCAATGTCGTTCTGCTCCCTCACGCTGGTAGCGCGACTATTGAGACGCGTGCAGCAATGGGTGACCTGACTGTCGACAATCTCCTGCAACACCTAAAGGACGGATCGGTGATCACAGCTGTGCCGGAATGCAGGGATCTGTAAAAGGCCAATCTGAATAGTGTTTGAGTTTGCTGTTGCGGTTTTCTTTCTGCTGATTACGCCGGGCCCAGGTGTTTTAACAACTGCAGGCATTGGATCAGCATTTGGTTTTCGAGCTGGACTAGCTTTTGTGGCCGGTTTGATGCTGGGCGGGTTCATCAACATGATGTTGGTTGTCTCCGGAGTCGCTGCGGTAGCTTTGGCTATTCCGGTGCTTAGAACTTTCCTGCTATTCGCCTCTGTCGGGTATTTGGGATTTCTCGCCTGGCGTATTGCTAGCGCTGGCTCAAAGGTCGGGTTTTCCCCTGCGGTCACGCCACTTGGGTTTGCGAACGGGCTGACACTTCAGTTCATTAATCCCAAGGCTTACGTGGTCGGCACAGCATTGTTTTCAGGGTTTGCCTTTTTGCCCGATGCGCCCGTTTGGGAGGTCGTCATAAAAATCATAGTTTTCAACATGATTTGGGTGCCAGTGCACATGATCTGGCTGGGTGCCGGCGCAAAGCTGGGCAGCCTTGATTTGAGCGAGAGATCGCATCAAAGGATCAACTTTGCGATGGCGGCTTCGTTGATGGTTGTTGTGGTGATTGCATTGGCGTCGGCGCTATAGACGGCATCTACCGTCAATCGTGCTTAGCAGACGATTGAACGCCACAAATCAAAGTGACGCCGTTATTCCACCATCGACATAGAGAGTATGTCCATTGACGAAACTGGAAGCGGGGGAGGCAAGGAATATGGCGGCACCGACAAGTTCTTCTACATTGCCCCAGCGACCGGCCGGGGTACGTTTCTCCAACCATGCACTGAACTCTGGGTCAGCAACCAATGCGGCGTTCAAAGGTGTATCGAAATACCCGGGCGCAATGGCGTTGCAGTTCAGACCATACTTAGCCCAATCAGTAGCCATGCCTTTTGTAAGGTTGGTCACGGCACCTTTTGTCGCCGTGTAAGGCGCAATACCCGGTCGTGCCAATGCGGATTGCACCGATGCAATGTTGATGATCTTACCTGACTTTCTTTCAATCATGTGCCGTGCCACAGCCTGACCGACGTGAAAGACGGACGCTACATTTGTCTGAAGCAGGCGCTCGAACGCATCAGCAGGGAAATCCTGTAACTCCGTCCTATGTTGCATTCCGGCGTTGTTTATCAGGATGTCTATGGGTCCGACGTTCTCTTCAAAGTTATCCACGGCAGATCGGACACCTTCATGATCTGTCGCATCGAACGAAAGTTCACGTACTGAGGCGCCTGTTTCGCTCAACTCGGATGCGGCTGTTGCTAGTTTCGCGGTGTCGCGCCCGTTCAAAACGACCTGCGCACCGGCTGCAGCCAAGCCACGAGCCAACGCAAATCCAATGCCTTGGCTAGAGCCCGTTACGAGTGCGCGTGTTCCCTTTAAATTGAACATTTCAAGCGTCATGCAAAAATCCCTTGGTTGTCAGCACCGACTATCCGTATCTTTTGGCAATCTGTATAGGGAGTCCGTGCAATGTCTTCGGCTAGTGTTGCTGTTGTTATCCATGCCGCAAAAGATCTGAGGTTGGAAAACCGGGACGTTTACGACGTGGGGCCAGACGAAGTCTTGATCGCCATGCGCGCGGGTGGGATTTGCGGCTCTGACCTACATTATTACAACCACGGTGGTTTCGGTGCGATCAAGCTGCGTCAACCGATGGTGCTAGGACATGAAGTCGCCGGGGAAATCGTGAAAGCTGGGTCAAGTGTGGAGGGGCTACACCTTGGTCAACTGGTTGCAGTTTCTCCATCCCGCCCTTGCCAAACCTGCATCTATTGTCTGAACGGGCAGCAAAACCACTGTCTTGATATGAAGTTCTATGGCAGCGCGATGCCGTTTCCACATATCCAAGGCGCTTTTCAAAGCAAACTCGTGGCGAAAGCCAGTCAATGCGTTCCGGCAGACGGGTTGAGCCCTGCGCAGGCCGCCATGGCCGAACCTTTAGCGGTCTGTTTGCACGCGATTAAACAAGCCGGGAGCCTCCTGGGTAAAACGGTACTCATCACGGGATGCGGTCCGATCGGCTGCCTCACGATCTTGGCGGCGCGTCGTTCTGGGGCGGCCAGAATAGTGGCGACGGATATCTCGGACCAGACCCTCGCTCTGGCGCGTGAATGCGGGGCAGACGATGTCATCAACACCTACGCCGATCCGCAAAAACTGGAGCAGTTTGAAAAGGACAAGGGCCAGGTTGATGTCCAACTGGAGTGTTCTGGTGCTCAATCGGCTCTGGCTTCTGGCGTCACATGCTTGCGACCAGGTGGAACATTGGTTCAGCTTGGTCTGGGCGGAGATATGACAGTGCCGATGCAGGCGTTGACTGCAAAAGAGATAGTGCTTCGCGGGTCTTTCCGTTTCCATTCCGAGTTCTCAGTCGCGGTCGAGATGATGCGAAGCGGACTAATAAATGTCGACCAATTGGTGACGCATTCCTTCGAGGTTGGCGAGGCCGTCACTGCTTTCGAGGTTGCGTCTGATCGAAGCCAATCAATGAAGGTGCAGTTAACTTTTCCGGATAGTGACAATGGATAGACGAACGCGTGATATTGCAAAGACTTATGAACGAGATGGTTTCGTAGCTCCTCTGGATATCCTTACAGCTTCAGAGGTCCAAACGCTGCGCGATGATTTTGAGAAAGCAGAGCGCATTCTCAGAGACGACCCGGAGAAACTCAAGCTTCTGTATTCCTATCCGGACAGGCTGATACCATCATTCGATGCACTTCTGCGCCATCCGAAGCTGATTGAAGCTGCTTCAACGGTGTTGGGGCCGGACCTCATGGTTTGGAGCGGTGCACTTTTCGTAAAAGAAGTGCGGTCATCGAAAATAGTCTCGTGGCACCAAGACTTGACCTATTGGGGATTGGATGATGCTGAAGAAGTTACGTGCTGGGTTGCGATTTCAGAAGCGTCTGAGCAAAGCGGGTGTATGAAGTTTCTTCCTGGCAGCCACAAAAGCCGTATCGTGCCTCACGTGGACACCTTCAGTGAAAACAATCTGTTGTCACGTGGGCAGGAAATCGCAGTCGATGTGAACGAAAAAGATGCAGTCGCTGCCGAATTGCGTGCTGGGCAGGCGTCCATGCATCACGGGCATCTTTTCCACGCATCAGGGCCCAATAACACAGACGATAGACGCATCGGTGCGGCGTTGCGTTTCATAAAGCCCTCAATGAAACAGCAAAACGGCGTGAAAACTTTGGTTGCGCTAGTTGCTGGGCGAGATGATTTTGGGCATTTCTCAGTTGCGTCCTCCCCTAAGGGATTTTTGCATGAGGAGGATTTCGTTGTGTGTCAAAGGGATGCAGACCGCAAGAAACAAATACTCTTCGCCGGAGTGAAGTGACGCCCTACGCAAGCTCAGAACCATTGTTGCATCAACCAAGAAGCCGAACTGGATAGCGAAAACTGGTGGATATTTAGAAGGGTCTAGTCAGAAGAACTTGGATAGAAGAGTGCAGTTCACTCTTGTGACCTTCGCATGTGATTACACTATTGCCATTCAATTTTTTTAAGATCAAACCCGAGATCGTTCATTTGGCTGTAGTGCTTTATGTTCCGTTCTCATTGTTGCCGCGAAACGTTCAAGATCTGTTGTATGAACGGGGAATTGAGGTGAGCCACAAAACCGTCCGATCTTTACGGAACCTGTTTCACCACATGCTTGCTGCTGAGCTCGGAAAAAAGCGTGCGCAGCAGCTGCGCACGTTCTCAAACTGGAAGTGGCACATGGATAATTTATTTTTTGGAAGTGAATGTTAACAGGTACTGCCTCTGGCGGGGCGTAGATCATGAGGGCGAAGTGCTGGAAGCCGTTGTCACCAAACGCCGAAACAAACAGGCGGCATTGAAATTACTCGAGAAATTCATGAATCGGCACGGTAAAGCGGACCGTCGTGACGGATTGCTTCGCCTCATACAACTACTTCAACTAGGAAAGGTCACTAGTCAGCAGAGATACCTTCAAGCTGACACACGCCGCGGCTCTCGCCGAGTGGTGCGAATTTGCTGCGGTATAAAGGGCGGCTATACTGGCTTAACTGAGACTGGTTCGAATTTGTCTGACAGCACCCATCAAAGCACACATTGAGCGAAATGCAATGAACGTCAGCGTCGCGCCCACAGAACAAAGGCTTGAAGGACAGCGCGCCTAGGTTCTGCTTTGCAGTTTACTTGCAGATCGGCAATTCCAACGGCGGCTGTTTGGGCAAAGATGCTCTCCAACTATTTATGATCGGCTGTAGGCTGCTTTTGGGCCAAAACTTTGGTTCGCCAATCGCTTTTAGGCAAGCTGCGTTCCAGTAAACTCCAGCTCGAGAAAGTGATTTTCCCTTTTTCACCGCCTTGGCGACAGCGTTTATGTCTTTGGATTCAGGGTAGATATACAGGGTTGTCGGGTTCCCTTCTACAAGCGCCAAAATCTCTTTTGAGGCGGATTGCGACCAGGTTGTGCAACCATTGCTACGACCACCGGTGTAGTTCACAAGCCTTCCGTAGGGGACATAGCCATCGTTGTCTGCATGAGAGCTTTGAGGGTTTTTGAACCGACATTGCCACTTAAGGAAGACAGCCGGATGGCCTCCGATGGCCCGCTCCCGAGCATTGCTCGTTTCTCCTTCACCATCAAACAAAAGGAAAGTGCGATAGAACGGCTGCGTTTTGCCGGAATGACTGTGGTAACCTTTGAAAGACGTGCGGGTTTCAGCCGTCACATAGGCGCCTCCGGCGGTTAGTTTAGAGCCCTCTGCGTTGCTGAAGTTCTTCGCGCATTGTCGGCCATTCGAAAAATTGGCGCGTTGTAGTTTTCGGCCGTTGCCATAGCCGGACGAAACCGCTCGGAAGGACTTTTGTGACTCGCAGATGACATAAAAACGCTTGCCCGGATTGCCGTTTCTTGCAGTGCTGGGGCGGGTTGCGTCCTTGGCCAGGTAGCAGGGGTTCCTGACTTCGCCTCGGCGTAGTTTCTTGATGTAAAGAGCTCGTGCCCTTTCTAAAACGATTGGCGCGATTTGCCCTTCACCGGTACCCACGTGCTTTTGTAGCCACGCTGGAACATCTTGCGTTATCGCATTGGCGCGGTCCGGTAGGGCGCCCACCGACATGGCGATTGTTATGACCGAGAGTGCGAGACGGAGTGAATTCGGTAGCAACGGGAAATCTCCTGCTAGAATGTCCTCGGGCTCAGTCTACCACAGTTCTTGCGCGCTAGGATGCTGGCCAAGTTTACAAGCGAAGCCTCCTGTTGCCTCAAATCCCACTTTTCGTTTGCGGAGGCTTTCTTACATCTTGGACAATAAATCCTAGGATGTTGCGGAGGTGTCTGGACATTCCGAGATTTGGTTCCAAATGAATGCCATGATTACACGTCGCAAGTTCCTGTTGGCAACCGCAACCGCAATTTGTGCTCCGTATATTGCGCGGGGACAAACGGTGGCGCTGAATGATGTAGTCAGCGGTCTTCCGCAGTTGCATTCACTGCAAATTCAACGCGGAAATGAGGTCATTTTCGCGCAGGCCCAACAGGGTGCAGGCCTAGATAGACCGGCCAACATAAAGTCGTGTTCGAAAAGCATTGTGGCTTTGTTGCTTGGGACGGCGATCGACCGGCGGGAAATCCCATCTGTAGATGCCACCTTGCAGGAGGTCGCGCCGCGACTTTTGCCCGCTAATGCGACACCCGGTTCCGAAAGCATTACGATGGAGGATCTGGTGACGCTGCGGGCAGGACTCGAAAGAACCTCGGGCAGCAACTACGGAGAATGGATCAACTCTCCCAACTGGATCGCGGACGCGTTGACACGACCGATGGTTGCTGAACCCGGAGAGCAGATGCTCTATTCTACAGGATCGACCCATGTGCTTGGCGCAGCGTTGACCGTGGCGACCGGACAAAGCCTATTGAGACTGACGCGAGAGAGGCTGGGTGCACCACTTGGTATCGAGATCCCCGCTTGGACGAAGGATCCACAGGGTTACTACTTGGGTGGGAACGAAATGGCGATTACGCCGAGTTCGATGTTGAAGATCGCGGTGTTGCTTCGGGACCGCGGGGCTTTTGCCAACACGCAAATCATTCCTGAGCGTTGGGTTTTGGAATCGACCAAGCCGCACGGCCGTTCACCTTTCTCTGGACTAGACTACGGCTATGGCTGGTTTCTTTCCCCTTCGGGCTATGCATTGGCGCGTGGGTATGGAGGCCAAATCATAGCGGCCCATCCTGAGCGAAACCTTGCTGTCGCAATCACCTCTGATCCTACGCGTCCAGCCCGTTCTGGAGGATACTTTGGAGATTTGGTCAGTTTGCTGGATGGTCCGATTTTAAACGCGACCTAGGGGGACCTTTTCAAAAACACTGTTAAGGGTTGGTCACGTTTGGCCTCAACGGAGTTGGATTATCAAACAGCTTTCTTCTTCGGTGGAGCGACGGAGCATCTGGACAGCTGATCAAGTTACTCTTCTGAAAGGTGAAAGAGGAAGTGGCCTACTTGACTATGTTCCGACAGTCTCGCTTTACGGGTCGAGGCAGTTCCATCAAAAAAACTTGCTCAGATTGAATTTGCTTGAGTGGCGCGATCTTTGCGCGGCATTGAGGACTGTTCCAACTGGCGCAATTGAGATTGGTTCGAATTTGTCTGAGAGCAATGCTCAGTTCTTTCAAAAGATTTTGTAGGCGGCCGAGAGTGGCGGCATTGGCTCTCAAATCGGAAATCACGAAACATGTTTTTTGAAGGTTGTTTTCGAGCCGCGAGCCGCCGCTGGCACGAGTTGCCTACAACGTCGGCTGCGAGTTCACAGACGCTTGATGAATACTGCTCTGTTTTCCTGTATGGTTCGGTTGCCAAGTTTGGCCAAACAGCTCTTGGTTTTCTCGATCAGCATCGAAGGTGTAGTGAAAAATTACCTTAAGAATTTGGTTTAAGCTATTGATATAATGAGGATAACTGCCCGTGACCAGTCTGAAAGCAATCCACCATGCTGCAGTCATTTGTTCGGACTATGAACGGTCCAAGGCGTTTTATTCAGAGACGCTTGGTTTGAGGATTGTTGCCGAGAATTTCAGGGCTGAGCGGCAATCTTGGAAGCTGGATTTGGCATTGCCGGACGGCTCTCAGATTGAACTGTTTTCCTTTCCCACCCCGCCCAAACGCACCTCTCGCCCCGAAGCACAAGGTCTGCGGCATCTTGCGTTTGTTGTGGATGATATCGAAGCGCTAAAAGACAGTCTGGAACAGAAAGGTGTCCTCGTCGAAGACATCCGTGTCGATGAGTATACCGGGCATCGGTTCACTTTCTTCAGCGACCCGGACGATCTTCCATTGGAGTTGTACGAAGCCAAGCCGATTGCTTTGAAGTGATATTTCTCGTCTTCTAGGCTGAGCGAAGCAGGGAGGAAGGCGCATGGAAGTAAAACCTCTCACCGGTGGATTGGGTGCGGAAATCGTCGGGGCAGACATCCGGCGTGAAGATCAATTCGACGCAATTGTGTCAGCCTTTGCAAAGTACTCCGTTATCGCACTGAGGGGCCAAAGCGTTAGCCCGCAAGAGCATCTGACCTTTGCGAGAAGGTTCGGCCCAATCAACGTGAACCGATTTTTCAAACCGGTGGACGGCTATCCTGAGATTGCCACGGTGTTGAAAGAGAAGGATCAGAAAGAAGCTGTGGGAGAGGGGTGGCATACTGACCACTCCTATGATCAGGAGCCTGCTATGGGCTCGATCCTGCACGCCCTGGAGGTTCCGCCCCATGGTGGCGACACGTTGTTTGTGTCGATGGCTGCCGCCTACGAAGCTTTGTCGCCCACGATGCGTGGTTTCTTAGATGGTTTGAGGGCGGTTCATTCCTCTCGCCATGTCTTTGGAGCCAGCATCATGGACACAGAAGCCGCAGAAAGCGGCCGTTTGGGGAACGCCGAAGCTGCCACGCAAGACGCTTTGCACCCCGTTGTCATCACGCATCCTCTCAGCGGTAGGCGCGGGTTGTTCGTCAACCCTGTGTTCACGACCAAAATCAAAGGCTTGAGCGTGGATGAGTCTGCCGCAATGCTGGGTATGATTTATGATCATTGCAAGCAGCCTGAATTCCAATGTCGCCTGCGTTGGCAGGAAGGGGATATCGCCATTTGGGATAACAGAGCGACGTGGCACAAAGCGATCAACGACTACCATGGGTTTCGACGTCTTATGCACAGGGTGACGGTGGAAGGTGTTGCTCTAACGCAATGAAGCGAGTGACGCTCGGCAAATTCTGCGACTCAGTCAGAGTGCCGACACGGTGTGAATATCTTCGATTCCCGGTGATAGTTTTGGATGAGGCATCGAGCGCCGCGTTTTTATCCATGTTTTCTTACCTTTAAGGTGGGCACAGAGTTTTTTCTTGTCAAATTTGGAACGTTCCATTATATACTTTGGAACGTTCCAATTGTAGGGAAATCAGATGAACTGGGCATTTGTCGGAGCGAGCACTATAGCTTCGCAATATATGTTGGACGCGGTGCGTCAGCAGGCAGGCAACGACGTGACCTGGGTCGTGAGTAATTCCTCTGACCGGGTGCAAGCCTGGGCTAAGGAGCACGGTATTCCCAATGCAACCACAGACCTGAACACAGCGCTGTCTGACGATGGCGTGAAAGCCGTCTATATTTCTTCCACAAATGAGAAGCACCATGGTCAGGCGATGGCTGCCATCGCGGCTGGTAAGCATGTTCTGTGTGAAAAGCCGCTCGGGATGACGCAAGCGGAGGCTGTCGAAATGGTGCGCGCGGCCGACGCGGCTGGCGTGACTTTTGGTACAAATCACCACCTGCGATGCTCTGGCAGTCATCGTGCCATTCGTGACCTGATCGCAGATGGGCGCGTCGGAGAGGTTCTTTCGCTGCGCATCCATCACGCAGTGCATTTGCCCGAGAACTTGCAGGGGTGGCGTATCAACTCTGCCGATGCTGGCGGTGGCGTGATCCCTGATATCGTTGTTCACGACGCCGATGTCACGCGTTTCCTGCTGAACGAGGATCCGGTGTCTGTCGTCGCGCAAATGGCCAGTTCTGGGATGGGGCAGGGTGTCGAAGACTCGTGCATGTCCGTCTGGACGATGCCCTCGGGCGCGATGGTCATGACGCATGAAAGCTTTACGCACCCCTTTGCCGGGTCTGGCCTGCAGGTGCATGGAACCGAGGGTTCGATTTTTGCGGATGGCGTCGTGACGCAGCGCCCGGTTGGGGCAATACAGTTGGTGACTGAAGCCGGAAGTGAAGAGATCCCGTTTTCGGACCACTCTCTCTATGTTCAAGGCGTTTCGGAGTTTGTCGCCGCAGCGGCGGGACAAGGCCGTCCTGCTGCCGACGGGCCTGATGGAGTGAAATCGCTGTCAATCGCGCTGAGCGTTCGCGAGGCCGCAGCGTCGGGTGATCGTATCAACATAGATTATGGCGGTTTTTGATGAACAAGCTTGTTTCCGTTTCCGAGGCCGTTTCTCGCATCCCAGACAATGCGGTTGTCACCGTGTCGTCGTCTTCTGCGCTCGGGTGCCCTGACCTCGTGCTGAAGGCACTCGGAGAGCGGTTTCGCACTGAAGGGCATCCGCGCAACATTACAACGCTGCACCCAATCGCCGCCGGGGATATGTATGGCGTGAAGGGAATGGATTATCTGGCGCAGGATGGACTGCTAAGCCGCGTTCTCGCCGGTTCATACCCGTCGGGCCCTTCCAGCCTTGAGATGCCGGAAATCTGGAAGATGATCGTCGAAGATCGAGTGGCCGCATACAACGTGCCATCGGGAATTCTGTTCGATATGCATCGCGAAGCCGCAGCGCATCGACCCGGTGTTCTCACACAGGTCGGGCTTGAGACTTTCGTGGATCCTGTTCGGGAAGGATGCGCGATGAACGCGCGTGGTGCGGCGGCTCCAATTGTTAACCGAAAGGAATTCGACGGTCAGACTTGGTTGCACTTCCAAAACATCAATCCGAACGTGTGCGTTTTGCGCGCGACCACGGCGGATGAGTTTGGCAACCTGACTTATGAACATGAAGGTGCCTATCTGGGCGGATTGGAGCAAGCGATTTGCACACGCAACCACGGCGGGCTCGTGATCGCACAGGTTCAACGAGTGACTGCCGCAGGTAGCTTGCGCCCCCATGACGTGCGCGTGCCGGGGCATCTAGTCGACCTGATCGTTGAAGACTCAGAGCAGATGCAAACGACAGAGACCTTGTATGACCCTGCGATCTCTGGCCAGATTATGCGCCCTTGGGACAGCTTCTCACTGGCCGAGCATGGTGTCGAAAAGGTCATCGCGCGTCGTGCCGCCCAAGAACTGCGCAGCGGCATGAGCGCCAACTTGGGCTTTGGCATCAGCGCAATGGTCCCGCGTGTTTTGTTGGAAGAGGGGCATCCTCAGGCGGTGACATGGGCGATCGAGCAGGGGGCTGTTGGCGGCGTCCCATTGACCGGGTTTGCCTTTGGGTGCGCATCCAACGCGCACGCATTTGTGCCGTCACCGCAGCAATTCATCTATTTCCAGGGCGGCGGGTTCGACATGTCGTTCCTCTCGTTCCTCGAGGTCGATGTAGAAGGTAATGTAAACGTCTCCAAACTTGGTAAAAAGCCTTATCTGACCGCAGGATGCGGTGGCTTTGTCGATATCACAGCGCGAGCCAAAAAGATCGTGTTCTCGGGCTGGTTCGAAGCCGGCGCCAAGATTGATCTGACGGATGACGGTATCCAAGTGAATGCCCCAGGAAAATTCACCAAGATGGTAGATCAGGTCGAGCATGTCACATTTTCGGGCCGCCGTGCCCGGGAAACCGGTCAGGAGGTGCTCTATGTGACCGAGCGGTGTGTCATTCGCCTTACGGATCAGGGGCTGGTCGCGACGGAAATCATGCCCGGCATTGAGGCGCAGCGCGATATTGTCGAAGCTTCAGGCGGTCGCGTCAAAGTCGCGGAAAACGCGGTTCAAATGTCCAAGTCGCTATTCGCAGTTGGCCCGATGGGAATGACACTGTGAGCAAGCTGCGCATTCATATCGAAGGTGCAACCGCTGTCCTGGTTTTGGACAACGAGGCCAAGCTTAATGCGCTAACTGTAGATATGCTGCACGCGCTGGAGGCTGGCCTGAAAGACGTCGAGCGTGACACGTCCATTTGTGCGCTCGTTCTGACTGGCGCAGGGGAAAAAGCGTTTTGCTGCGGGGCGGACATTGGCGCTTGGGGTGGGCTGAGCCCCGCCGAATTCGCTCGCCATTGGGTCCGTGACGGACATCGTATCTTTGACCGTCTGGCGCGGATCGGCAAACCGACAATTGCTGCGATCAACGGCCACGCGTTTGGCGGCGGGCTAGAGCTGGCCAGTTGCTGCGATCTGCGCCTGATGACCCCGCGGTCCACGCTGGCTTTGCCCGAAGCTCGGGTTGGGATTGTGCCCGGCTGGTCCGGGACACAGCGGTTGACCCGGCTGGTCCCCGAAGCTGCGGTGAAAGAGATGGCACTCTTCGGGCGCCGTATTGGTGCCGACCGCGCCGTGGCCTTGGGCTATGCGACCGAGGTTTCTGACGACGTTCTGGCGCGCGCGCTTGAGATCACAACCGAACTAAGCGACCTTTCGCCCCGCGCTACCGAAATCTCAAAAAACATGATCCATGCAGCGGTCGGTGAAGACTCTCATGCCGTGGTCGAAGCCCTTGGTAGTGCAGCGATTGCGGCCTCGGCGGACCGCGAAGAAGGCGTCGCAGCGTTCATGGAAAAACGTAACCCCACATTTTCGGGCCTTTGACAATATGAAAGATATCACCATCAACCCTGCTATCCCGTTCGAGCTGCCGCCTGTGTTTGAAGGTCGGCATCTCATCGATGGCAGGTGGCAGAATAGCGCATCGGGTGAGACGTTCGAACGGCGCTCGCCGTCGCACGGGCACATCGTCAGCCGGTCAGCCTTGGGTGGCGAAGCTGAAGCTGAGGCGGCGATCTTGGCGGCACGCAAGTCGTTCGACAGCGGTGTGTGGAGTCGGGCATCGGGCAAGGAGCGGGCCACCGTTTTGCTTAAGGTTGCCGACCTGATTGAACAGAATGTCGACCGGATTGCACTGATCGAAACGCTGGAAAGCGGTAAGCCGATCAGCCAATCCAAGGGCGAGGTCGGCGGTGCAGCAGACCTTTGGCGCTATGCGGCCTCATTGGCACGCAGCACGCACGGCGACAGCCACAATACTCTTGGCGCAGACATGATGGGTGTCGTGCTGAAGGAACCCATCGGTGTCGTGTCCATCATCACACCATGGAATTTCCCGTTCTGGATACTCAGTCAGAAACTGCCCTTCGCGTTGGCGGCTGGCTGCACCGTTGTTGTGAAACCGTCTGAGATGACACCGTCGACAACCTTGATGCTGGGCGAGTTGCTGATCGAAGCCGGGTTGCCTGCCGGTGTATGCAATATCGTTCTGGGCTACGGAGTTCCCGTTGGCAGTGTGATGTCGAGCCATGACAGCGTGGACATGATCAGCTTTACGGGCTCGACCGCTGTGGGCAAGACGATCAGCGCAGTAGCATCGGATACACTCAAGAAGGTCGCGCTTGAGCTTGGGGGCAAGAACCCTCAGGTCATCTTTCCCGACGCCGATCTGAATGCAGCCGCTGATGCGGTTGTGTTCGGTGTCTATTTCAACGTTGGTCAATGCTGCAATTCAAGCAGTCGCATCATTGTGCACGAGGATATAGCTGACGACTTCCGCGAACGCGTCGTCGCCCTGTCGCGCAAAGTCAAATTCGGCGATCCTCTGGACCCGACGACGCAGGTTGGGGCTATCGTAACGTCCGAGCACAACTCAAAAATCGACGCGTATGTCAAACAGGCGCAGGCTTCTGGTGCGACTATTTATCTGGGTGGTGAGCCGCTGGAAGTCGAAGGCCTTGGCGCTCAGTTCTATCAGCCGACGGTGATTTCCGACGTCTCGCCTGATATGCCCATTGCCCGCGATGAAGTATTCGGGCCTGTTCTGTCTGTTTTGACTTTCAAAACACTGGACGAAGCCATCGCGCTCACCAATGATAGCGCTTATGGTCTGTCGGCAGGGGTCTGGAGCGAAAACGTTCACACCTGCCTAGAGTTTGCCCGCCGAGCAGAAGCGGGAACGGTCTGGACCAATACCTGGATGGACGGGTTCCCCGAGGTCGCTTTCGGTGGGGTCAAACAATCCGGGCAGGGGCGGGAAATCGGACGATATGGGTTCGAGGAATTCTTCGAAGTGAAATCAGTGGTCATGCGCATCGGCAACAGCCGGGCACCATGGGTTCCGCAAGACTAAGACCGGGTACCAGATTGGTCCCGAGTGAGAATAACGCATTAAGGGAGGAAACAAGAATGCGTAAATATATGAAGACAAAATCGCTGTTTGTAGCAGGTCTACTATGCACGACCAGCCTTGCGCACGCTGAAGACGTGGAAGTTCTGCATTGGTGGACGTCTGGCGGTGAGGCCGCAGCACTAAACGTTCTCAAGGACGACCTGTCCGGACAGGGCATCGGCTGGACCGACATGCCTGTAGCCGGTGGCGGTGGCGAGCAGGCGATGACCGTTCTGCGCGCACGCGTGACGGCCGGCAACGCGCCGACTGCTGTGCAGGCTCTGGGCTTTGACATTCTGGACTGGGCCGATCAGGGCGCGCTGGCCGATCTGAACGAAGTGGCAGCCCAGGAAGGTTGGGATGACGTCGTCCCAGATGCGCTGAAAGCCTTCGCCAAGCATGACGGCAAATGGGTTTCGGCCCCTGTTAACGTACACTCGACCAACTGGGTCTGGGCCAACAAAGCGGTGCTGGACGCCAACGGCATTGCTCAGCCCACCAACTGGGACGAATTCGTCGCAGCAGTTGAGGCGTTGAAAGCTGCCGGAATCACTCCGATCGCGCATGGTGGTCAGGCATGGCAGGACGCGACCGTGTTCGATGCTATCGCGATGTCGACGCTGGGGCCTGACGGTTACAAAGCGGCCTTCATCGACCTGGACGAGGAAACGCTGGGTGGCGACGCGATGAAAGAAGCGTTCGACCGTATGGCCTTTATCCGTGACAACGTGGATGAGAACTTCTCGGGTCGTGACTGGAACCTGGCGACAGCAATGGTCATAAACGGTGAAGCCGGTTTCCAGATGATGGGTGACTGGGCCAAAGGCGAATTCCTGAACGCGGGCAAAGTGCCGGGTGAGGACTTCCTGTGTTTCCGCTTCCCGGGTACTCAGGATCAGGTTACCTTTAACGCTGATCAGTTCATGATGTTTGATCAGGGCGGTACGGTATCGGCCGAGCAGGCCGCGCTGGCCAGCGCGATCCTGTCGCCATCCTTCCAGATTGCCTTCAACAAGGTGAAGGGCTCTGTCCCGGCTCGTACTGACGTGGACGGCAGTGATCTGGATGCATGTGGTCAGCAAGGCATGAAGGATTTGGCTGCTGCGGCTTCGTCAGGCAACCTGTTCGGCTCGATGGCGCACGGACATGCCGCGCCTGCGTCAGTCAAGAACGCCGTCTATGACGTTGTGACCGCTCACTTTAACGGCGAGTACGGCAGCGAAGATGCTGTGACCGAACTGGTTGACGCCGTTTCGATCGCCAAGTGATCCACAAGTGATCCTCCCGATGGGGCGGCGGTCTGGCCGCCCTGTCACCAAGTGGGCGCAAAAGCTCCGATCTAACACGACTCGAACGAGGAGGGCGCGCCATGGCTGCTTCAGCCGACGCGGATTTTAAGACACGCCTTCAGAACTGGATACCCAAGCTGGTCCTGTCACCGTCGCTGGCGATGATGTTGGTCTTTGTCTACGGGTTCATTCTGTTTTCGGTCTACCTGTCATTCACCGACAGTCGCATCCTGCCGTCCTTTGGATGGGTCGGATGGGAAAACTACGACAAATTGTGGCGGCTGAGCCATTGGGAAACCTCGTTGATCAATATGGGGATTTTCGCGAGCCTCTATATCGTGATCTGCACCTGTATAGGCCTGGGTCTGGCGATCTTCCTTGATCAGAAAATCCGGGGCGAAGGGCTATTGCGTCCCATCTACCTCTATCCGATGGCTCTGAGCTTCATCGTCACCGGCACCGCGTGGAAATGGTTCCTTGACCCTGGCATCGGGTTGGAAAACGTCATGCATACATGGGGTTGGACCAGCTTCGAGTTCGATTGGATAAAAAACCGTGATTACGCCATCTACACGGTGGTTCTAGCGGCCGTCTGGCAAACCAGCGGCTTCGTAATGGCAATGTTTCTGGCCGGTCTGCGTGGAATCGACAATGAAATCCTGCGCGCGGCGCAAATGGATGGCGCCTCTAACTGGAACCTCTACCGCCGGATCATCATCCCGCAACTGCGTCCCGCATTCCTGTCGGCCTTTGTGATCCTCAGCCATCTTGCGATCAAGACCTTTGACCTTGTAATCGCCCTGACCGGGGGTGGCCCCGGTCGCGCAACCGAACTGCCCGCGACCTTTATGTACTCTTACACGTTCACGCGAAATCAGATGGGGATCGGTGCGGCCTCGGCCACGATCATGCTGATGACCATTGCGGCGATCATGATCCCCTATCTCTACGCCGAATTGCGGGAGAAACGCTGATGTCCCAAGCAACTCAGGATACCGCAATCCGCACGGGCCGCGTTACGCGCACGCTGATCTATCTGGTGCTGCTGTTGTTTGGTCTTTTCTACCTGCTACCGCTCTACGTGATGCTGGTGAACTCGGTGAAGCCTTTGGAAGAGATCACCGGTGGCGGCATGATGAACCTGCCACAGGTGTTCACGATTGAGCCGTGGCTCAAGGCATGGTCTTCGGCGCAGATCGGCGTCGATCCGACAGGGCTGAAGCCCTACTTCTGGAACTCGATCAAGATGGTAGTTCCTGCGGTGATTGTCTCGACCATTCTTGGGGCGTTGAACGGCTATGTGCTGACCAAGTGGCGCTTCAAGTACGACACCATCCTATTCGGTCTGATGCTGTTTGCCTGCTTCATCCCGTTCCAGATTGTTCTGATCCCAATGGCGCGGATGTTGGGTATAATCGGGCTGGCAGGCACCACTTGGGGTCTTGCGCTTGTCCATGTTGTCTACGGGATTGGCTTCACCACGCTGTACTTCCGCAACTACTACGCCGTGTTCCCGACCGAGCTGATCCGGGCAGCGCAGATCGATGGCGCCGGGTTCTTCCAGATATTCTGGCGCATTCTTCTGCCCAGTTCTGGGCCGATCGCCGTGGTGTCGATCATCTGGCAGTTCACCAACATCTGGAATGACTTCTTGTTCGGCGCGTCCTTTGCCGATGCCAACAGCCAACCGATGACGGTAGCACTGAACAATCTGGTGCAGTCGTCAACCGGTGTGAAGGAATACAACGTTCATTTTGCAGGCGCCATTCTGGCGGCCATGCCAACTCTACTCGTCTACATCGTGGCCGGTCGATACTTCGTCCGCGGCCTGATGGCGGGTTCGGTGAAAGGATAAGACCTCATGGGTTTTCTAGACATAGACAACGCGACTAAATCCTACGGGGCGGTCGAGGTTCTGCACAAGGTCGATATCTCGGTGCAGGAGGGAGAGTTCCTGGTGCTGGTCGGCCCCTCGGGCTGTGGCAAATCCACTCTGCTGAACATGATCGCGGGGCTGGAAGAGATTACCAGCGGTGAAATCCGCATCAAAGATCAGGTGATGAACGGGGTGCACCCGTCCAACCGCAACATTGCCATGGTTTTCCAAAGCTATGCCTTGTATCCCAATATGACGGTCGGGCAGAACATCACTTTCGGGCTTGAGATGCACGGGGTGCCCAAGCCTGAACGCGACAAAGCGATGCAAGAAGTTGCCAAGCTCTTGCAGATCGAGCAATTGCTGGATCGCAAGCCCGGTCAGTTGTCGGGCGGTCAACGTCAGCGGGTTGCAATGGGTCGCGCGCTGGTGCGGAATCCTGATGTCTTCCTGTTCGATGAACCGCTCTCGAACCTCGATGCCAAGCTTCGCGTCGACATGCGAACCGAGATCAAGAAGCTGCATCAGAACCTCGGCACCACCATCGTTTATGTGACTCATGACCAGATCGAGGCGATGACGCTTTCAAGCCGCATCGCCGTGATGAACGGCGGCTATGTCCAGCAACTGGGCACGCCGCAGGAAATCTATGACACGCCTGCGAATATCTTCGTTGCAACGTTCATGGGCTCGCCTGCGATGAACGTGTTACCGGCCAAGGTTACGGTTTTGAATGGCCGCCCCCATGCAGAGGTCGCCGTTCACGACGGATCTATGGCGCAACTTCCGTTCAGCCAAGACAACTTGGCCGCATGGGATGGGCGCGAGATCTTGTTGGGAATCCGCCCAGAGACTATCACCGATATGGATGGTGCGGATCGAAAGTCGTCGAACATCGCGCAGATGACCAACCGTATCGTGGTGACGGAGCCCGCTGGATCGGACACCTTTGTCTCGATGCAATTGGGCGGGCGAGATGTGATCGCGCGTATGCGTTCGGATGCAGAGGTCGCACCGGGGCAGGATTTCAACTTTGCAGTAAACATGGAAAAGGCCGTGGCTTTTGATCCCGAAAGCGAGATGCGGATCCTTCCATGAATCGGGCTGACGTCATAATCATCGGGTCGGGTATCGGGGGGGCAACGCTGGCTGCGGCGTTGGCCCCGTCCGGTCGTCGCATTCTGATCCTTGAACGAGGTGAGAGATTGCAGCCCTCACCTCAGGATCGAGACCCAAGGGCGATCTTTGCTAGTGGGCACTTTCGCCCCGATGAAACATGGCTGGATGGAGCAGGCAAGCCTTTCAACCCCGGAAACTACTACTGCGTTGGTGGCAATTCCAAGTTCTACGGCGCAGCTTTGATACGTTATCGGAAAGAGGATTTTGAGCCGCGTCAGCATATGGGGGGCTACTCTAACGGCTGGCCCATGCCCTACGAAGAGCTGGAGCCGGACTACACCGCCGCGGAACAGATTTACGACGCGCGTGGGACCACCAAAGAAGATCCCACCGAGCCACCGCACAGTGGGGGTTACCCGCACCCACCTGTGCCGGATGAGGTTGATATTGCAGACCTGAGAAACCGGCTAAGCCATGCAGGCCTGACGCCGTCCTCAGTGCCTTTGGGCGTGGAAATTGAGACCTGGCTAGAGGCTGGGCAAACAACTTGGGATGCGTTTCCCAATACATGCGGCGGCAAAATGGATGCCGAAACCTGTGCGCTGGCCGAGGCATTGAAACACGGCAATGTCGAACTGCTAACTGACGCGCGTGTCCGTAAACTGAAGGCTGATGCCGTTGGTCGCGTCACAAGCGTCGAGGTTGAAGGCCACGGTGCTCTGCGCGCGCCGGTCATAGTGCTTGCAGCAGGTGCGGTACAGTCCTCAGTCCTGTTGCTGCAGTCCGCGAACGACGATTGTCCAACCGGTCTTGCCAATCGGTCCGATCAGGTCGGGCGGAACTTCATGAACCACAATTGCTCGGCGGTGCTGGCCCTTCATCCGCTGCGTCGCAACAGAGCTGTCTATCAAAAGACATTGATGTTCAACGACTATTACAACAGCGACGGGCAGGGTGGTTTGCCTTTGGGCAACATTCAGATGTTGGGAAAAATCACCGGACCGATTCTTGCGTCGCAAACCCATCTACCGGGTCCACTTGCAGCACTGATCGCCAATCGCAGTTTTGATTTTTATGCCATGTCCGAAGATCTGCCGAACCCAGACAGCCGGGTGACGGTCGAAGGTGACCAGATCAGGCTGGATTGGAAACGCTCGAATTGGGCCGCGCACGAGGCCTTGGTTGCGCGGCTAAAGGCGCATCTGAAGCAGGCCGGGTTTCCTGTTGTATTGTCGCGACCATTTGATCGGCGCACTCCGTCACATCAATGCGGCACAGCGCGGATGGGCAATGATCCGTCAAGCAGTGTCGTCGATACGTTCTGTCGTAGCCACGACCACAAGAACCTGTTCATCGTTGACGCGTCAATTCTTCCGACATCTGCGGCGGTGAATCCGGCCCTCACGATAGCCGCACTCGCACTCCGTGCGGGGCGTCATATCATTGAAACGGAGTTCGCCGCATGACCGGAACAGTATTGGTGACCGGAGGACAACAGGGCATTGGACTAGGGGTGGCGCGCGCCTTGATCGCGGCGGGGTATAAGGTCGCAATAGCCTCTCGCTCTGCACCCGACAATCCGGTCGTGAGGGCGGCTTTGGAAGAGCTTGGCCCAAGCGCAATTTATGTGCAGCACGACGTGTCCGACATTGATCACGTTCCGGCGCTACTGGATCAGATCGAAGCCGTTTTGGGCCCGATCACCGCGTTGATAAACAACGCAGGCGTAGGGGCACCGGTGCGCGGCGACATGCTGGATCTGAAGCCCGAGAATTGGGATTTCGTGCAGAATATCAACTTGCGTGGCGCGTTTTTTCTGGCGCAAGAAGTGGCTCGGCGCATGTTGGGGCAGCCGCACGATACCTATCGATCAATCACCTTTGTCACCTCTGTCAGCGCGACAATGGTGTCGATCGAACGTGCCGAGTACTGCGTGTCCAAAGCGGCCGCAGCGATGATGGCTCAGTTGTTCGCAGTACGCATGGCCCCCGAAGGCATCGGCGTCTTTGAGCTGCGACCGGGCATCATCGCGACTGAAATGACGGCTGGCGTGCGCGACAAGTACACCGACCGTATCGAAGGCGGACTTGTTCCGGCGGCTCGCTGGGGTGAGCCCGAGGATATTGGATCCGTCGTCGTCCCACTGGTTCAGGGCCAGATGCACTTTGCGAACGGCGCTGTCATCCCGGTGGATGGCGGCTTGTCGATTTCACGTCTGTAAGTCAGGGCGCATAAGAATGTCTGAAGGATATGATTTCATTGTCATTGGGGGCGGCTCCGCAGGCTCGGTGATCGCTGCGCGTCTTTCCGAAGAACCGTCGGCGCGTGTGCTGTTGCTAGAGGCCGGCTCCACCGACCGTCACCCGTTCTTTCACTTACCCGCCGGGTTCGCGAAGATGACCAAGGGTATCGGCAGCTGGGGTTGGTCCACGGTTCCGCAAAAGCACATGCAGAACAAGGTCTTCAACTACACCCAGGCCAAGGTGATCGGCGGCGGGTCTGCGATCAACGCGCAAATCTACACGCGGGGTGCAGCACAGGATTACGATGACTGGAGACAGATGGGGTGCGAGGGTTGGAGCTATGCCGACGTGCTGCCCTATTTCAAAAAATCCGAGGACAACGACACCTACGACGACGAATTTCACGGCAAGGGTGGACCGCTGGGCGTGTCCATGCCCGCAGCACCTTTGCCAATCTGCGATGCCTACATCAAGGCCGCAGGCGAAGTGGGGATTCCCGAAACGCGCGATGTGAATGGGGCGAAGCAGGATGGCGCGGGGTACTATCAGCTGACCCAACGCAATGCGCGACGATCCTCTGCTGCGATGGCGTTTATCGCACCGAACCGCAGCCGCCCGAACCTGACGGTGCGCACCGGCGCACAGGTCCGCCGCATCATGGTGGACAAGGGCAGGGCGACTGGTGTCGAGATGATGAACGGGGACAAGATCGTCGCCGCGAAAGAGGTCATTCTGTCCTCAGGTGCCATCGGTTCGCCGCGCTTGTTGCAACTGTCTGGTATTGGCCCAGCGGATCATTTGGACAGTCTTGGTATCGACGCGGTTTATCATCAACCTCAGGTCGGTGCGAACCTACAAGACCATTTGGACTTGTACTCCATCTGCGAAGTGACCGGCCCGCACACCTACGACCGTTTCGCCAAGCTGCACCTTTCAGCCTTCGCGGGCCTGCAATATCTTTTGACGCGCAAGGGACCGGTCGCGTCCAGCTTGTTCGAAACGGGTGGGTTCTGGTACGCAGACCCGGATGCGCGTTCACCGGATCTTCAGATGCATCTGGGTCTTGGTACCGGCATTGAGGCTGGGGTCGAGGCGATGCCCAACGGCGGGGTTACGCTGAACGCCTGTTTCCTGCGCCCCAGGTCACGCGGAACCGTTCGGTTGCAAAGCTCGGACCCCGCGGTGATGCCGCTTATTGATCCCAACTATCTGGCGGATCCTTACGATCGCGAGATGTCCATTCGGGGGCTGAAACTGGTGCAGAATATCCTCGCACAGGATGCGCTGAAGCCGTACATCCTGGCCGAACGTTTGCCGGGCCCGGACGTGCGGACCGAGCAGGAGTATTTCGAATTTATCTGCGTACATTCGAAAACATCGCACCACTGTGCTGGAACCTGTCGTATGGGCAGTGACGCCGAAGCTGTTCTGGACCCGCGCCTGCGATTCAATGGGATCGAAGGGCTTCGCGTCGCGGATGCGTCGATTATGCCGACGGTCAATTCATCGAACACCAATGCACCTACAATCATGATCGGGGAAAAAGCTGCCGACATGATCAAACAAGATCAGGGTTTCTGAACATGATCCGCCACATCGTACTGACCAAATTCCGCGCCGACGTAACCGAAGAGAAAATCGGAGCCATCTACAAAGGCCTCGAGGACGTGTCCAAGGCCCTTCCCGGAGCCAGCGGGTTCACCGGGGGCCGAAGTCAAAGCCCCGAGCAGATCGAACGCGGATACATGCATGGGTTCGTTATCGATTTCGACGATTGGGTCGCGCTGGAGACCTATCAGAACAACAAAACGCACAGGGCGCTGGGCGCGCAACTGGTTGAGAACGCCGTGGGTGGTATCGACGGCATTCTGGTTCTGGATTTGGAGGTTTGAGACAATGAAATTGATTTTGCCAAACCCTGATGGGCAGTTGGAACCCTATGCGTTGACCGGAACGCCGCTAGTTCCGCGTGCGCCGCAGGTGCCTCTGACGCGCACGGCCTTTGCAGCGGCTCATGTGGTTTCTGATCCGCTGGCAGAACGTAACCCCTGGGATGGACGCCCCGCAGTTGATTGGGAAGCGACCCTGCGATTTCGTCGGGGGCTCTGGGATCAGGGGCTGGGTCTGGCCGAAGCCATGGATACCGCGCAACGGGGTATGGGCGTCGATTGGGCGACCGCGTTGGAGCTGATCCAACGCACGATGAAGGCTGCACAGGCGCATCCATTGTCGCCTCGGGTGGCTTGTGGGGCAGGAACCGATCATCTGCCTCTAAGCGCGTTGAACACAGCAGGTGAAATCCTGTCAGCCTACGAGCATCAGACCGAGGCGATCGAAGCCGCCGGAGGGCAACTGATCCTCATGGCGTCACGCGCCTTTCCAGCGATCAACGCGGGTCCGGACGCCTACCATGATGTATACCGCGCGCTGATCGATGGGGCTGCGGAGCCTATAATCCTGCACTGGCTGGGCGATATGTTCGATCCTGCATTGACGGGCTATTGGGGGAGCACGGATATCGACGCGGCCAGCGATTTTGTGCTGTCCCTGATCAACGAAAACCCTGCCAAGGTTGATGGGATAAAGATATCCCTGCTGGATCAGGCACATGAAGAAGCCTTCCGCGCACGGTTGCCAGACGGTGTGCGCCTCTACACCGGTGACGATTTCAACTACGCTGATCTTATTGCCGGGGACGGAACGCATTTTTCCCACGCTCTGCTTGGCATTTTCGCTGCTATCGCCCCCGCCGCCAGCCAGGCGCTTGAGGCGTTGGCTATGGGTAACATGGAGCGCTACAACGCGCTGTTCTCACCGACTGTTCCCCTCAGTCGAGAGATTTTTAAGGCTCCGACGCGGTTCTACAAAGCCGGGATTGCCTATCTGGCATGGCTGAACGGAGTCCAGTCTCATTTCATCATGCCGAGTGGGTTCCAATCCAGCCGTGACATCTGCCACTACGCGCAAGTGTTCAGATTGGCGGATCAGGCCGGTTTACTCTCGGACCCTGAACTGGCTAAAGCACGGATGACCACGCTTCTCAGCTTGCATGGAGTTGAACAATAGCCTGAATGCGAAGACCCACGATCATAGATGTCGCCAACTCGGCGGGCGTTTCAAAGTCGACGGTAAGCCTTGTGTTGCAAGGCAGCACGCAGGTGAAGCCTGAGACACGCAAGCTCGTCCATACCGCGATGAAAGAGATCGGGTATGTCTACAACCGATCGGCGGCAAATCTGCGATCCACGGGAACGGCGCTAATAGGTTTAGTAATTAACGACCTAACCAACCCGTTTTTCACCGAGTTTGCGACTTCTTTGCAGATGGCGCTGGGGTCCCGAGGCTATGCGGTCGTATTGGCGAACACAAACGAAGACCCCGAACTTCAGGATCAGGTGGTGGGCGCTATGCTTGAGCATGGTGTTTCTGCCTTGATCCTGTCGCCTGCTTATGGCGATGTCACAAACACCCTCTCCGCGGTAGAGCGAGCTGGCATTCCATTGATGCAAGTCTTGCGACAGGTTGAACGCGAAACGGGCAGATTTCCCTTTATCGCTCCTGATTACGCAGAGGGTGGACGCGCGGCAACACAGTACCTGATCGAAACAGGCGCGCGAAACATCGCCTTTATCGGTGGTCTGGATGGTGCCGAAGTCACTCAGGAAAGGCTGTCCGGCTATATCAGTGCGATGAAAGACAACCACTTGCAGCCTATTGTAAAAACAGGGAAATCCAGCCGATCATTTGGACATGAAGCAACGGTTGGCCTCTTCAAAGAACACCCTGAATGCGATGCCGCAGTTTGTTTCAATGATCTCGTTGCTTTTGGGATGATCAATGCCTGCCATGAAACTCAGGTCAAGATTGGAACGGAGTTTCAGATCGTCGGTTTCGACGACATCAAGGAAGCATCAGAATGCTGGCCAGCTTTGTCTACAGTACATTGCGGCGTCTCTGAGTTTGGAGAACAAGTTGCGGACACTGTTTTGCTGTGGTTGCAGGATGGTGTCGCGCCTGCGCAACACACGCGGACTTCAACGCGCTTGGTATTGAGGCAAACTACGAAAGACACAGTGTAACAAAAGGCTATACCAGCCCTTGTCGAGAGGTCTTGTCGGAGGAACTATGGTTGAAGCGGGCAGGGCGGTTGCGTAGCTTTTGCCAAAACCAGACCTGACTTTTTTAAAACACTTTGAATCTTGTCCCGAGATCATCCGCATTGCGTTCACGCTATTCACTCGATTGCCGCTCTCGCTTCGGAATCTCCAAGATCTGCTGCACAAGCTTGGCATCGACGTGAGTCCCGAAACTTTCCACCAATGTGCTTATTGATCCTTGTCAAGAATTGAGCGGGCAAGAAGTGGTAGACTCAATGGCAATCTAGGGGAGGGGATTCATGGAAGACTTGATTGAAATCGGTAGATCCTTTGTCCAGGCGATGCGTGAGCGCCGGGGCCTCGGAAGTGTTGATGAAATGTATGCCGAAAACGCACAGTCGATAGAGGCCGTTGTGCCTCCGGTTCGACAATTCCGCGTTTCAAAGGGTCGCGAAGCTATCAAGGGAAAAAGAGAGGATTGGTTGGCATCGCATGAAATCCAGGAACTAGAAGTGGATGGCCCCTACGTCCACCCACCCAACCGCTT
Source organism: Ruegeria sp. C8 (assembly GCF_056537565.1). NCBI lineage: Bacteria > Pseudomonadati > Pseudomonadota > Alphaproteobacteria > Rhodobacterales > Roseobacteraceae > Ruegeria > Ruegeria sp. C8. Next base: position 123,772 of record NZ_JBQFRV010000002.1, read on the forward strand.
TGGAGTGCGCTTCAGAGCTGAAGTGGTTCAGAAGGCGACGGGTGAGCGTATGACCCTGCGCGAGATCGCAGTGTATTCGGTGGCGGAAGGCAAGATTGTGCTGGAAGAGTTCTTCATGCTGCCGAAGTAACATCATCGGCGATTTGTTGGTTCAGTCGGTGCGCACGGCTCTTGGGTGAAGTGAAATTCCGGGCGGAGGTCGGGAATGCAACACAGAACAGTGGCATATTATGTAGGAGTTGATGCGGAAGACGCGTCGATTTTGGAATGCGCTGAAACTGCCCGTACCCAGAACGACCACTTGAATTGCGTAGTGACCGGGGCACTACCAAACCTGCCTTACCTGAAGTATGGATCAAACAGGTTCGTTGAAGCGGGTCTTCCCTCAAACTGGTTGGACGTTCTTCACGCGAATAATGCCGCCTTGAAGTCTCGCGCCACTGAAGTTGAAGCGCTTCTTGCTGGGCAAGGCGTATCTGCAAATGTAACTGGCTTCATGGGACTTGGAGCAGAGTTACAGCAACTTGTAGCAGAACAAGCCAAATGCTCTGATATCGCTTATCTAGACGCTGGATTGCGAAAAGATCCTGATTTATTTCACAAGATCGCGTGCGGAGTTTTGTTTCATTCGCCGGTCGCTCTGATGATCAATGGAGACCCGTTTGCCCAACGCGAGCGCGTTTTTTTGGCATGGAATGACAGCTTGCCTGCGTCCAGGGCGACGCATTTAGCTTTACCCATTCTCGTGGTGGCCAAAGAAGTTGTGATTGGGTGTTTTGATTTGCCGTCGCCTGAGGACTTAGAAAGTAGCGTGCCCGGAACGGACCTAGCTGAATGGCTCGGCCATCACGGTTGCAACGTGACCGTGTCGCAGTTTCAGTGCGGGGGGAATTCAATCGCAGACTGCATTCAAGAACGAGCAAGCGAAGCGCGGGCCGATCTCGTTGTTATGGGCGCTTATGGGCATTCCCATTTGCGAGAGTCAGTTTTTGGGGGCACGACGCAAGCAATGTTGGAGCAGACAAGTTTACAAGTGCTTTTCGGACACTGATGAAGTGAGCCGATGACTGTAATTTTCTGGGAGCCATCGCTATTAAAATTCGTCAGTAAATAGTTGAGAAACCATTTTTTAAGAGTTTTCTTGAGGTTGAAGCGTATTTGCCTGACTGTTTTCGCCAAGGAAATCTATCACAATTGACGTTAGCTCATCCCAGTCAGTAAACTCCCTTGCCCCTTCTCGTGGATCGATTTTTCGACCGAGCAAGACGACGTGCTTGAGGATCTCCCTCTCAAAATACCCGTAGTTTTCGGGCCTTACCGCGCCTGCGATCAAAGCCGTTGCATTTGGTTCAAAACCTGTTCGAAGAAGCATTTCGTCAAGATAGTCGCGTGCTTCTTCTCGACCTGACGCGAAAGCAGCTTTTAAACCGATGGAAAGCACGAGAGACTTTCGCTTCATTAAGGCATCTCTATTTGAAGCGATAAATGCCTCGAATGAATTGGGGTGCCTACGCTCGTGGACAGGGGCCAGGAGAATAACCTTGACCACATCGTCAAGCGAAACGTGGCTGGGTATTTCATCGGTATTGATCAGCTTTGCGTCGAAACCGGCCTTCTTAGCGAGATCGGTGATGAAGCGCGCAATTTTTGCAGTTTGGCCTTCGACCGTCGCGAATGCGATGAGTACGGTCATTCCGATCCTCCCATAAACCGGTCTGAATAGATTGCTTATTATGAATAAGTGACGTGCGTTGCCCTTGATCTCTATCAAAGGCGTTTCTTCGGACCATATCGGGATCGTTGTAGTACGCTTTTGCTGTCTACGCAGTGCAAGTTTTTAGGGAAGTTCGCGGCGGCATCCATCTCGGAGAAAACCTGCCTTTTCGGCCGATAGCCTTGAAGCTAGCCAACCCTTGGTAGTCTAGCTTGCTACCTTAAGCAAAAGGCTAAGACAGCAACGAAGATTGTAAAACTGATGAACCACACTGCGAGTTTCACTTGTTGGCGTGCAGGCAGGTTTCCGAGCATTCTAATCATAGTCAAACCTTTCAGACAAAATCCGGCGTGACGCAGTGCCCCGCTCAATCAGATGATCTTCGACGGTGTCCATCATGGCAGGGGGTCCGCAAAGAACAAAAAGCCAGCTTTCAAATTGTTCAGAAGACAAATTGCGGTCCAAAAGAGGACCGTCGATTAAGCCTGTTTCTCCGCACCAGTCCTTTGGCGGTTCGGATGGAACAAAAACTGTGTCTTCTTTGGACAACTCCTGACGAAAAACAATCTGCTCCTCCGCCCGGTTTCCATAGATAAGCTTGAGATCGTGCCGTGTTCCACTCAGTCGAACTTGACGCATAATGCTCAACATGGGCGCGATCCCTACACCACCTGCGATCAGAACAATACCTGTCTCAGTGCGGTGGCTGATCGACAGATTCCCGTGCGGGGCATCCAGATAGGCCGTGGTTCGCGGAGCGATCTGTCCGAGGCCGCATGTGAAATCCCCAAGCTCCTTTATCACGAATGAAACCTCAGGGCCTTCTGCTGGTGCCGAACTAATCGAGAATGGGTTCTCATGCAGAGAAAAGGCACTGTGGCCGACGTTTAGCCAGGCAAACTGCCCTGCTTCGAAGTTTAGTCCGTTGTGACCATGGGGCATGAGGCGCAACTCCCATTGCTTCTGTGATAGTCGAGACACAGATGAGACGCGCCACGACCTTTTCCTCTGACGTAAAGGGCGAACGAGATAGACATACAGCAAAGTTCCAACCGCAATACTGGTCAAGGCAAGCCAGAGATACATCAACAGCGGATGCCCACCGTAGCGCCCAGCATAGACTGTGTGATGTAACAGCAGGCATGCAATCACCAAGGCTCCCAGCCCGTGTAAGAGGCGCCATGTTTCGTATTTGTAATCAAGGGATTTGTGGGCAATTGCGGAGGCGACCAGAATGAACAGTAAAAAATATGCGCCGATACCCGATACCAGCGTAGAAAAGTCGGTCGAAATCGTAAGTTGGCTTGTTACATCCCACGGGCGGCGTCCGCCAGAGGGCGTGCCCTGATACAGCAGCGGGTGTATCAGCGCAAAGCCGAGTGCTGCACGCGCCATCAACTGATGCACGCGCATGGTTACATCCATACCCAGTCCGGAAGAGATGAACCTGAACCGCCCAGACAGCAGGAACTCGACTAAGATTATTGAAAAAGCAAGCATCCCAAGCCCGGACGCGAGCTCTTGATGAAACGATCGTGGGGGCCATCCCAAAGACCAAGAAAAACCCATGGGAGCCAAAATCAGCAAAACGTAAATCAGCGCCAGATAAGGCCATTTCATACAGTTTTGCTCCACTGTGCTAAAGCTAGGCAGCTCGGGCTCATTCAAAATAAACGCTAAGCTGACCTGGGATTCCGATCAAGCCTACTGAGATTGGTGCTAACTCCACCACGACGTGGCAGGTTTAGTGCACGAGGGTTCCCGTTTCAGTTCGTTCAGCCGCTGAGTTCGGTCTGGCTGATGCTGAGGTTGCATGCTTGCGCAAGATCAAGGTCCTTGACCGCTTTTCCTGTCATAATGTCGCGCGCGCGAAATTCGACCAAAGGAGGAGGCTCAAAATGTTGGAAGACAAAAAGTCACCGCAACTTTTCACTGGAATGCAACCGCTCTCTGACAACTTTCGGCGTGAAATGGAAACACTGATGTCGCGTTTTTTTGGGGGAGTATCACCCTTCCTGCCGATGGAAACGGCTGCGCAACGCACGGGTTTTCCGTCTCTTGATATGACAGGTGCGATTTCACCGGCAATCGATGTCCAAGAAACGGATTCTGCGATTGTCCTGACGGCTGAATTGCCGGGGCTCGAAGAGGATGATGTGGAAATTGAAATCAAGGACCGCAAACTAGTCTTGAGCGGTCAGAAGAAGATTGCGCATGATGAAACGGGCGATTTGCGTGTCAGCGAAAGAAGCTATGGCAGCTTTTCCAGAGCCATGTCGCTGCCAGACACGGTGGAAATCGACAAGATTTCAGCTGAATTCGACAAAGGCGTTCTGCATATCGAAATGCCGAAGACTGAGCCTCAGGATCCAAGCCGTAAGATCAAGGTATCTTCGAAATAGACGGTCTGGTGGCTCGATACCGTGCAAAAAAATGCCAAGGCAGAAGGTCGATCATGGATCGGCCTTCTTAGAGTTGTGGCCTGATAAGTGTCTTTGGTTGAGTCCTAGCAGACATCGCAAGTATCTGTACAAACGTGTTTTTTGCACATTCGTACCAGGCCATGGGTTTGGCGTTGAAGCGTGGTAGAATGCCCTCACGCGTTTGGGTAGGGGGCCACAATGCGAAAACCAGAAGAGAGTGGCATGACACCCTCAGGACATGCTGGTGAAGGTGAGGTGCGGGCCTTTCTGGAGAGCCTGACCGGACCATCGCGCGGCCAGGTGAACTGGCTGGTCGACAAAGCCCTAACTGTTTCAGTTGACGAGGGCAGGGTGCTAAGCCTTCGACCTAAAGACGACCTGCCTCAGCATGACAACGATATTGCGACCCTACAGTGGGCTGACGACGGTTACACGATAACCGCGTCGGTTGGGCGTAATGTGTGGGTAAACGGGCAAAAAGCCTCGTTAGCGTCGCTTAGGCATGGCGACATGATCGAGTTCGGTGAAAAGGGTCCTATGTCTCGATACAGGTCGTGCGATCACTCATTTCCCGCGCACCATACTGTCGAGGATATCCTCAGTGATGCATATGCTTACACCCGAACGAGCCGCAGGCCTTTCGCTAAAAAGATGTCTGGTGCCCTACGCGATAGTGGGCGGCGGCTTGCCTCCCAAACCACGATATTGTTCAGGATCACAGTTATAGCGACGCTTCTTGTGATCGCGGGGTTTGGGTACCTGCTCTACCAAAACGACCGGCGCCTGGCGGCTAGTATCGAACAGGAGGCCCGCAAGATCGAAGCGGTCGCGGTTATGCTCGCTCAGACGCGAGAAGACGCACTTACGCCTGATGACTTGGCTTCGTTGCGTGACGCTTTTGAGAACCAGGTCATGTCGACCGAGGAGCGTCTTGGAACCTTGGAGCAGCGTGCGGGAGCACCCACGCGCGTGATCGCTGCGTCAATTCGATCCGTCGCTTTCCTTCAGGGGGCTTATGGGCTGCGCCACGTGGAAAGCGGCAAGATTTTGCGGCATGTGTTGGGACCGAACGGAGAAAACCTGAAAACTCCGTTTGGCCAGCCTTGGATCGAACCGGACGGGACCGGCGAACCCGCAGAATTTCAGTTTACCGGAACCGGGTTTTTGATTGCTGGGGTACCGTTGATGGCCACCAACCGTCATGTTGCGTTGCCTTGGACATCAGGGGACCGAGAGAAGGCGCTGAGAGACGCGGGTCTTGAGCCAGAGATGTTGAGGCTGCTGGCCTATTTGCCTGATCAGACGGAACCAATAGAGGCGCGTCTGGTCCGATTCAGCGACGCGGCGGACTTGGCGATTTTGGCAGTTGAGCCAAGCCGCGTTCAGGACCTCGGAATTCCTTTGGCGGATGTCACGTCGCGCGTAGGTGAAGAGCTGTATCTGTTGGGATATCCAACGGGTTTGAAAGCTTTGATCGCGCAGGCTGGTCCGGGCTTTTTAGAGGAACTGGAAGCAGAAGGAACGTTGAACTTCTGGTCGATCGCGTCCCGGCTTTCATCTCAAAGCAAGATACACCCGCTAGCAAGCAGAGGGATTGTCGCGCGGACAAGTGGGAGCGCCATCGTTTATGACGCCGAGACCACGACCGGTGGAAGCGGGGGGCCAGCATTGAACCGGCGGGGTGAGGTCGTTGCCATCAATGCTGCGATCCTGCCCGAGTTTGGTGGCTCAAACATCGGCGTCCCGGTCTCACATCTCAGAGCTCTGCTGGAAGAGGCGGAAAGTCAGTGATCATTCGCTCGTTCGGAAGCGTGAGTTTTGAACGAAAAACACTGTGACCAGTGGAACGATCACCGAGATCACGGCCACGGAGATCAGCAAGTACCCAAGTTGACTGTAGTCAGCGGTTGACGTGACCTCACCGGTTTCCGGGTTTGTGACAGCGCGCGTGACGACGTATGTCTGGTTGAGGTATTTGGTGCTTAGGCTGCTGGCCGACAGAGCCATGTTTGTGAACGATGCCATCACCGCAAAGAAGGTCGCTTTCAACTGAACAGGGGCATTGCGTGCGATCCAAGCCAACATCGGGACCATGGCGATCTGTCCAAGCGGCGACTCAACGGCTGTATCAAGAATGGCAATGAACCTTGCATCGATAACTCCGCCGGTACGCGCCGCCGTCCATTCGTGCACGCCATAGTAGAGCGCAAGGTTGGGCAGGGCGAGAACGCCCGCCGCAATCGTCAGCAACACCACCACATGCGCAATGGAGCGGTTGGCCATAAATGGTCGAAGGACGATTAACCCGAGCAGGGCCAGCAGCGAAGTCAGCAAAGCCAGGATTGCCAGGAACTGTTCATCGAACCCCAGTTCATCGATTTCAAACCATGTCAGGCCTGGTCCTGGTAGCGGCACAGCGCGAAACACAAAAATGATTGTTGCTGTCCCGATCAAGGCTTTGGCTTGGGCCGGTTCCAGCTCTTTCAGCAGACGCGACATGAGGTAGAGGATCACCGTCAGGGAAACCGCAAAAACAGTCTCTTGCGCAAACTCGAAATCTGCGGTTCCCAGCACGATGCTGAGCAAAACGAATGCAAGACCGCCGAGCAATATGGACCATTTGACTTCGGTGACTTCATCCGGTGTGTGAGGCGGGTGGCCGCGCTTGACAAGCTGACGCTGGATAAAGCTATGAAGAACCACTCCACTGACGGACAACACCGGGATGGCCAGAGCTATCAGGTATACTTGGCCATAGAGCGCAAGGCGTTCGGATTTTTGCAGTTCTTCGGTCCCAGAGAATATCCAGATGTTTACAGCCGCAACCGCCGCGAACCCGGAAATGATCGAAACTCTGCCCAAGGTTTGCATCGTCGTGTGCTGAGCACGGGTTTCTTCTGGCGTAAACGGTAGGCCGCGCTGGTCAACCTTTGGGACCGCCTCAACAGTCATGGCGTCAGCGACAACATCCTGAATGGCATAGCCGGAAGGCGCCAAGAGCAGGGCAACAACGTACCAGTCTTCCAACGGCATGAACTTGGACATCTGTGCAGGCGCGGTCACGAGACCGTGCATTGTGAGTAAAGACAAAGTGATCAGGGATGCGCCGAACAAGATCAGCAGGGACTTCCAGCGCCAGAACAGGTCCACGACATGGCCAAGTGGCATTTTGAGGATCCAAGGGAGACCGGCCCAAAATGCAAGTCCTGCAACGAAAGAGGCGGATAAATCGAGATAGTCTTTTAGGAAAAAAGCTCCGACGACCGAGGTTAGGCCGGACACACCAGCCGCGAAATAGACCATCAGTGGCGGCAAATAGGACCATTGCAGCTGCTGAACCAGATCCACAAACGTTCTATGCCACCAGGCCGAAATTTTTGATCCTATGGAAGCTTGGTCAGTCGTCATATGCCGTGGCAGTTCGTTGAGGCCTTTGGGTCGTTGTATCTAGTTAGAGAAATCCAGATCCGAAAAGCAATGCACTGGTGATCACTCCAAGGATCGGTACCACAAGAGGAACGCGGAAGTGTTTGGCGGCCTCGTCCGGCTTCATCTTCAGCAGGATCAGCGAGACATTGACCAGTACAAAGACACCGAGAACGATCTGAGACGTGCGCTCTGCCAGAGTACCAATCGGTATAGTTTGGGTCAGCAAAACGATGGTTGCGACGACCAACAAAGTAGCGACAACAGGTGTCTGAGTTGCTTTCGGGACAATCGCCAGATCCTTCGGCAAATGGTCACGGTCCGCCAGGCCGTAGATCACCCGTGAGGCCATGATCATCTGGATAAGTACTCCATTGACTGTCGCCACAATCGCGACTGCGGAAAAGCCCTGTTTGATCACCTCGGGCGCGTTTGAAAACACAAGCGCGAGGGGCGCTGCAGATGTCGACAGAACATCGATCGGAACAACAAGTAGAACCGTCATTGAAGTTCCCAGATACAACACGGCCGCCAGAACGAGCGTAAGTAAAATCGCTTTTGGGATCGTGCGGACTGGGTCTTTGACCTCTTCTGCGACATTGGCCATGTCCTCGAAGCCAACAAATGCAAAGAAGGCGAGGAGCGATGCTGCGAAAATGCCTCTCCACGCGTCGATTTCAAGCGGGGGAAGCATCGAACTGATCTCGTATCCCTGCCGATCCTGAATCGACATACCCCAGCCAATCACAAAGAGAAGGCCTGCGATCTCGATGATCGTAATGACAGCCGCAACAAAGACCGACTCAGTGATCCCCCAAAGCGCGATTAGACCCATGATCAAAACGACGCTGATGGTCAAAACAGGGATCGCAAAACCGGTTAAAGCGTGCAGGTATGACGCCGCGCCAATTGCAACTGCAGAAGCAGAGACAATCCCCGAAGCTGCGACCGCGAGCCCGACGAAAACCGCCATCCATCTTTTCCGAAATCCGGCTTCAACATAGGCAGCTTCGCCTGCGCTGACGGGAAATCGTGTTGCGAGTTCTGCATACGAAAGCGCGGTGAGTGATACGACGAGCGCGGCTACAACGAACGAAAACGCTGCAAACGGTCCGGCAATGTCTGCTGTCGCGCCGACTAAAACATAAATGCCCGCTCCGACCGTTACCCCAAGGCCATAAAGCGTGAGCAAAGGCGTAGTAAGGGCTCGACGGAGTTTCTGTTCGTTTGGATCAACAGAGTTCATTAGCGATTTCCACCAACTGCCCATTCAGAATGTCGTCTGTGGCGTCCCTCCCAGTTTTGTCCGTGATCGGCGGAGCGGCGCGATCCGATGGTCAAAGCTGCACCGAATGCCTTGTATCTCAACGTCTGGGCGCATCGGACGCCAATAAACTAACTGGGGGCTCGCCACCACTTCTGCCGAGCCCCCAGTGGGTGGAACTTCCACTCCTTCAGAATTCCGTTCACCTTTGTGTTTGCTTGGGGACAGACCGGTGAACGTAGAACAAGCTGAAACATTCGTATTTCACTATGTGATTCCTATTGGTGCTTTGATCTATGTCAATCAACTCGCGGTCGCCGGTCTGCGAGGCTGAATCCCAACCAACTGTCGTTTGCCGTCGAACTTAAAGGCATAGCAAACATGTCAGGCGGTTTGAGATTTAGGGTGGAAGGCAATTCGCAATGCTCTGGAACCTGTTACCAGCACTGGGCGGCATCGGCCTGTTCCTTATCGGCATGCTGTTGATGACGGACGGTTTGAAGGCGTTGGCAGGGGCGCGATTGCGAGATATTTTGGGCCGGTTCACGTCGACACCGTTTACCGGGGCGATAACAGGCGCGGTCACGACAGCTGCGATCCAGTCTTCCAGCGCGACGACTGTCGCAGCCGTCGGATTTGTCGCGTCTGGCCTGCTCACCTTTCCCCAAGCGCTTGGGATCATCTTTGGGGCCAATATCGGAACGACCATGACAGGTTGGCTCGTCGCGCTCTTGGGGTTCAAGCTGGACTTGGGGCAAGTGATGTTGCCCGTTGTTTTTGTTGGGGCTTTGCTGGCGCTTTCAGGAAAAAAAGCGGTTGCCGGCCTTGGGCTGGCGTTGGCTGGATTCAGCTTGATTTTTATTGGGATCGAGCAGCTCAAGTCCGGGCTGGACGCCTTTCGCGGCGTAGTTACCCCAGCCGATTTTCCACCTGACACATTGCTGGGCAGGCTGAAGCTTGTATTGATCGGCGTCCTTATCACGATGGTGACGCAGTCTTCGAGTGCTGGTGTTGCAACGACATTGGCTGCGTTGAGCGCAGGTGCCGTGAACTTCCCTCAAGCAGCAGCTCTCGTCATTGGAATGGACGTGGGGACAACTTTCACTGCTGTTCTGGCTACCTTGGGTGGGGGCACGATGGCGCGTCGAACCGGTTTTGCGCATGTGATCTACAATGTGATGACAGGAGCAATGGCATTTTTTCTGCTGGGGCCGTTTACTTCGGTCTTTGTAAGTGGGACGGGGGCCGGAAACTCACTGACTGCGCTTGTCGCGTTCCATAGTTTCTTCAACGCCATAGGCGTAGCGCTGATCTTGCCGTTCGCGAAACCCTTCGCCAGATTTATCGAGGCGCTCGTACCCGACAGAGGTGCTGAGTTGACGAGGTCTCTGGATCCGCTCGTTCTTGGGGTGCCGGAAATAGCGGTGGATGCAGCAAAAGCTTCAGTCGAACAAATTGCTAGGGCCGAAGTGGCGCACCTTCGTTCATGTATGGGGGCATCTCAGCCAAGCGGAGCCGACTTTGGGCAGGACAACATTGAGACGGCTGTTTCTGAGGCGCGCTCGTACCTAGACAAGATTGAACTGCCAAGCAGGTCCGAGGCAGAGATATCCAGCATCAAGGGTATGTACCATGTCCTCGATCACCTTGACCGGCTGCTTTACCGGTGTAGCCAAGATGATCGGATAAGCGAGTTACCGAAAGACCGGCGTTTGAAGCGGCTCGCTTCGGTGTTGATTACAGCAACGGATGGCTACTTGGAGATCGACAATCCGGTGCAGTGTGAAAACACGCTGAACCGTCTTCGCCGTTTTCTGCGGCGACAGAGGAAACTTCGCAGAGACTTGCTCATTTCCGACGCGGCAACTGACAATCTGCCGGACGACGTGGTTTGGGCTCGGCTGGATGCCCTCAGATGGTTACATCGCGTGTCTTATCACCTCTGGCGAATTCGTTGGCATTTGAACGCATTGGAACGAGAGTCGCCTGGGCGCAAGGGTGGTGAGGTCAATGTCGAGCTGGCGTAGTTGGAGGCCGGCCTGGAATGGCCTTGGCACGTGCCCAAACGCTGTTCGACCGAAACGCCAATCTTCGTGCCGAAGGGTGCAACATGAGCAAGGTCAAAGAAGTTTCTTAAGGATGCGGTTTAATAAGATCTGTATCCGGGGCAGCAAATTGGAGGAGCATATGCAGATTGTTCGCGGGATTTTACTGGCACTGTTCGTCACGGGACCTGCGCTGGCACAGGACGTCAGCGTCGATGAGGGACGTGATTTGTACCGGACGTATTGCTGGCAATGTCACGGTTTCGAAGCGACTGGAGACGGGCCGATGGCCGAAATGATGGCTATTCGAACGCCCGACCTTACCAAATTGGCGGGCCAAAACGACGGTGTGTTTCCGACAGATCGCATAGCTGAACAGATTGATGGTCGTTCACAATTGCTCGCCCATGGGGGCGAGATGCCGATCTTTGGCGCGGTGTTTGAAACAGACCAACAAATCGCGGTGGCTTTGCCTAACGGGCAACGAATGATGGTTGGCCTGCCGTTGGCGAATTTGCTCGCCTTTTTGGACTCGATCCAAGCCGACTAGTCACGGACCAATCTGCTAGTCCGTATCAGCCGTGCGTCTGATTGACATGAGAGTCAGTGGCGGCCCCAACACTTCGAAGGCCACAGTGCTGGCAAGAGTAAACGCCATGATGGACGATGCCCAGTTCGGAAATTGCTCTCCGGCAACGAGGGCCATTCCTACCGCGACACCAGCCTGTGGCAACAAAGCGGGGCCGTACCAGCGGGTCTGATGGCGAGGCAGGCCGCCCAGTCTCGCTCCGCAATACCCTCCGACAAGACGGGCCACGGCGCGTAAGATCAGGAAAAGAGCACCAGCCCAGCCCATCAAGCCGAAGGCTTCGATATCCAATGTGGCGCCAGCCAACAGGAAGAACAGGATCATGAATGGCCACTGAATGTGCTCGATCTCATGAAATGCACGGTCGTGATGGCGGGCAAGATTCCCTATGACGGCCCCCGCGACCATGCCTGCTACCAAGAATGAAACCTCCAGCCAAAGCGCGAGGCCGGCTGTAAGAAAGACTATACCCACTGCTTCTGCCTGCATTGGCTCTCCCGGTTTCAAGCGGCCGGTCAGGTAAGCGGATGGGACGCCTAGTGCGATACCCAACAAAATAGCCCCTCCGAAATCCCACATCGCTGTGGTCGTGACGGTTGCCCAGCCATCCGAATGACCGGCCAGAACCAGGGCGATACTGAATACGATCAGACCCCAAGCGTCATCAATTGCGACGACGCCCTTTAATGTCTCGGTGAAGCTGTTGGACACCCCAGATTGCTTGATCACGTCTGTCATGGCGGCCGGAGCTGTAGCTGTAGCAATTGCCGCCAGCACCAATGCCAACCCGAAGGGTACGCCGATTGCGGTCAATCCAGCAGACACGATAACAAGGGTTGCAACCACGATTGAAATCGAAATCGTCAGAATGGCTCGGCCGTGCCGAACCAGGTTCTCGCGGGTCAAAGATCCTCCAAGAAGGAACGCGACCATCGTCAAGGCCACGATGGAAATCTCGTCGAACCACATTGCAACGTCGAGTGGGATCAACCCCATTCCGGCGTTTCCGGCGATCAGACCGAGGAAAAGTAAGGTTGTAACACGAGGAAGATGCGTGGCCCGGCCAAGTTGGTCAGCCGCCAATCCGGCAAGGAAGAGGACACCAAGGGTAATCAGAAAGCCGGCAATGTGCATAGAAAACCAAGCATTTAGTTCTTGTCTAAACTATTCTAACTCCAACACTGCCTTCTAGGAACCGATGTCGGAGAGAATGCGGGTGTCCCGTCGCAGCTTAGGCCGAAGACCTGAAGAATAAGGGATATTGATCTGTGTTAAGGCGACGGCGCGCCGCAAGTGGCACAATAACTCATTCAGGAAATGAGGAGGAACATTCGATGCCGACAAAGAAAACTAACACAAACAGCCCGACCTCACTGTTGGATGTTTTCAAGCAAATGCAGCCACCCATTTCTGGCAATCCAGCCTTCGGAGCCCAGATCGAACAATTTTGGGACGCGCAAGAAAAATTGCTCGAAGAAACTGAGGCCTTTGCACAGCATTGGTTCGAACGGCGTCATGAGGCGGTCCGGACGGCTCTACAAGCTGCACGCAAAGTGTCTTCCGCGAACCCGTCCGATCCATCGAAAGCCTTTCAGAGCATGGCGGAATGGCAGCGCCATTCGGCTGAACGGTTGGTTGCAGACGCGCAGGAATGGTTCGAAACCGTTTCCCGTTGTGCATCTTATGTCGCTGAAACAGAAGCTGAAGCTGTTGAGAAAACAGTTGGTGATGTTGCAGCTGCTACAAAGAGCGCGGGGAAATCCTCGAAATCTGAGCCTGTGTAGGGTGCCTGCTGCCGAAAAATTATACCGAAATCATCCGAGCAGTAGATAGGAGGTCAAATGTACAAGAATATCCTGATCCCGGTTGCTCTGGACAAAGAACACGACACACAAGCATCGTTTGAGGCCGCGCGCCAATTGGCTGATGCCGACGCTGTTTTCACCGTTGTGCACGTCCAAGAACCTATTCCGGCATATGTAGGGTCTCAGATTCCAAGCGAAGTGCTGGCACATACGCGGCATGAGATATTGGAAAACCTGAATCAGACTGCCTCTGAAATTTCAGACGCGAAGGTACAGCTCATCTCTGGGCACGCGGGTAGGGCTATCGTTGACTTCGCAAATCAGAACGACGTTGATTGCATCGTCTTAGCGTCACACAAGCCAGGATTCGAGGACATATTTCTAGGCTCCACTGCGAACAGAGTCGTGCATCATGCCAAGTGTTCGGTTCACGTAATTCGGTGATCCAAAGCTAGCGATACGAGATTCTTTTGTAATGGCCCCTTACTTGCTGAACCAAAATAAAGGCTTCTCAGAGGAACTTGTCTTGAGTCGGGTAGGGGGCTTTTGTAGCCCCTGCTCGTGAAAAGACGAGTTCCCTTCAAGTGTTATAAAACCAGCCCAGAAATCATTCTCTTGGCGGTAATGCTACGTGTTTGGTTTCCTCTGTCGCTTAAAAATGTGGGAGACCTGATGCGTAAGCATGGCATCGAAGTCAGCCACAAGACCGTGCGGTAGTAGCGGAACTGGTTTAGCCCGATTTTCGCATCGGAAATTCGGAAAAAACGGATCCAGCAGTTGCGGGCATACCCAAAATTGAAATGGCATGTCGACGAAGCGTTTGTTTAGATCAATGGAAAGCGGCTAGACCTGCGGAGCGTCATTGATCACGAAAGAGAGGTGTTCGAAGCTGTCGTTACCAATCGCCGAACCAGGCGGAAAGCATAAAAAATAGTAGAGAAATTTTGGAAACGCTACGGTGTTGCGAAGAATGTGGTCACGGATCGTTTCGTATCATATCGGGCAGTTCTCAGGGAACTTGGTGCCAAGGGAAAACAACAAACGAACAGGTGGCTCCACAATCGCGTTGAGATTTCGCACCTTCCTTTCCGACGACAAGAATCCGATTGCCGTTACTTAAACTTGTCAGCTTGCGTCGGGTTGGTTTTCCGGGCGCGCCTGATCAAAAGCGGTAAGGGACAGCGCGTGTTTTTCGATCTCGAACAGTCGCGGAAAGTGTGTCATGTTCACCCCCCAGCGATGCGCGTTATAGAGCTGGGGGACAAGGCAGATATCGGCGAGGGTTGGGGTGTCTGTGAAACTGAAACGGGTGTTTTGCGGCAACAGCGCCTGGTAGGCGGCAAACCCTTCGGTCATCCAATGGTGGAACCAATCGGTTTGTCCGGCAGAGTCCATTCCCATTTGAGATTTGAGGTAGGTCATGACCCTCAGGTTGTTCACCGGGTGGATGTCCATCGCGATGGTGTGTGCGGCGGCTTGGACGCGCGCGCGCAGCAGGGGTTGGGGTGGAAGGAGCCGAAGTTCTGGCGCGATGGCCTCCAGATAGTCGATGATTGCAAGCGATTGGGTCAGGACCCGGGCCGTCCTCAAGAACCATGGTCGGAACACCCTTGCCAGGGTTGAGCGCGGTGTACCCGGGTTCGCTTTGCTTTCCGGCGACCAGATCGACCGGGCATTAATCGTAGCCGACGCCCTTGAGGTACAAGGCGATGCGAACCCGGTATGAAGTCGTTGAGCGCCAGTAGGAATGGAGTTTCATGTTATCATCCTGTAGTTGTTCCAAGGTTGTTGCATTTGCAGCGAAATTCAACTCGAAGAAAATCGACGCGAGTCTGGCGTTCTTCCGAGGTCGGTTTCAGTAACCCTCTGAACACTCGATGTTGACAAGGTAGGGGTGTTGCTATGACAAGCAGAAGGGGGTGCGCGAACTTGAAGTTGTGTCCTTATGTGGCGGAAGAACATGCTAAAACTTCGTGCTGCGGCGTGCCTGCGATAACATCTGTCAACCCGATTGAGGGGTCTTGAAAAATGAACATAGCCTGCTGGTCTGGCCCCAGAAATCTGTCCACTGCGATGATGTATGCTTTCGGCGCGCGCGAGGACTGCGCCGTCTGGGATGAGCCGTTCTACGCGGCCTATCTGGCCGAGACCGGGCTAGATCATCCGATGGGAGATCGGATCATCGCCGAGGGTGAAACGGACCCCCTTCAGGTCGGACAGGGTTGCGCAGCGCAGCCGCCAGAGGGCAAGGCGCATATCTACCAGAAACACATGACGCAGCATATGGTTTGGGGCTTGGATCAGCCCTGGATGGATGGGCTGAAACATATCTTTCTGATCCGCCACCCCGCGCGTGTGTTGGCCAGCTATGCCGCAAAACGCGAAAACCCGACGCTTGAGGATATTGGTTTTGTGCAACAGGCCGAGATCTACAATCTGATCTGCGCTCGAACCGGGGCAGGGGTGATCGTCGACAGCTATGACATTCGTCAGGCGCCCGAACGGATGTTGCGAAAACTATGTGCGGCAATTGATCTGCCCTTTGACCCGGCCATGTTGTCTTGGCCTGCGGGCGGCCATCCCTCGGACGGCGTGTGGGCCAGCCACTGGTACGGGGCCGTACATGCCTCAACCGGTTTTGCGGGCGCTGAGGGGGCGCTCCCGACCTTGCCGCCCGCGCTTCAATCCATATGCGACGCGGCAATGCCGTATTATGAGCGGCTCAGGTCGGATGCGCTTGTTCTGGAAGGTGATGCATGACAACCGAACTCTCAACCCATGACGCGGAATACGATGCCCGCAACGAGGACCTGAAAATCTGGGTCGATGGCGTACTGGTTCACAAGGATGAAGCCAAGGTCTCGGTCTATGATTCCGGCTTCATGCTGGGCGACGGCATGTGGGAAGGGCTG
This sequence comes from Ruegeria sp. C8, assembly GCF_056537565.1. Taxonomy (NCBI): domain Bacteria; kingdom Pseudomonadati; phylum Pseudomonadota; class Alphaproteobacteria; order Rhodobacterales; family Roseobacteraceae; genus Ruegeria; species Ruegeria sp. C8. The sequence goes on from NZ_JBQFRV010000002.1 coordinate 139,950, forward strand.
CGGCTCTATGATGGATGCTGGGCCTTTTTTGACGAACACATGGATCGGCTGTTTGACAGCTGCAAGGCCGTGTCTCTGGACATCGGCAAAACGCGTGAGGATATTCGCGAGATTCTGGACGCCACCGCTGCCGCCAATGGTGCGACAACCGATGCTCACGCGCGGCTGATGATCACACGCGGTCGCAAGGCCAAGCCGTTTCAGCATCCCAAGCTTTCGCGCTGGGGGCCGACCATCGTGGCCATCGTCGAACACTCCAAACCCGCCGAGGCGCTGACCGCGCGGGGGATACGTTTGGCGACTGTGCCCCAGGTGCGGGGGTTGCCGACCAGCCAGGACGCGAAGTTCAACAGCCACTCCAAACTGAACTGTGTCATCGCCTGTTTGCAGGCGGAACAGGCAGGCGCGGATGAGGGGCTGATGCTGGACCCGCATGGCTTTGTGAACACCACCAACGCCTGCAATTTCTTTATCGTGCGCAAGGGCGAGGTTTGGACCTCGACCGGGGACTACTGCATGAACGGGGTGACGCGGCGGAAGGTGATCGACCTGTGCCGCGCCAATGACATACCGGTTTTCGAAAAGAACTACTCACTCTACGAGGCCTACGGTGCGGATGAGGTGTTTCTGACCGGCACCTTCGGCGCGCAAACCCCAGTGGCCGAGATCGACGGCAAACAGATCGGAGAGGGCAAGGCTGGTCCGATGACATTGCGGATTCGCGCGCTCTACAAGGAACTGGTCGCCCGGAACGTGGCCGCGCAAACGTGATCCTTGGCCAACCAGCGGGGTCGTGATCGCGCTGTTTGAAGTGCCCTGCCTCAAGGAAAGTAAGTGCAATTTAGTGCGGACAAAAAAGCAATTTTCATCTGGTCTAAGCGTTCAACAATATCTATGATAGCGCTAACTCTGAGGCGAGAGCAGCCGCCATTCAGACGTAACGCTAAGACATCCGCCGCCTTGGGTGGAGTTGGGACCTGTTCGGCGGTCTTATGAGCGCAATAACTTGGGCCAGTCTTCAAGACTGCCACTGGATAGGGTCTGAGATGTCGTGGCCCGCTGGCGAAAATGGGGGCGGATTTGCAGATCGAACAGGCGCGCTTGCAGGACAGAAACATGTCCGTCAGCCTTCTAAACTATGGTGCGATCACCCAAGGGTGGTGGATAGATGATACCCCGTTGATCCTCGGATATGACGATCCTCAAGCCTATCTGCGCGATCCCTTCTATCACGGGGCAATTGTCGGGCGGGTCGCGAACAGGATAAAGGGCGCAGGCTTTGATCTTGCAGGCATGCGATACCGGCTGGACCCGAACGAGGGTGCCAACACACTGCATGGCGGGGCCGAGGGCCTGTCTCGCCAAGTCTGGATCCTACAGCAGCTCTCGGATCGTGAGGCGGTGATGAGCTATCTCTCCCCGGATGGCGAAGGCGGCTTTCCGGGCGAGGTCAGGTTTGAGCTGCACGTCTCGCTCAGTTTTCCCAATCTGACCTATACCATCACGGCCCAGCCGGACCGACCAACGCCGATCAGCATTGCGCAACATAACTACTATACACTTGGCAGTCCCGCAGGCGTTGAGGATTTTAGCCTCCGAATAGATGCCGGGCATGTGCTTGAGACCGATGCGCAGGGTGTGCCAACCGGCAACCTGCAAGACGTACAAAACACGGCGCTAGATTTCACGCACCCGGGCCGCCCGCGCAAAAACCTCGATCATTTCTACGTGTTCGACAGCGACCGCGACGCGCAGCAGCCAATCGCCACGATTGACGCCGCAAATGGTTTGGGATTGCACGTATTCTCCGATCAGGCCGGGGCGCAGGTCTATTCTGCTGGTTCATTGGGGGCCCCGTTTCACGCAGGCGCTGGTCTGTGTATTGAGCCATCAGGCTATCCCAACGCGCCCAACATCAGCGCGTTCCCCAGCATGGTTTTTTCACCTGAGCGGCCCTATCATCAGACACTTACGCTCAAACTCACAGGGACTTAGGCATGAGGGTAGTTTCGGCGATTGGAATGATGGGATTGGCCTCGGCCGCACAGGCGCTGGACCTTGGCCCACCTCCTGAATTCGCGGAACCTGATCTGGCCGTTGTCGATCTGGGGCAGTTGCTGTTTTATGACCCCATCCTGTCCGGCAACCGAAACATCAGCTGCGGGTCCTGTCACCATCCGCGTCTAGGAACGTCCGACGGGTTGTCTCTGGGCGTGGGTGAGGGCGGCATCGGGCTGGGAGTGACACGTGCTTTGGACCCCGAAAACCGCCCGGAACAACGCATTCCTCGCAACTCTCCGGCCTTGTGGAACCTTGGCGCGGATGAGTTCACGGTATTCTTCCATGACGGACGGCTCGAGGCTGACCCGAGCCGCCCGAACGGCATCCGCACTCCGTTGGGAACGCATATGCGGCCGGGGTTCAAATCCGCCCTTGCGGCGCAGGCTATGTTTCCGGTGCTGTCTCCGGACGAGATGGCCGGGCATTACTCCGAGAATGAAATCAGCAAAGCAGTGCGTCTGGGTCTGCTGGCGCAAGAGGGCGGGGCCTGGGACCTGATCGCCGCGCGTGTCGCAGCCATTCCCGAATACCAGACACGGTTCGAAGACGCTCTGCCGGGCGAGGAGATCACCTTTACGACGATCGCCAACGTGCTTGCAGATTTCATCGCCTTCGAATGGCGGGCCGACAACAGCCTGTTTGATCAGGCGATGCGCGGAGAGGCAGAGCTGCCGCCCGAGGCGCAGGCAGGGTTGGATCTGTTTTACGGTGAGGCGGGGTGTAGCGCCTGCCATTCCGGATGGCTCCAGACGGATCATGGGTTCCACGCCATCGCGATGCCTCAGATCGGGCCGGGTAAAGGTGCGCGGTTCGAAAGTCACGCGCGTGACGATGGACGCATGCGGGTGACCGGTGAGGCCGGTGACGCCTTTGCCTTCCGCACGCCGTCACTGCGCAATGTGACCCTGACCGCCCCGTATGGCCATAGCGGTGCCTATGCCGAGTTGGAGGATGTGGTGCGTCACCACCTTGATCCGGTGGGGTCGTTGCAGCGGTATTCGCTGGAACAAGCACGTCTGCCCGCGTTTCCGGGTGCAGATGATCAGCGTGCCTTGATTGATACGACCGAGGCTATCGCTGCCGCCAATAGCCTGGAGCCGGTTTCGTTGAGCGACGATGAGGTAAACGCGATTCTCAGCTTTCTGAACACCCTTGAAGACCCGGCCCAAAGGCTTGGTGTTCCCGAAACCGTTCCCAGCGGGCTGCCTGTGGATCAGTGATGGAGGCGGATGATCTGGTTGGCGTCATACGCCTGCCAGTCGCTTGTGGAGCCATCCGGCCAGATCATCCGCAGCTCGATCGCCTCAGCCGATCCCAATCCGAAATGATGCAGGCCTGAAGTCCCCCCGGCATGGCCTCCGCCAATGGTGATCTCGCGGGTCTGCAGGCCGGAGGGCATTCGCATCTCGATAAACCCGCCCACCGCAGCACGGTTGGAGGTGTTCTGAGAGACATCGACAAGAACCCAGTTTCCAGCGGTAGTTGTGTTCTGGTGAACTTCCAACGGCGCGCCCCGGTTGACGACGACCACATCCAATTGGCCATCATTGTTCAGATCGACCAAAGCGCCGCCGCGCGACTTGGCCATCGAGGCCACGCCCGCCTCGGCAGCAGCTTCGATAAAGGACCTATCAGGCTGTTGCAGCATCAGGTTGTTCGGGTCGTTTAAGGCCGCGACAGGCATCTGTTCGACATTGCCTTTAGTCACAAAAATATCGTCTAGCCCGTCGTTGTTGGCGTCTCCGAATTGCGCATGCCATCCGGTCGAAGGTCGCCCATCGCCGCCGACATGCGGTCTGTGCGCGGTGGTGCCTTTCTCATAGGTCGCATCGCGCCAGGTGGGGCTGTCATCGGAGGGGTCAAACACCTGAAACTTCTGGTCGCCCATCGACGTCAGGTAGACGTCGGAGAACCCGTCACCCGTGAGATCGCGCGAAGCAATCCCCATTCCCCAGATCGAGTAGGGCAGCCATCCGTCATCCTCGGTGTACAGCCGCGGTTCAGCCTCCATCGCCCAGAGTTGCTCCTGCCCGCCGCGCACGTAGTAGTGGCGATCATTGCTGACCCGCAGGTCTGCCCGACCCGTGCGCGCCCAGTCGGAAAACAGGATCGACAATGAACAATAGCCCGGCTCTAGCAGTGACGGTGCTCTGTATCCTGATCCTTCAGGACGGTAGAGGAGCGTCGGACCACAGGTCTCGAAAGGACCCTCGGGGTCAAAACGGTCGACATAGGTGCCGAAGGCCAGCGTTGGCAGCGTCTCGCCGTCCTCCCATGTGGCCGAGAAACCGGTGGTCCAATGATCATCTGATTGGAAGTTCAGATCGGCAAAAGGGGTAAACTGGCAGTCAGGCTGGCCTTGCAACAAAAGGTCCTCACCAACCCTCAGAACCGCCAGATCCTGAAAGCCGTCACCGTCGATATCCAGTGGATAGGCCCCGGTCACACCGGTCAGTGACAGCGCCTCTGGCGTGTCGACGCGGAAAGAGAGATCGCCGTCCGAGGTGTTGTGGAACAGCTGCGATGTGTTTGACCCACCTGCAGCGAAGAGGTCGGGCAGGCTGTCGCCGTCGCAGTCGAACACCGCAACGCCTCCGCCCACGAAATGTTCCCAGCCGCCGTCATAGACATGTGCGGCAACCTCGATCTGCTGAAAGCTTGGTATGGGCTGATCGGCCGCAACAACTGTGGCGCTTGCAAAGAGGAGGGCGCACTCACGATACATGGGCCGGCATCTCGCGTATCTTCAAGGTTGAGACCTGTTCGATGGCATAGGCGATGGCGCCTTTGGCCCACATGGTGTCATCCCACTGGTTGACCTTGATGTCGGGCAGGGGGGCATCGACGTGGACGACCCCCTTACGTATCCGCTCCATCACGCTGTCGGAATAGAGGTGCTGAAAGCTGACCTGACTCCCCGAGATGATGATACATTCGGGATCGAACAGATTGATCAGGTTCGAAACGCCCATTCCGAATACCTGCCCCGCCCGATCCAGCACGGACAAGGCATGTTGATCACCAGACTGCGCATTGTCATGCAGATCGGCAATGGTGATCTGGTCGCGATCCTGACCGGCATTCGAGGCCTCTCGGATCAGGGCGTATTCCCCGACATAGGCCTCGAGACACCCATGCTGGCCGCATTGGCAGATCGCGCCATCCAGTTGCACCTTGGTATGACCGAATTCGGCCCCGCATCCGCGCTCGCCCCGGTAAAGCTTGCCGCCCAGCACGATCCCTAGGCCGACGCCGTGTTCTATCGTGATGACAAGAAAGTTTCGCAGACCTTTGCCCAGCCCGAATAATTGCTCCGCCTTTGCAACAAGATTGGCGTCGTTTTCAATGAAAACAGGGCAATCAACCTCTTGCTGCAGAAGCGGGCCAAGGTGCACGTTCCGTTCCGAGATCGAGGAGGACCAATGGACAAAGTTGTGCTCGGCATCAATCAGGCCCGCAATTCCGATCGAGACCCCTGCGATATCCGACATCGAAATTGACGCAGCTGCGCAGGCGCTTTCCAGCGCCTCTCGGATGGTTTTGGCAAAGTCGAGCGGGGTCATGCAGGCTTCGACCAGCGGGAATTTGATCGACGCTATCTCAAGACCTTCGAAATCTGCGATCAGAACCGAGACATAGTGGCGTGTGACCTTGAACCCCGCAATCAGCAGTGATCCACCGTTCAGCTTGAGCAATACACGGGGCCGCCCGCGTCGTGGGGACTCTGACTGAGTGTCGCCTTCAACCTCATGGATCAGGCCCGCAGACAACAGGTCTGCCGTTGCGGTGGTGACGGTGGCGGGGCTGGTCTGCAAAGCACCCGCAATATCAATGCGAGAGATCGCCCCCTTGCGGCGGATATGCTCCAGCACGCGCAGCCGCGTTACGTTCCGCTGCTCGGTAGAGATAGAAGAGGCTTTGTTTTTCAGCATCTTGCCCTCGCGAATCTCATCTTGGCATTCACCTTAGTTAGATTCTCATGTTAGCGATAGCATAAATATTTTGCCGACTGAAATAAATGTGCTACTCAGGTAGGTGAAGTCCTCGAATCACTTCGAAGGGACTCGAACAACCGGGAGGAAAGCATGAAGAAATTCCTAAGCATTTCAGTCGCGGCTGCTCTGATGAGCACGGCTGCCTTCGCTGAAACCGTCGTTGGCGTCAGCTGGTCGAACTTTCAGGAAGAGCGTTGGAAGACTGACGAAGCCGCGATCAAATCCGCGCTTGAGGCAGGTGGTGCCGAGTATATCTCTGCCGACGCGCAGTCATCTTCTGCAAAGCAGCTGGCGGACATTGAAAGCCTGATCGCACAGGGCGTGGACGCGCTGATCATCCTTGCGCAAGACTCGCAGGCGATTGGCCCGGCGGTTCAGGCTGCGGCAGACGAAGGTATCCCGGTTATCGCATATGACCGCCTGATCGAAGATGACCGTGCATTCTACCTGACCTTCGACAACGTCGAAGTTGGCCGCATGCAGGCCCGCGCGGTGTTCGAAGCGATGCCCAAGGGCAACTACGTTATGATCAAAGGTTCCCCGACTGACCCGAACGCAGACTTCCTGCGTGGCGGTCAGCAAGAGATCATTCAGGCCGCTGTCGACAGCGGTGACGTTGTAATTGTCGGCGAAGCCTATACCGATGGCTGGCTGCCCGCGAACGCGCAGCGCAATATGGAGCAGATCCTGACAGCGAATGAAAACAACGTGGACGCCGTGGTTGCCTCGAATGACGGTACTGCCGGTGGTGTTGTTGCCGCGCTGACAGCGCAGGGCATGGAAGGTATCCCTGTCTCGGGTCAGGACGGTGACCATGCCGCGCTGAACCGCGTCGCGCTAGGCACTCAGACCGTATCCGTCTGGAAAGACGCGCGTGAACTGGGCAAAGCCGCAGGCGAGATCGCAGTCGCGCTGAGCGGTGGCACTGCTGCAGGAGATGTTGAAGGCGCGGTCAGCTGGACGTCGCCTGGTGGCACCGAGATGACTTCGGTCTTCCTGGCACCGGTTCCGATAACAAAAGACAACCTCTCGGTTGTTGTAGATGCAGGCTGGATTCCGCTGGAAGACCTGTGTCAGGGCGTGGAAAACGGCCCAGCCCCCTGTAACTAAACTACCATAATTCCCGGCCTGCGTAGGCGGGCCGGGATTCCAATCGCTGAACATGAAAGATCGGATATGACCGAAACTTCGTCTCAGCCGGTACCCCAGAAAAGCAAGCAAAACTTGTTCCAGCAGCTTGAGCTGGACATGCGGCTATTGGGTATGATCGGCGCGTTTATCATCCTTTGCATCGGGTTCAATATCGTCACGGAAGGGCGTTTCCTGACCCCTCGCAACCTGTTCAACCTGTCCATTCAGACCGTATCGGTTGCGATCATGGCCTGTGGCATGGTGTTCATCATTGTGATGCGCCACATCGACCTTTCTGTCGGCGCCTTGTTGGCGACGACATCCGCCGTGATGGCCATGACCCAAACCGAGCTTTTGCCGAACATGCTGGGTATGGGCCTGAACAACCCCGCAACTTGGGCGATCACTCTGGTCGTAGGGCTTGCGGTTGGAACCCTTATCGGGGCGTTTCAAGGCTGGATGATCGGGTACCTGACAATTCCCGCCTTCATCGTGACCCTCGGTGGGTTTCTGGTTTGGCGTAACGTCGCCTGGTACATGACCGATGGCCAGACCATTGGCCCGCTGGATAGCACATTCCTCATGTTCGGCGGCACCAACGGAACACTTGGCACCACGGCCAGTCTCTTGTTTGGCCTTGCCGCGACAGGTGCCGCGATTTGGGCGCTTTGGAGTGCGCGCCGGTCCAAGGCCGCACATGGTTTCCCGGTCAAACCCGTCTGGGCGGAAACAACGCTGGCCGGGATCATCGGCATCGCGATTATGGGCTATGTCTTCATCGTCAACAGCTACGCCATCCCGACCCGTCGGCTCGAGCGTATGTTCGAAGCGCGCGGCGAGATCATGCCCGAGGGTCTGGTCGTCGGCTACGGTATCCCGATCTCGGTTCTGATCCTGATCCTGGTAGCCGTCACACTGACCGTCGTGGCCCGCAAGACCCGGTTCGGCCGCTATATCTTTGCAACTGGCGGCAATCCCGACGCGGCGGAGCTTTCTGGCATCAACACGCGCATGATGACCGTCAAGATCTTTGCCTTGATGGGCTTCCTGTGCGCACTTTCCGCTGTTGTGGCTTCGGCCCGTCTGGCCAACCACTCGAACGACATTGGTACGCTGGATGAGCTGCGTGTTATTGCTGCAGCTGTGATCGGCGGGACAGCCCTGTCCGGTGGTCTGGGGACGATCTATGGCGCGATACTGGGTGCTCTGATCATGCAGGCGCTGCAATCGGGGATGGCTATGGTCGGTGTGGATGCACCGTTCCAGAACATCGTCGTCGGTGCTGTGCTCGTCCTGGCTGTCTATATCGACATCGTCTATCGCAAACGTTTGGGAGCGAAATGATGCAAGCTGAAGAAACGCACAACACAAATTCGGGTCGCGGTTCAGGCCAGCCACCTTTGGTCGAAATGAACGACATCTCGATTTCCTTCGGGGGCATCAAGGCGGTGGATCACGTGTCGGTCGACCTCTACCCCGGCGAAGTTGTGGGCCTGCTGGGCCACAACGGGGCAGGGAAGTCCACGCTGATCAAGGTCCTGTCCGGCGCCTACCAGATGGACAGCGGCGAGATCCGGATCGACGGCGAAAAGGTCGAGATCAACAACCCTCGGGACGCGCGGGCCAACAATATCGAGACGATCTATCAGACGCTCGCTTTGGCCGACAACCTCGACGCCAGCTCAAACCTGTTTCTCGGGCGCGAGATGGTGACACCGATGGGCTTGGTCAACGACGCCGCGATGGAGGCCGAGTGCCGCAAGATCATGGGTCAGCTGAACCCCAACTTCCAGAAGTTCAATGACCCGGTTTCGGCCTTGTCAGGCGGTCAGCGTCAGTCGGTTGCGATCGCCCGGGCGGTGTATTTCAACGCCCGCATCCTGATCATGGATGAACCTACAGCCGCATTGGGCCCGCATGAGACCCAGATGGTCGCGGAACTGATCCAGAAGCTCAAGGCGCAGGGGATCGGGATTTTCCTGATCGACCATGATGTGCATGCTGTGATGGAACTGTGTGATCGGGCTTCGGTCATGAAGAACGGTCAATTGGTCGGAACCGTCGACATCCCCGATGTCACCGATGATGACCTGCTGTCGATGATCATTCTGGGCAAAAAGCCCGGCGAAAAGACTGAGTGAGGGAAGACAATGGTGAGTGGTTTCTTTCAAGAGATCGAAAAGATCCGGTACGAGGGCGAAGAAAGCAAGAACCCGCTCGCCTTTCGTCACTACAATCCGGATGAAGTCATCATGGGCAAACGCATGGAGGATCACCTGCGTTTCGCCGTCGCGTGGTGGCACTCGTTCGCTTGGGAAGGGGGCGATCCGTTTGGCGGCCCGACGCTTGAGCGTCCCTGGCATCCGCAGGATGATATGGGTCGTGCCAAGATGAAGGCCGACATCGCGTTCGAGATGTTCGATATTCTCGGGCAGCCCTATTTCTGCTGGCACGATGCGGATATCCGACCCGAACAGGGCAACTATGCGGATAACCTGAGAACTCTGGAAGAGATCACCGACTATATCGGTGAGAAGATGCAAGTTTCGGGCACCAAGCTGCTTTGGGGAACTGCCAATATGTTCAGCCATCGCCGCTGGATGGGTGGGGCGAGCACGAACCCTGATCCGGACGTGTTTGCCTTTGCGGCTGCAACGGTGAAATCCTGTATCGACGCGACCCATAAGCTGGGGGGCGAGAACTACGTGCTGTGGGGTGGGCGTGAAGGCTATGAGACGCTGCTCAACACCGATATGGGGGCCGAGCTTGATCATATGGGTCGGTTCCTGAACATGGTGGTCGAGTACAAGCACAAGATCGGCTTCAAGGGCGCCATTCTGGTCGAACCCAAGCCGCAGGAGCCGTCCAAGCATCAGTATGACTATGATGCAGCCACTTGCATCGGTTTCCTTCGCAAGTATGGCCTTGAAGATGAGGTCAAGCTGAATCTCGAACAGGGGCACGCCATTCTGGCCGGTCACAGCTTCGAGCATGAGATCGCGACTGCGACGGCCGAAGGCATGCTGGGTTCCATCGACATGAACCGCAACGACTATCAATCGGGTTGGGATACGGACCAATTCCCCAACAACACGCCCGAGGTCGCCTTGGCCTATTATCACATCCTCAAGGCCGGAGGCTTCACCACGGGCGGCACCAATTTCGACGCGAAGATCCGGCGTCAGTCGATCGACGCCGAGGATCTGATCGCCGCACATGTGGGTGGTATGGATATCTGCGCGCGCGGTTTGAAAGCGGCTGCCGCAATGATCGAAGATGGCGGGCTAGAGGCCGCGCTGGCGGACAGATACGCGGGCTGGTCGACGGACACTGCGCAATCCATGCTGTCCTCTGGTCTGGATGAAATCACGGCCCGCGTCTTGGCCGAGGATATTAACCCGCAGCCTCGCTCCGGTCGGCAGGAAATCCTCGAGAACTACGTCAACCGGTTCGTCTGAACCGACACGCTTGGGCGGACGTCTCGCCCAACTACTCTGTCAAAGGCCCGCTGCACAACCTGAGTGCGCGGGCCTTTTTGTGGTTAGTCGCTCTGAACGACCTGTTGATGAACCTCGATCACGTTGCCCTCGGGGTCTTGAAAGAAGACCTGATGCCATTCTTTCGCGAAGGTGGTGCCGTAGTCAGAATAGGGGATGCCGCGCTCGTCCAGCAGCTTCAGGAACGCTGGCAGATCGTCGGTACGAAAGGCGATATGGCCGCGTTCCACTGGGTTGATCACTTGGCCGTTCTTGAAGGCGACGTCAAAGGTGCGTTCGGCCAGATGCATCTGCATATGGCCCTCGGTCGCAAAGCGGATCTTGCCGTCATAACCGCTTTCCTCATCGGCCTCGGTCCGTGGGAAATTGTCCTGTGGGATGTCATCCAGCCCCAGCACGTTGGTGTAGAAATCGTGCATGCGATCAACATCATCGGCGACGAAGTTGATGTGATGGAATTCCAGTTTCATGCTCTGCCCTTGCCCTGAACCTTCGGTGTCTCAGGACCTCTAGCATGTCGGTTGGTTTCTGTGGATGGCAAATTGGCAAGGCGACCCCTTTGCGCGGGGTCGCCCGTTTTTTTATTCGAAGTTGTAGGGCACGCCAGCCTGATTGATGACGCTGTTATACTCTTGGAAGATGCCGATGATCTTCTGGTGGACTTCGCCTTCCTGAGCAATCTCGTCCCAGAACTCCTTGGCCGCGTTCTCCACCTCGGCCCATTCGCCGGGTGGAACCGAGCGCAGCTCCAGCTTGTCGCCATTGGCGCGCAGCGCCGCTTCGCCACCCCAGTACCACTGGTTCCGATAGGTGTGCCCAGCCTCGATCCCGGCCATCACGACGGATTTCAAGTGATCCGGCAGCTCGTTCCAACGCTCTTGGTTGGCGAACCATGATCCGATCCACGCGCCTGAGATGTTGTTGGTCAGGAAGTAGTCGGTCACATCAGCCCAGCCGACCGTGTAGTCCTCGGTAATGCCGGACCAGGCCATGCCATCCAACTCGCCCGTCTGAACGGCCACTTCGGCGTCCTCATAGGGGATGTTCACTGGAACCACGCCGAACTTGGCAAGGAAGCGGCCAGCTGTCGGGAAGGTATAGAGTTTCAAGCCATCCAGATCGGCGACCGAGGTGATCTCCTTCTTGGTGTTGAAGTTGCACGGGTCCTGACCGGCGGCAGACAACCATTGCACACCGACCTTGGCATATTCATCCCGCCAGATATCAGCCAGACCGTATTGGTTAAACAGGACAGGAACGTCGAGGATGTGCTTGGTTGCGAAAGGGAAATACCCTCCGAACACGCGCAACGGCGTGGGTGAGGCCATCGAGTCATCGTCCGAATGCACACCGTCGATGGTGCCGCGCTGAAGCGCCTGGAACAGCTCTCCGGTGGGGACGATCTGGTCGGCATAGAACAGCTCGATCTCAAGCTCGCCATTGGCATTGGCGTTGATGTAATCGATGGCCGGTTTGGTCACATGCTCACCCAACGCACCCCCTGCGTAGGTCTGAAAGCGCCATTTGATCGGGGCCTGCGCTTTGACGATTGCGGGCGCTGCCAGTGTCGCAGGCGCGGCCAAAGCAGCAGTGCGTAAAAATCTGCGTCTTGTTGTTGTCATAGTCTTCCTCTCCTGTGCTTTTTGTTGAAATCGAACCGGTTTTCCCGGCTTCTTCTCTTGTATGCTCAGTTTCCGTAGACGATGCCCGGAAGCCACAATGCGATGTCGGGGAAGGCCATCACCAATCCCAGTGCCACAGCCATCACGCAGACAAACGGGATGATTGAGCGGTAAATGTCTTTGATCGTCACCTCAGGCGGGGCCATGGCCCTCATCAGGAACAGGTTATACCCGAAAGGCGGTGTCATATAAGCGATTTGGCAGGTGATCGTGTAGAGCACGCCATACCAGATCAGGTCAAACCCAAGCGCGCCGACCAGCGGCACGTAAAGGGGCGCGACGATGACCAGCATGGCCGTGTCATCAAGGAATGTTCCCATGAGCAGAAAGCTCAGTTGCATCAGGATCAGGATGATCCACGGGTTCAGGCCGAGTTGAACGGTAAACAGGTTCTCAATCGCTTTGACCGCGCCCAGACCGTCAAAGACGGCCCCAAAGGCGAGTGCGGCGAGGATGATCCACATGAACATGCAGGTGATGCCCAGCGTCTGCTTGATCGAGGTTTCAAAGACCTGCCATGTCATGCGACGTTTGAGAACGGCCGCCAGAAAGGCCGCGATGGCACCAAGGGCGGAGCTTTCCACCAGGGACGTCCAGCCGTTGACAAAGGGCACCATCATCACGGCGAAGATACCCAGCGGCAGCAGGCCAGCGCCCAGTAGACGCATCTTTTCGCCCCACGTGACTTCTGCGCGTTCCTCCGCGCTCATCACCGGGCCAAGTGCCGGATTTATGCGGCAGCGGATGGCGATGTAGATGATGAACATCGTCGCCATCATCAGGCCGGGGATCACGCCGGCCAGCCAGAGTTGCCCGACCGGCTGGCGCGCGATCATGGCATAGAGGACCAGCACGACTGAGGGTGGCACCAGAATGCCCAGTGATGATCCGGCCTGTATCACGCCGGTGACCATCAGCTTGTCATAGTTGCGACGTAGCAGCTCGGGCAGGGCGATGGTGGCTCCGATCGCCATACCAGCCACAGACAGCCCGTTCATGGCTGAGATCAGAACCATCAGGCCGATGGTGCCAATGGCCAGTCCTCCGGACAGTCCACCCATCCAGACGTGGAACATTCGATAGAGGTCATCGGCAATCCGTGACTCGGAGAGGATATAACCCATGAAAATGAACATCGGCAGCGTCAGCAAGGGATACCATCGCATCACCTTGATCGCCGCCGCAAAACCGAGATCGTATCCTCCGCGGTCGCCCCACAGGAAGAAGGCGGCGATTACGGCGACAAAGCCAATCGCGCCAAAGACCCGCTGACCGGTCAGCAACATCAGCATCATGGTCGAGAACATGAGCGCGGCAATCAGTTCGTAGCTCACCCGCGATGCCCTCCTTCAAGGTCTTCGGGGGCCATGTGGACGGGCTCATCATCCTTTTTGCCCATGTCAAAGCCTTTGAGGCGCAGGATGTCCTTGCAGAGTTCCGATATCGCCTGAAGCAGCATCAGAAAGATGCCGATAACCATGATGGTCTTGATCGGCCAGATATAAGGCCGCCAGGCCGAGGAGGAGCGCTCACCCCCATACTGGAACGAATACATCAAGCTGTCCCAGCCGCCCCACAGCAAAAAACCGAGGTAGGTAATCAGAAACAACACGGTCAGCGCGTCGATCTGGCTTTTCTTGCGGTCGGTCCATTCACCATAGAGCAGATCCATCCGAACATTCGCGCCCATCTGCATCGCGTAAGGCCCGCCCAGCATGTAATAGGCCACCATCGCGAATTGGGCCATCTCAAGCGTCCAGAGGGACGGCACGAAGAACGTCTTGGAGACCGAGGAATAGAGCAGGATCGCCATCATCACGAAGATGCCATACATGATCACGCGACCCAGCATCCGGTTTGCGCGGTCGATGAACCGCACGTAAGTCATCATGGGTCCTGTCACGAGAGGCAGACTTTCAGGCGTTTGGGGTCATCAGACCGAACGCAACCATGCCGATAGCGATGCTGACAGCAGCGCGTGATCCAGACAATGCATTGGTTTGATTCAGTGTTTTTGCTCACGCTGGTATCAGAACGAGATGGTTGGATTCTGTCAAGCACGGCTTCGGCTCAGGGCTTGCAAAACCCGACTCAGTGGTGATCGCCCGGAAATGGCCTGCCTTTTGGGCGAAACGAAACAGTTGACGCTGCGCCGCCATCTGAGAAGGTGACGGAACCCAAACGCCGTCGCAGAGCAGGTAGGACATGGCCAATCAATCCCAAGGCGAAGCCGTTTTCCTGAGTGGCAGCCTGATGCGACATGTCACGCGTATGTCTCTGACAACCAGCATCGGCCTGATGGCGATCTTTGCGGTCGATTTCGTCGACATGGTGTTTATCTCGATGCTTGGCAATGACGCGTTGGCCGCCGCCGTGGGATATGCCGGAACGCTTCTGTTTTTCACCAATGCAATCAATATCGGCCTGTCGATCTCGGCCGGAGCGTTAACGGCGCGGGCCTTGGGGGCAGGGCGGCCAGAGGAGGCGCGAAAATATGCCTCCAGCGTGGCAACGCTGGGTCTGTGCGTCGGGCTGGTAACCCCGGTTCTGGTACTTTGGAACCTCAGCGCGTTGTTGTCGTTATTGGGGGCAGAGGGCGAGGTGTTGAGGCTCGCCACACGCTATGTGTCGATCATTTTGCCGACCATGTGGGTGATGGCGATTGCAATGGTTGCAATGGCGGTTCTGCGGGCGCATGGGGATGCGCGGCGATCCATGATGGCCACGATCTATGGCGGCGTGGTGAATGCGGTTCTCGACCCGATCCTGATCTTCGGGGTTGGTTTGGGGCTCGACGGTGCAGCGATTGCATCGGTGCTGGCGCGGATTTGTATGCTCGCCGCTGCGCTTTGGCCCGCCCTGCGCGTCCACCGAGGCTTTTCCCGCCCATCGCTGCGGCAAGTCGCATCCGATCTTAAACCAGTCCGGGCCATCGCGATCCCGGCTGTGCTGACCAATGTGGCAACGCCGATCGGCAATGCCATCGTCGTGCGTGAAATCGCCGAGTACGGAACGGATGCGGTGGCCGGAATGGCTGTGATCGGGCGACTTTTGCCCGTGGCGTTCTCGGTTATCTTTGCGCTGTCTGGGGCAATCGGTCCCATCATCGGGCAAAACTTCGGGGCCGAGCAGTTCACGCGCGTGCGCGAAGCCTTTCTGGCCGGCATCAAATTTACTGCGATCTACGTTCTTGGGATGGCGGCGGTCCTTTTCCTGTTGCGCGCACCAATCGCGGATTTGTTCGCGGCCGAGGGCGAGACCCGCGTGCTGATCTACCTGTTCTGCGGGCCTCTGGCGCTGGCGTCTTTCTTCAACGGTGTCATCTTCGTCGCCAATGCCAGCTTCAACAACCTTGGCCACCCGGTCTATTCCACATGGATCAACTGGGGCCGCCATACTGTGGGCACTTGGGTCTTCGCCTCAATTGGATCGGCACTGGCCGGGGCGTCCGGAGTTCTTTTGGGGCAGGCTTTCGGCGGCATCATCTTCGCCGCGATCAGTTGGAATTTGGTCGGCCGTGTTGTGTCTAGCTTAGAACGCGCGCAGGCGATCGACCCGTTTGCAGGTCAGAACCGCTTGCATTCTCTGTTTGGCCGTCGCGGCTGGTAGCACGAGGCGTGTGTGGGTGAACCATGGCGCCGCGCTTGCCGTCGGTGCAACGATCTGTTTGAGAGCGAAACGCTCGAGGGGCATGACACGCTGGCGTAGGTTTGGGGCTCTGGAACGAAAGGTTGCCTTAGTGTTCCGCACGAAAAAACCTGTGGCAACCACAACTGAAAAAGCGCCGATAGAAATCAAAGAGAGAAGCATCAAAGAGAAAGCAGCTTAAGACTGAAGCCAGACTTCTGGTTTTCTTCTAGATATTGAATGCTGGTGAAGTGGCAGCCCGTAGGGGAATCGAACCCCTCTTTCCAGGTTGAAAACCTGGCGTCCTAACCGATAGACGAACGGGCCACTGGGGCAGTGTTCACAAGCAGAAATGGTAGCCCGTAGGGGAATCGAACCCCTCTTTCCAGGTTGAAAACCTGGCGTCCTAACCGATAGACGAACGGGCCACGCTAGCTTGTGGAGGGCCTTTTACGGTTTCACCCCGACCCCCGCAAGCCGAAAAATGCAGGGATGCGAAAGTTTTTTGACCTGTCCTGCCGTTGCCTTGAAACCGGTCATTTCGCCTCGGCTGCGTCCTCAAGACGAAGCTGTACGTTTTGGCGACCACCCCACGTGTTCACCTCAAGCCGACCAGCAAAATGAAAGCGCGCTCCGCCGTGATTTGAGAGCTTTTCGCCCATCGGCCCGTCGAAGGCTCCGAATGCGATCGCGTCCAGCCCGCCGCCAAGGCCATCCGCAAGCGAGAGTTTCAGGTGCGACTCACCGACCCGTTTGGCAAAACGCACCTGCAGGTCAGGAAGGGCGTATCGCGGGGCAGGGGCGCTGGCTCCGAAAGGCCCGGCTTTCTCAATCTGTTCGATCAGATCCACCGTCGCTGCGCCGGGCATCAACGCCCCGTCGAGCTTCATGTCCGCGGGACCACCTTGCCCTGCGCCTTGCTTCTCAAGCAGTTCTGACAGGCGCTTCATGGCCGGTTCCAACTGGTCGCGCATCACGGTCAGCCCGGCCGCCATCTTGTGACCGCCACCTTTGACCAACAACCCCTCAGCCGCCAGCCGCTGGATCGAGGCCCCTAGATCAACGCCCGACACCGACCGCCCTGATCCTTTGCCTTCATCCCCGTCGAAGCCAATCACAATTGCCGGACGATTAGCGTTTTCCTTCAGGCGCGAGGCGACGATACCGACAACGCCCGGATGCCAACCTTCGCCAGCGGCCCAGACCAAGGGCGCGTCCAAACCGCGCTCCTCCGCTTGCTCAAGCGCAGCAGCGCGTACGGCGTTTTCGATATCGCGCCGCTCAGAGTTCAGCGCATCGAGCCGCTCGGACAGGGCCTGCGCTTCGTGCACAGAGGCGGTGCTGAGCAGCCGCGCCCCAAGGTCGGCCTGACCGATACGCCCGCCCGCGTTGACCCTCGGTCCCAACAGAAACCCGAGATGATAGCTATTGGGCGCGGCATCCATACGAGCGACATCCGACAGGGCCACAAGGCCAGGGCGCTGACGGCCTGCCATGACCTTCAAACCTTGTCGGACCAAAGCGCGGTTCGCTTCAATCAGCGGGGCAACATCGGCGACAGTCGCCAGCGCGACCAAATCCAGCAGAGGCACCAGATCCGGCCCTTTAGCCCCAGCCCCACGCATCTGCCGGCCAGCCTCGACCAGCATCAGGAAGACAACGCCTGCCGCGCAGAGATAGCCCAGATCGCCGCTTTCATCCTGCCGGTTCGGGTTCACCACGGCCACACAATCCGGCAAGGTCTCACCGCCCAGATGGTGATCCAGTACGATCACATCCGCGCCTTGTGCAGCCGCGATCGGTTCATGGCTCAGCGTGCCGCAATCCACGCAGATGATCAGATCATGCGCCGCTGCCAATGACTGCATAGCAGGCACGTTAGGCCCATAGCCTTCGTCGATGCGGTCCGGCACATAGAGCGTCGCCTGCAGACCCATCTGTCGCAGCCAGACCAGCAGCAACGCCGCCGAACTGCCTCCATCCACATCATAATCCGCAAAAACTGCGATCCGCTGCCTTTCGCGCACCGCTTTCAGAAACCGGGTCGCAGCGGCTTCCATATCCTTCATGCTGCGTGGGTCGGGCAAAAGCTCTTTCAGCTTTGGCTCCAGAAAACCAGCAGCCTCCATCGGAGGGACGCCCCGCCGCGCCAGCACTTGGCAAACGGCACGCGGTAAACCTGCCTGCTGCACCAACATTTCAGTCGCGCGCTCAACTTCAGGCGAGGGCCCCACCCAGTGCCGGCCTGTCAAAGATTGCTCAACCCCAAGAAAACTCATCGCACCTCTCATATGCTAAGGCCGGACCCAATTTGGACCCGGCCTCTTCATCTTTTCACAGATACTCTCGCCGAAGGCATCGGCGCAAGCCGCTTAGGCTTCGTCGTGCGACCACATTGGCGTACGGTAGGACATGCGGCGAACCGATCCGGTTTTCGAACGCATCAGAAGGGTGGTGGTTTCAACCCAGCCCGGCTCACGCTTGATGCGCGGCAGCAGAGAGCCACCGGTTACGCCGGTTGCGGCAAAGATCACATCCGCCGTCACCATCTCGTCACGTGCATAGACACGGTCAAGATCGGTGATGCCCGCCTTGGCGGCGCGGCCACGTTCGTCATCGTTGCGGAACAACAGGCGGCCAAAAATCTGACCACCCATGCATTTCAGAGCAGCGGCAGCCAGAACGCCCTCGGGCGCGCCACCCTGGCCCATGTACATGTCGATGCCGGTGGTTTCGCTTTCGGCGCAGTGCATGACACCAGCCACATCGCCATCAGTGATCAGACGGATCGAAGCGCCGGTTTCACGCACCTCGGCGATCATCGTCTCATGGCGCGGACGCTCCAGAATGCAGACGGTAATATCGGCCGGTTCGCAACCTTTGGCCTTGGCCAGTGCCTCAACACGTTCGCGCGGGCTCATATCGAGCGAAACGACGCCTTCGGGGTAGCCGGGGCCAACCGCCAGCTTGTCCATATACACGTCCGGCGCATGCAGCATCGAGCCGCGCGGGCCCATGGCGATCACGGTCAGCGCATTGGGCATGTCCTTAGCGGTCAGAGTGGTGCCTTCCAGCGGGTCCAGAGCGATATCCACGCCGGGGCCTTCGCCAGTACCGACCTCTTCGCCGATATAGAGCATCGGCGCTTCGTCACGCTCGCCTTCACCGATGACCACGACACCCGCGATATCCAGCAGGTTCAACTGCTCGCGCATCGCGTTCACGGCGGCCTGGTCGGCGGCTTTCTCGTCACCGCGTCCCACCAGCGAGGCCGAGGCAAGCGCGGCCTGTTCCGCAACCCGCGCAAGGCCCAAAGACAGCAGGCGGTCGTTAAAATCGATTTTGGCAGCGTTCATGCGTTGTATTCCTTTGGCAGGCAATGGCGTTTCGTCTGGCATAGCCTGCGGATGGCGCAGGCTGCAAGGGTTCAGACCTGTTCAATCCGCAGCGCCACAGGCTCACCGGCAACAACATCGGTTGTGCGGAACCCGTCCAGCGCCACGTCCAGAGTGGCCCGAGTGGTTTTGTGGGTGACAATCAAGACGGGGGCTGTGCTGTCGCTGTGGCCGTACTGCCGCATCCGGTCAATCGACACGCCCGCGTCGCCCAAAATGGCCGCAACCTTGGCCAGCGCACCGGGTTTGTCCAGCAAGCCCAGACGCAGGTAATACGGCGCAGGCAGGCCTGTGATTGCGGGGGTGGCATCTTCGAGGCTGGACGCAGGGCGCCCGAAGGTCGAGATTTTCAGACCCCGTGCCAGATCGCACACATCGCCCATCACTGCGCTTGCGGTTGGTCCTTCGCCCGCTCCGGGGCCGCGCAGCACCACTTGTTCAACTGCGTCGCCTTCGATCACCACCATATTGGTGCCGCCTTCGAGTTGACCCAGCGGCGAGTCGCTGGGCACGAGGCAGGGCTGCATACGCTGTTCCAGACCGCGTGCGGTGCGTTGCGCAAGACCCAGCAGCTTGATCCGATAGCCCATGTCATGGGCCTGATGGATGTCGTCGAGGCTGATTTGCTGGATACCTTCAATCTCGATCCCTTCGAAATTCGGTTTCGTGCCGAACGCGATTGAAGACAGCAGGGCCAGTTTATGCGCCGCATCAATGCCCCCAACATCCAGGTTCGGATCCGCTTCGAGGTAACCCAACTCAGCGCATTCGTCGAACAGCGCGTTATAGCCTTTTTCCTGCGATTGCATGCGGGTCAGGATGTAGTTGCAGGTGCCGTTCATCACGCCCATCACGCGGGTGATCTCGTTTCCGGCCAGACCTTCGGTGAGGGATTTGATCACCGGGATGCCTCCGGCGACGGCGGCCTCGAACCGGATCACGCGGTCTGCGGCTTCGGCTTTTTCGGCCAGCTCCTGACCATGGATGGCCAGCAGGGCCTTGTTGGCCGTGACAACATCCTTGCCGCTGGCCAACGCCGCCTCGACCGAGGCTTTTGCCGGACCGTTTTCGCCGCCCATCAACTCGACAAACACGTCCACGTCATCGCGTTTTGCCAAGGCTACGGGATCGGTTTCCCACGCATAGTCCGACAGGTTCACGCCCCGATCCTTGCTTGAATCACGGGCCGAGACGGCGACGATTTCGATCGGGCGTCCGGTGCGTGACTGCAGCAGATCGGCATGACGCCGGACAATCCGGACAACACCCACACCAACAGTTCCCAAGCCCACAATTCCAAGCCGCAGCGCCTGTGTCATCCCGTGGGTTCCTTTCGCTCGCACCAGTCTGATTTCGGGCCTTTTACCCGTTCAGCGCTGCCTTAGCTGGTTCAGGGCACGGGCGCAATCCGTCACGCGCCAGCAGGGGCTGGGAAAAGCCGATCTTTAGTTGATCTGAGCGTTTTGCAGCGCTTCGGCTTTCTTCGCCAAAGCCTCGCTTCGGGCACTAAGGTCCTGCTCAACGGCAGATGCTTCGCTGACCGGATCGGCAGGCGCGCCCAGAACGTTGGGTAGGGGCAAAAGCTTGGGGTAAGGCGCCGTCTTGACCGCGCGGGATTCGCTGCCTTCCAACTCAGGGAAGTTTGTGCATCCGGCAAGGGTCAGGATCAGAACCAGAACTGGCAGGCGCTTCATAACAGGTGCTTTCACAAGGGACTGGTCTTGTGATGCCTCTTTTACCCGATCTGTTCAAGCGGGGTTCTATCTGAACATACGTTCAGATAGTGTCGGTCCATGGCTCGTACACAGGGATCACATTCGGACATAACCGGCCCGCGCATCCGCAAGGCAGCGTTGGGTCTTTTTGCGCGCCATGGCTATGCCGCCGTTTCGATGCGCCAGATCGCCAAAGAGGTCGGCGTTCAGGCCGGGGCGCTGTATAACTACACGCCCGACAAGCAAAGCTTGTTGTTTCGCCTGATGCGCGACCACATGCAGGAGTTGCAGCAAGCCTATGATGCCCTTGGTGAAACCGGCGACGTGCAAGAGGCTTTGCGCCGCTTTGTCGGGTTCCACATCCGGTTTCATCTGGAACGCCCCGACGAGGTTTTCATCGCCTACATGGAGTTGCGCAATCTGACGCCGGACAACTTCGCAGAGATCGAGGATCTGCGCCGCGCTTACGAGGACTCTCTGGAGCGGATATTGAGTGAGGGCCAGAAAGCAGGTCACTTCGCGATCTCGGACACCAAGATCGCCACGCTGGCGGTGATTGCGATGCTGAATGGTGTGATGACCTGGTATCGCTCGGGTGGGCGATTGTCGTTGGACGAGGTCGAGCAGATCTATTGGGACATGGTTCGCCGCGCAGTGACGGCCTGACCTGAAGGTGGGTCAGGCTTGGCTCTAGTGGGCAGGGCGAATGAAGGTTCCATTGCGTAGCTCACGAAACGCTTGCTCCAACTCGGCTCGCGTGTTCATGACGATGGGGCCGTGCCACGCCACAGGCTCATCAATCGGAGCGCCCGAGATCAGCAGAAAGCGAACACCTTCGGGCCCGGCCTGAACAGTGATCTCATCCCCGGTGCCGAACCGCACCAGAGTGCGGTCTCCGGACATGTCGCGGATATTGACCTCTTGCCCTGCGACTTCCTTTTCCAGCAAAACTCCGGTCGGCTGGGACGCATCGGCATAGGCCGCCTGACCTTGGAACACATAGGCAAAGGCACGGCGGTAGGTGTCGATCTTGAAAGTCTTTTTGACACCGGCCGGAATTTGCACGTCCAGATACTGGGGATCTGCTGCAATACCGTCCACTGGGCCGGTTTTGCCCCAGAACTCACCCACGATAACACGTACAGTAGTGCCGTCATCGTCGACGACCTCGGGGATCTCTTTGGCCTGAACATCCTGATAGCGCGGAGCGGTCATTTTCTGATCCGAGGGCAGGTTGCCCCAGAGCTGAAACCCGTGCATCTGGCCCGAAGCATTGCCGTGCGGCATTTCCTGATGCAATATGCCCGACCCCGCCGTCATCCATTGCACATCACCCGCGCCGAGCGTCCCGCTGTTGCCCAGCGAATCCGAATGCTCGACTGTGCCAGACAGCACATAGGTGATCGTCTCGATCCCGCGATGAGGATGCCAGGGAAAGCCGGCCTGATAGTCCTGCGGGCGCTCATTGCGAAAGTCGTCGAACAACAGAAACGGGTCCAATTCGGACGGGTCCTCAAACCCGAAGGCGCGATGCAGCTTGACGCCCGCACCTTCCATCGTCGGTACGGCCTTGCGTGTTTCGAATGTGGGTCTGAGGGACATGACAACCTCCTTCATTTGTTCGCAGGATGTATGCCCATCCGGGGACTGGTCAATTTGCGCAGGAGCACCATGAATGTGCGCAAATGTAGGGCAGGGGAGGGCCTGTTTATTTCTACGCAAAGCGGATACACGAGACAGCAGACAGACAGGAGGCAGTCATGCAGGACGAAGTGCTAGCAACGATCGAGGCATCATCCCCAAGACGGGTGGCCGGTGTTGCTATGCTGGGCAGCGTAGGTGTTTTGGTGATTTACGTGGCGCTGGCTTCTCCGCCCGAACTCGTCTGGCAGGTGTTTTTGTTGGCGGTTGGCGCGTCGTCCTTGTGGTTGGCCTATCGCGTCTGGATTGCCACTCAGGACAGGATCGAGCTGACTGCATCAGAGCTGCGCACCGGATCGGGGCAGGTGATTGCGCGGGTAGATGAGATTGAAGCCGTGGATCGAGGTGTTTTCGCGTTCAAACCATCCAATGGCTTTCTGGTGCGAACGCGCGAAAAGGCCGGTAACGTCTGGGCGCCTGGCCTGTGGTGGCGGCTAGGCCGCCGGGTTGGCGTCGGCGGCATGACAGCATCCGCCGAGGCCAAGTTCATGTCCGAGATACTCTCGGCTATGGTGTTACAGCGTTGACGGCTCCACGGTGGTGTTATCTTCCGGAGTACTGTCGTCATGTCCGCTATCAACAGTGCCGTCGTCCACGTTGTTGGCGTCCTTGCAAGAGTCTGGCCCTTGGATGAAGGTGTATCCGCGGGGTTGCGTGAAGATGAATTTGTCGATGAAGAACTCGTTGCTACCGAATCCGATTTTGAACGGACGCACGTAGTGATGCCGTGTCTCGACCAAGATCATCGTGGCGTTATCTGCCATTATTGGAATGCGATCCGAGACTTGATCAACTGTTTCGTTGGACCACCGTGTCAACCCTTCACCGCGTGTGCAGGACCATTCGACAAAGTGACGATCATCTGTGTCTGTGCTTTCATCGCCAGTGTCCCATCGTACGAAAGAGATCCGCAACGACAATCCGTTGCCTTCACTGATCATGTATCTTTGTAGATCATACATGGATGTGATGTACTGGTCCGTTACCGTGTCTTTCTCTCGGGAAAGAATATCAGCGACAGCGTAGGCCGCTTTCAGGTTGCTAGCACCCTGACGGTATCCGTCGAAATAGGTATACGCCGTCCAGACCGACCAGAACAGTAGGGGAAACGTCATAATGGCTTCGATGCTAACGACACCATCTTCTCTCTTTAGAAAGCGTGATGTCACACCGGCCAAGTGTTTTTGAATGAAAGATTTAAGGTTCATGTACAAACACCGTCGTTGCATGAAGTTCGTATTGTCCGTCGGGATCTTGCCGAGCAAGCCGACCAAGCGTTGTACCGAAGAACAAAGGAGTGATTTCTACGCACGCGCGTATGATCATTAGTTCGTTGGCCGTTCCGGGTGTAAAAATCTGATCGTCTTTGCCTCGAATCTCTTCCGGCGTATCAACGCAAAATGGCCGATCAAAGTTGCCAGTAAGAACTGCACTGCTGTCGAAATGATTGACCCTTGTCATCTCGACAGCCAGATTTTGCTGACAATCCGGAATGGCGCCGGCCTCTTCGCAGATGATCCGCTTTAACAGGTCGTGCGTCCAGGCTGTTTCGCCTTCATAAAGATCAATTCGATTCATGCGGACATCCTGGATCGTCGCATCTAGGGCGCGCTCTAGGTTGGCATGGTTCCACGCCACAATCCCGATCTCGATACCGGAATAGGTGGTTATCATGAAGATCGGAAACCACATCACAAATTCGATTGTGGCCATTCCCTTTTCTTCGCGGCGAAACCTTCGCAGCACTTTTTTCAGATGTCGGATCATTGGGTCAGCCTCAGATTCTGGATGCTCGCCGCGATATCGTCGAAGACTTCGCCAATCTCGGATCCTGTTGGTGCGAAATATGCGTTTTCATCCGATTTGCAGTACCACAGGAGGTTTCGACCATTGGTGGTGGCCTCGTAGGCGACCGAGAAGATCAGGATGTTTCTTGCGCCGGATTTCGCATAATCGCACATCGCTTCGACCTGATCGTCTTTTCTGGAACGGTTTTCTGTCTCGGTCGCCGCATAATACCAGTTGTATGCATCGCTCGAACCGACGGAATCATATAGCAACTGATAGATTTCGTACCGCGAGGTACGCTCCCACAAGGCGGGCCATGTCAGAGACAGGGCGCTCCCATCTTCATCGAGCTGGCGAACTTCGCCCCTGTCAAGGTTGTCGCAATAGCCGCTGCTGTAGTAATTTCCTCTGCAAAGGTAGACATTGAAAGTGTCGTTTCCGTACGCGTGGTCCTGAAACTCGTCGCGCACCCAGTATCTGCCGCGACTGCTGTCCCAGTATGCCCTGTCCACACCCAGCCACGCATATCTGAAGCTATCGTCGTCTTCGTCATAGTGGTTCACATTGACGGAATAGACTTCTTCGTCTCCATTCCACCAAATACCCGATTGACCATCATTGTATGGCGGTTTCACCCATGTGCGAGAAGTGTTCTCGCCATCGGTCATCAGAACGATAACTTTCATGGTGTCACTACCGACGCTGTCGGCGGGGCGACCTGCAAAATCTGCCGGTATCTGGCCGTTTGCGATCATGTTGGTGACAACGGGGCGGAAGTTTTCGTCCAACAGCGTCAGTGCCCATTTCATGCCGACATTTATCGACGTGTTGTCGCGCGCATAAAACGAGTCAATGTAAGTGTGCAGGTTCGTTTCGTTGTTCTGGTGAACAACAAGCTGACGGCTGGCCTCAGAACGGCACCGTTCGTCGATGCGCGGTGAACTGAACCCACCTGACGGGCGCTGATCCCCGCCGTAGCGAGAATAGTACAACGATTGATTGTAGGTCTTTGAAAGATCGAATGTCCCTGCTGCCAGATCTGAGGTTTCAAAGTCGATACAGTTGGCGAATCTGTTGGAGCCAGCGGTCGTAAGCTGGTTCATGACGGCAGAAGGGACACCCACCTGCGTTGCGTAAGGAATGATCGAGATCGAGAGTTTGTCAGAACTCGTGTTCTCATACATTTTGGTGACAAAGCTCTTGGCCGCACCTTTCAGGTTGGTCAGGCGCGACCCTCTCATGGAGCCTGAAACATCCAGAACCATAGCGATTTCGACGTTGCCGATGGACTCTTCTGCGACGCTGACGACGTTCACGTCAATCGAGTCGACGTCCCACCATTGCATGAAATGCATACCGACCGGCATCGTTGCTCTCGCTTCGACGCGGCGCTGTCCGACGATCAACTTGTTGCCGTCATCATCGCAAGACCTCGGGGTGACTATGACTTCGCCATCCAGAAACTGGTCCAAATTTTCTTTGACCAAGTAGTCCTGTACAACGTCTTTTGGGCAAAGGTTCTGTTGGAGGTCTGCAGCGGCCAAAACGGCGCGGTCCAACGAATACTGAAGGCGCGCTCTTTCATGGTCATAGCGCATCATGTCGACGGCAAATCCACCCACAGTGAAGATGACAAGGATTAGGCCCAGCGACAGGATGGTCATGGTCCCGCGCTCCGAGCGCAAGAACGGCGCAGCGCCCTTGTCGGAGCAGCTGGATTGCTCAGTTCGTTTGGATTCAGAATTCCTAAACACTTTTTTCATATCTAGTCCCTGCAGGTAATCCGGCGCACGGAAGGCGGGTCATATCAACTTTAAGAATTTAGTCGGCGAACGTGGCGAGATTTGGGCGACTTTGCCACTATGCTGCTGGGATTGAACGGCAAACTGCCGCATTTAACGGGGTGGTGAGGGTTTTGTTTCTGTTGTGTTGACAATTAGCGCCGCGAAAATTTCCGAGGCGACTCAGTAAGGGGTTGTTGTCGCCCGTTCATGAAGTGATGAATTTTTCATCATAAAAGATTGCAGCTTTGCGCCAGTGGTGCGACAAAACGCCATAACGTTCGTCATTCACCGGTACGGAGGGATTAATGACCAGCACCAAGGAACCGAGCTTTCGCGAAAGTGTGGATCTTATGTTCAACAGGGCGGCATCCCTGATGGATCTGCCGCCCGGTCTTGAGCAGAAAATCCGGGTCTGCAATGCCACCTACACGGTTCGTTTCGGGGTGCGTCTGCGCGGTGAGATTCACACCTTCACCGGCTACCGTTCCGTACATTCCGAGCATATGGAACCGGTCAAGGGCGGTATCCGTTATGCCTTGGCAGTGAACCAGGACGAGGTTGAGGCGCTTGCGGCTCTGATGACCTACAAATGCGCCTTGGTTGAGACGCCGTTTGGCGGCTCGAAAGGCGGGCTGTGTATTGATCCGCGCAAATACGAAGAACATGAGATGGAGCAGATCACCCGGCGCTTCGCCTATGAGCTGGCCAAACGCGATCTGATCAACCCATCACAAAACGTTCCGGCCCCTGACATGGGTACGGGTGAGCGTGAGATGGCCTGGATGGCTGATCAATACGCACGGATGAACACCACCGACATCAACGCACGCGCTTGTGTGACGGGCAAACCGTTGAACGCAGGCGGCATCGCGGGTCGGGTCGAGGCAACGGGGCGCGGTATCCAATATGCGCTGCGCGAGTTCTTCCGTCACCCTGAGGACATCGCCAAGGCCGGTTTGTCCGGCAAGTTGGACGGCAAGCGAGTCGTTGTGCAGGGATTGGGTAACGTGGGCTACCACGCGGCCAAGTTCCTTGCTGAGGAAGATGGATCGCGCATTATAGGGATCATCGAATGGGACGGTGCGCTTTATAACCCGGACGGTATCGACGTTGAGGCGGTGCGCAACTGGATCGTCAAACATGGTGGCGTAAAGGATTTCCCGGATGCGACTCATTCAACCGATGGTGCCTCGGTGCTTGAGGCCGATTGCGACATCCTGATCCCGGCGGCTCTGGAAGGCGTCATCAATCTGGACAATGCAGACAGGATCAAGGCTCCGCTGATCATTGAGGCCGCGAATGGTCCGGTGACCGCGGGTGCAGATGAAATTCTGCGCAAGAAGGGCACCGTCATCATTCCTGACATGTATGCCAATGCGGGCGGTGTGACGGTCTCGTATTTCGAATGGGTGAAGAACCTCAGCCACATTCGATTTGGTCGCATGCAGCGCCGTCAAGAAGAGGCACGGCATGAGCTGATCGTCAGCGAGCTTGAACGGTTGGATCGCTATTTGGGCGATGCCTGGTCAATGTCGCCTGACTTCAAGGCCAAATACCTCAAGGGTGCGGATGAGCTGGAGCTGGTTCGCTCAGGCCTCGATGACACGATGCGGATTGCCTACCAGTCCATGCGAGACGTCTGGCACAGCCGCGACGATGTCGAGGATCTGCGCACAGCCGCCTACATCGTTGCGATCGATCGCGTGGCTAAAAGTTACCGGGCCAAAGGCCTTTGACATCCGGCGCGCGGGGTGGCTTTTCTGCCCCGTGCGCAAACTGAATTCTGCTCGTCGATTGCGAAAACGGCGCTGGCAGGTAAGCTGCGGCCAGACAAACGAATCCGGGAGACCTCAATGTTGCGTATCGCCATCGCTGCAGCCTTGCTTGCAACGCCTCTGGCCGCCGCCGAAACCAAGGAACAAAGCTGCCAGTATCAGGCCGATGTGGTGGCCGCGATCCAGAAAGCGCGTCTGGACAAGGTGAAAGAGCGCGATGTTGTGCAGGCGGTGGCTGAAACCAGCCCCACATGGCCCGAGAACTATAACGCAGCGATCCCGTTGATCACGCCCTGGGTCTATGAGCAAAAGATGCGCGACGTGCGCAAAAAGGATCTTGGTGCGGCATGGCTCGAGCTATGTTTGCAGCAATAATCCACGACTCAGCAATTTCCCTGTGGACAACCGCGCGTCATCCCCTTGGCGCGCGTTTTCATTTCTGGCAGGTTTGAGCCATGTCATTGCCCCCCGGATTTCTCGATGAGCTGCGCACCCGGCTGAGCCTGTCTCAGGTTGTTGGGCGTAAAGTCATGTGGGATCAGCGAAAATCCAATCAGGGCAAGGGGGACATGTGGGCGCCGTGCCCGTTTCACCATGAAAAAACGGCTTCTTTTCATGTAGATGACCAAAAGGGATTCTACTACTGCTTTGGCTGTCACGCCAAAGGTGACGCGATCACCTTCGTGAAAGAGACCGAGAACGTCTCGTTCATTGAAGCCGTTGAAATTCTGGCGCGCGAAGCTGGCATGCCGATGCCTGCGCGCGACCCGAAAGCACAGGAAAAACAGGACCGTCGATCGCAACTGGCCGAGGTTATGGAGCAGGCGGTTCAGTTCTTTCGCCTGCAACTCAAGACCGGGGCGGGCAGTGCGGCGCGTGACTATCTTGCCCGTCGGGGTTTGGACGCCAAGGCGTTGGAGCGATGGGAGATCGGTTTTGCCCCGGACGGCTGGCAGGCGCTGTGGGACCATCTGACCGGCAAGAACGTAGCCGAAGATCTGATCCTCGGGGCGGGTCTGGCTAAGCCGTCGAACAAGGGCAAGAAACCATATGACACGTTCCGCAACCGGATCATGTTCCCGATCCGTGATCCGCGCGGTCGGTGTATTGCATTCGGCGGTCGGGCGATGGACCCGAATGATAATGCCAAGTATCTGAACTCACCCGAGACCGAGTTGTTCGACAAGGGCCGCAGCCTTTATAACCACGGGCCTGCGCGGCAGGCGACCGGGAAGGGGCAGCCGCTGATCGTGGCCGAGGGTTACATGGACGTCATCGCGCTGGCCGAGGCCGGGTTCGGCGCGTCGGTCGCCCCTTTGGGCACGGCGATAACCGAAAATCAGTTACAGCTGCTCTGGCGGATTTCGAACGAGCCGATCATCGCGCTGGACGGCGACACCGCGGGCCTGCGCGCGGCGATGCGGGCCGTTGATCTGGCCTTGCCGCTACTTGAGGCCGGAAAGTCCCTGCGCTTTGCGCTGATGCCCGAAGGAAAAGACCCGGATGATCTGCTACGGGCCGACGGTGCAGGGGCGGTTCAGGCCGTGCTGGACGGGGCCATCCCGATGGTGAAGCTGCTGTGGCAGCGCGAGACTGAGGGCAAGGTCTTTGACAGCCCCGAACGCAAAGCCGCACTCGACAAGGTTCTGCGGGACAAGATCAAGCTGATCCGTGACCCCTCGATCCGGTCCCACTACGGGCAAGAGATCAAAGATCTGCGCTGGCAATTGTTTCGGCCGCAGAGACAGTCACAAAACCGTGCGTGGCAACCAAAAGGGAAGTGGCAGCCGCAGAAACAGCCTGCGACCGCGGGCGCGCGGGCCTCGTTCCTGGCGTCCTCGGACAATGCGGACATCCATCTGCGCGAAGCCGCGATTCTGGCCATTGCGATTCTGAACCCTCAGGTCGTGGTGCAATTTGAGGCGCAGCTGGAAGAGATGGATTGTCACGACCCTGATCATGCGGCCTTGCGTCATGCCATTCTGCGCCATGCGATTGATGATCCTGAAAACCTTCGGGACCACATCGTTGAAACTTTGGGGGCCGAACCCCTTGAAAACCTGCTGAGCCTTCGCCATGTCGCAGTCATCCCCTGTGTGTTCAAACCAGGCGACGTTGAAAAGGCCGAGATGACACTGGCCGAGGAACTCGCGAAAATCAAAGCGCTCCGGGGTTTGGATGCTGAGATTGCCGAAGCCGCAGAGGAACTGTCTGATCTGGCCGATGAGGCGTTGACATATCGGCTGGCGCAAGCCGCCGAAGAGCGTAACCGCACAAGCCGCAGTCAGAATGAGGACAGGGCCGTTTTCGACATTGCCGACAATGGCGCGCGAATCAATCGCGACGAAAAGGATGCGTTCAAGGCAATCATGTCCGGGATCAATTTCGAACGGAAACGTCGCTGAAGTGATGTTTTCGTAAAGCACTGGAAAAGAAAAACAGGTAAACGGGTGGCCGAATCAGTTTCACGCGCTAATGATTCGGATCAAACGAATCACCCATCCCTGCAGGAGCATTGAATGGCCGCCAAAGACACGTCAGAAGATCGCAAGTCAGACGAGCAGGAACAGGAAATCTCGCTGGACATGAGCCAGGCCCAGGTCAAGAAGATGATCGCCGAGGCCCGCGAGAAAGGTTACATCACTTACGACCAGCTCAATCAGGTTCTGCCGCCTGATCAGGTCAGCTCGGAACAGATCGAAGACGTTATGTCGATGCTGTCCGAAATGGGCATCAACATCATCGAAGATGAAGAGGCCGAGGAAGAAGAAAACAAAGGCTCCACCGAACTGACCACCACGGACAACAACCGTGAGGTGGCTCTGGCCGGTGCCGCAACCGAAAAGCTGGACCGTACCGACGACCCCGTACGCATGTATCTGCGTGAGATGGGTTCGGTCGAACTGCTGAGCCGCGAGGGCGAGATCGCCATCGCCAAGCGGATCGAAGCGGGCCGGAACACTATGATTGCGGGTCTGTGCGAAAGCCCTCTGACCTTCCAGGCGATCACCATCTGGCATGACGAACTTCTGTCTGAAGACATTCTTCTGCGCGACGTCATTGATCTGGAAACCACCTTTGGCAACCAGATGGACGAAGATGGTGACGTGCAAGAGCCGGTCGTCGATACCTCGGCCGTGCAATCGGCCAAACCCGCCAAAGACACCGGCCCCGAGTTGGATGCCGATGGCAACCCGCTGAGCAATGACGATGATGATGACGAGGACGATCAGGCCAACATGTCGCTGGCCGCGATGGAAGCCGCCCTCAAGGATCAGGTTCTAACCACGCTTGAACGGATCTCGACCGATTTCTCGATGCTGTCCGAGATGCAGGACAGCCGGATTTCGGCCACTTTGAACGAAGATGGCTCGTTCAGTGAAAAAGACGAAGAGACCTATCAGAAGCTGCGCGCTGAGATTGTTGAACTGGTGAACGGTCTTCACCTGCACAACAACCGGATTGAGGCGCTGATCGACCAGCTCTATGGCATCAACCGCCGCGTCATGTCTCTGGACAGCTCGATGGTGAAACTGGCCGACCAAGCCCGGATCAACCGTCGGGAGTTCATTGACGCCTATCGCGGGCGTGAACTGGACCCGAACTGGCTGACCGATATGGCTGAAAAGCCAGGCCGGGGCTGGCAGATGTTCATTGAACGCTCGACCGACAAGGTTGAGGAACTGCGCAGTGATATGGCTCAGGTCGGTCAATATGTCGGTCTGGATATCAGCGAATTCCGTCGCATCGTGCAACAGGTTCAGAAGGGCGAGAAAGAAGCCCGTCAGGCCAAAAAGGAAATGGTCGAAGCCAACTTGCGTCTGGTAATCTCGATCGCCAAAAAGTACACGAACCGTGGCCTTCAATTCCTTGATCTTATTCAAGAAGGAAACATCGGTCTGATGAAGGCGGTGGACAAGTTCGAATACCGCCGCGGCTATAAGTTCTCGACCTATGCGACATGGTGGATCCGTCAGGCGATCACACGCTCGATCGCGGATCAGGCGCGGACGATCCGTATTCCGGTCCACATGATCGAAACGATCAACAAGCTTGTCCGGACCGGTCGTCAGATGCTGCACGAAATCGGTCGTGAACCGACGCCGGAAGAACTGGCCGAAAAACTGCAGATGCCGCTTGAGAAAGTGCGCAAGGTGATGAAGATCGCCAAGGAGCCGATCAGCCTTGAGACGCCAATCGGCGACGAGGAAGACAGCCAGCTGGGTGATTTCATTGAGGACAAGAATGCAGTGCTGCCGCTGGACAGCGCCATTCAGGAAAACCTCAAGGAAACTACGACCCGGGTTCTGGCCTCTCTTACCCCGCGTGAGGAGCGGGTTCTGCGGATGCGTTTCGGCATCGGCATGAACACCGACCACACTCTGGAAGAGGTTGGTCAGCAGTTCAGCGTGACCCGCGAACGTATCCGTCAGATCGAGGCGAAAGCCCTGCGGAAGCTGAAGCATCCAAGCAGATCGCGGAAACTGCGGTCCTTCCTGGATCAGTAAGATCAAAGGCGCCCCGAACAGAGGCGCCTTTTTTCGTTTCACCGTTCACATTGGCAGATTTGTCAAACACATTGGCGCGACTTCACATGTGTTGTGGCGTGTCCGTTTCTATATCCGTATGGTCCACTCATGGGGCGGGCCGGGGCGAGGCGGCTAAGCTGATGACCCCCGGCTTCCAAGCGTCAGTGGATGTTTGACCCGCGTTTTGAAGGCGCTCGGCGGTTGACCTGTCCAACGCTTGAACGCTGTGGAAAACGCGGATTGATCGGCGTATCCCAGAGAATAAGCGATCTCGGACAAGTTCATTCCATTTGTGATGAAGGTCTGGGCCAGATCGCAGCGCAAATCCTCGGTGATGTCGCGGTAGCTGGTGCCTTCGCTTTGCAACCGGCGGGCAAAGGTACGGGCGCTCATGCCGAGTTTTGCTGCGACTTCATCCGCGCCTAGGATTCTCCCAGGCAGTGAGCGGGTGATCAACCCTTCGACCTTGGCGCGGGTCAATTGCTTCGGCACGCGACGCTCGGCCAGAACGCGTTCCCCGTATTCTAGTAGATGGGCGCGCAGGCTGGGGTCGTAGGTCGGGACGGGCAGGTTCAGCGAGGACGGGGACAGGACGATCTCAAGGCTTTCAGACCCGAAGACAACCGGAAAACCCGCCAGTTGCTGGAAGGCATGGGTATGATCCCCAACCTCATGCTGAAAACGGATTTCAATAGGGTGGAAATCGGTTTGTGTCAGGTTGCGCATTCGGGCGACGGCGGCAAACATCAAGAACTCAGTTCGGCGGTGATAGCGAGCAAAGCTGGCGTCTTTCCAACGGGCCTCTAACGCGGCGAAATTCCCCGAAACCCGCAGGCTGAAGGCGATAGCAGGGTCGATCATGTCGTGAAAATGAGACGTGTTTTCAATCACCTGCTCCAGGTCTCGTGAGTATTTGCTGATGTAGGCCGTCAAGGTCGATGAGGACGTGACGCCAAGCCCGACACTTGCCGCAAAAGTGATATCGTTCAGAGCATCGCAGGCATAGCGGACAAACAGCGCTTCTTTGTGAGCGCAAAAAGAGGTCGCATCCTCCGGCAGATCCCGCGGGCCAAGTCCGCTACGATCCAGCACCTCCAAGGTGTTCCGTTTTTCCAATCGCGCGTCGAGCGCCTCGCGCAGAAAGTGAAGGCGGTCAATATCCACATTCATCGCAGCGAAGCCTTCCTTTCTCCGGACCGGGGCCGTTCCAGCATACTGCTTTTCTGTCAGAAATTCGAATGGATTTGGCAGCTGGCCACAAGCCTGGTCAATCTTTCCTGCCTATATCCTTTTCGTTGCCGGGTCAGTACCTTGTTGGGGATGAGGTCAGAGCCACCGCCGGTCCTACCAACCGGTCACCGGGTTCCCCGGCACACTTCTCCTTCTTGTCGCATTGTCCACCTGGTGGCCCTATGCCACGCTGTTTGTGCAAGCTTGGGTAGGTATCAGCGCCATGGCAGAGACTGACACAACCGATCTTTTCGACGGACTCAACCTGATCGTCTTTGACGGAGAATGCGTTCTGTGCTCAGGCTTTTTCCGGTTCATGCTGAAGCGCGACAAAACCCGCCGCTTTGAATTTGCAACAGCGCAGTCTCCGCTCGGTCAAAGGATGTACAAGGCGCTGAGTCTGCCCGTTACGGATTTTGAAACCAACCTCGTGATCGTAGATGGTAAGGTTTTTCAAAGGCTTGATGCCTTTGCGGCGGCTGTTCGCGCGCTGCCGGGAGTGTGGCCTTTTCTATCGCTGGTGCGGTTTCTGCCGAGCGGTGTGAAAGACCTGCTGTATTTCTCGATCGCTCGAAATCGGTATGCTCTGTTCGGTCGGTACGATACCTGTATGATGCCGGATGCTGCTCTCCTTGAGCGTTTTGCCGAGCAAGGGTTTGACGCGTGACGGATCCGTTTCTTCAGGCTTTGGCGGACCCAAGTGTTCTGCCCCAATCCGTGCGAGACCTGCATCACAGCCCGGGTGAATATGTCGGCGAATGCGATATCGAACGTGGTCGGGGCATTCTCGTTCAACTCGCGCTTAAATTGGGGCGGTTTCCACCTGCGGGCCGACATGTGCCCGTTCGGCTGGTGACCCAAAAAAAGGATGAAGACCACAATTGGCTGCGAGACTTTGGGGGGCACAAAACGACGTCAGAGCTGAGGTTTGACGCAAATACGGGCGATGTTCTTGAGCGTTTCGGGCCTCTTTCGGTCTGGCTAAGGCCGGTTGCGTCGAAACGAGGGCTGGTGGTTCATATCCATCGCCTGACGGTTTTCGGCGTGCCGCTCCCTCAGTTTTTGCTGCCGCAATCGTCAACGAGTGAATGGCAGGATGATTTGGGGCGCTTTCGATTTGACGTAGCGGCTTCGATGCCGGGATTGGGCCTGCTGATCCGCTACCACGGCTGGCTCACGCCGCTTCACGTTAAGGCGCAAGTTGGTTGAAATGATTGTGAGACCTGCTTTCCGCGGGCGCGATGACCTCTAAACTAAGGGGAGCAGCAAGTGAGGAAAGAGTATTATGAAACAGTTACAACATTGCGCCGCTTTAGCGGTGTTTGCCCTGAGTGTTCCGGTAACGGCGGAAGCGGCGCGTTTGGGTTTTCAAGCCAATGCAATCAATAGCACTGACTTCGAAGTCATTCCCCGCACAAGGGATGACACAGACGGGTATTGGTGCGAGGCGGCAGATTTCGCGCGCCGCAGTCTCGGGGCAGGTTGGCAGGACCCCATCTATGTGTTGCGCGGCTATGGACCTAGTGTAACAACTGGGCGTGTAACAGCGGTTCAGTTTTCGCTGAAACCGCCTCCGGCTGATGCTCCGGCACAAACCGGTGGCGTACAGGGCCCCTTCGTTGTCGGCTCCAGCATATCCGTGCAGGGCGCAAATGCGCGGTGTGGTCGCCGGCAGATTTTCTAACAACTAAAGCAAAGGCCAAAACGCAATGCAGACGGAATTCGCGCTCCAGACCATTGGACCCGGCTTGTACGAATTCACGTCCCAGATTGCAGAATGGCTTAGTTCCCTTGAACGGGATGGTGTCCTGACGTTGTTCGTCAGGCACACCTCCTGTTCTTTACTGGTGCAAGAGAACGCAGACCCCGAGGTGCAGACGGATTTGCATGCGTTTTTTGAGCGTCTTGTGCCTCCGTCTGATCATCCCTCGATGTCTTACCTGCGCCATACCTATGAAGGGCCGGATGACATGCCTGCCCATATCAAGGCGGCGATGATGCCGGTTTCCCTGTCCATTCCTGTCCGTCAGGGTCAGATGGTTTTGGGAACTTGGCAGGGGATTTACCTGTTTGAACACCGCCGCGTCCCGCATCGTCGGCTGGTCGTGGCACATCTGTCGTGACCCTTTATTTTGGGGTACAAAATTCCGACTACCCAAATCCTAGCGGCTGCCCTATAGTTGTGGATAAGTAAGCCAAAGTGCTTACAAAAGAGGCCAGCTAGGGACGAGGAGACGGCGGATGCGCTGCCCGTTTTGCGGAAATATCGACACTCAGGTGAAAGATTCACGCCCGGCAGAGGATCACGTTGCGATACGCCGACGTCGCTTTTGCCCGGCCTGCGGAGGGCGTTTTACGACCTATGAACGGGTCCAGCTGCGCGATCTGGTGGTGATCAAAACCAACGGAAAACGCGAAGATTTTGACCGCGACAAGCTGGAACGTTCGATCCGTATCTCGATGCAGAAACGCCCGGTTGATCCTGAACGGATTGATCAGATGATCTCGGGCATTGTGCGGCGTCTGGAAAGCATGGGCGACACCGATATTCCGTCCAACAGAATTGGTGAGATCGTCATGGAAGCTCTGGCGCGGATCGATACCGTCGCCTATGTTCGCTTTGCGAGTGTGTACAAGAATTTCCAGGCGGCCGATGATTTCGAGGAGTTTGTCCACGAACTGCGCCCGCCGCAGCCTTCGACGGACGAGTGAGCGAAACAGATAAGCGATTTATGGCGCTGGCTTTGTCTTTGGGTCGGCGCGGTCAAGGGGCGTGCTGGCCCAACCCGGCCGTTGGGTGCGTGATCGTGCGCGACGGCAGGATAGTTGGGCGAGGGTGGACTCAACCCGGCGGACGTCCCCACGCGGAGCCTGAGGCTTTGGCGCAAGCGGGTGCGCAGGCGAAAGGGGCCACGGCCTATGTTTCGCTGGAACCCTGCGCCCACTACGGCAAGACACCGCCCTGTGCCGAGGCGTTGATCTCGGCTGGTGTGGCCCGCGTTGTTGCAGCGATTGAAGATAGCGATCCTCGCGTTTCCGGGCAGGGCTTTGCCATGCTGCGCGAGGCCGGGATCGAGGTTGAAACTGGTGTGCTGGCGCAAGAGGCCGAGCGTGATCTGGCCGGGTTCTTTCTGAAAACCGAACAGGGCCGTCCGTTTGTGACATTGAAACTGGCCAATAGCTTTGACGGGCGGATTGCCACGTCCACCGGACATAGCCAGTGGATCACCGGACCAACCGCGCGACGCGAGGTGCACGCGATGCGCGCCCGTCACGATGCTGTCATGGTTGGCGCTGGCACGGCGCGCGCGGATGACCCCTCGCTTACGGTTCGAGATCTGGGGATCGAGCGTCAGCCCGTACGCGTTGTCGTCTCGCGTCATTTGGATTTACCCTTAATGGGTCAACTGGCGCGCACGGCCTCAAAAACGCCCGTCTGGCTCTGTCATGGCCCGCATCCCGACGCCGAGCGCGCCCGCACGTGGGAGGGGTTGGGCGCGCGGTTGTTGCCCTGTGCGTTGCACGACCATCAGGTTGATGCGCGCGACCTGCTGCAGCAGCTGGGCCAGGAAGGTCTGACAAGTGTCTTCTGCGAAGGCGGTTCGGCTTTGGCGGCGTCGTTGCTGGCGCAAGATCTGGTCGATGAGCTTGTGGGTTTCACTGCTGGTTTGACCATCGGCGCCGAGGGCCTTTCAGCGATTGGCGCACTAGGGTTGGAAAAACTGGACAGCGCCCCTCGGTTCGAGTTGATCGAGGCGCGCCCGGTCGGTGGTGACGTATTACACCGTTGGGCCCGAACGACGCACTAGCGTCGCCAGAGATGGGCGTGGGTTGAAAAAGCGCCCTGTAGCTTTGACAAGGCGCGGTTCAGCGCCCCGCGTTTGGGGGGCTCACCGTGGGCCAGCCGTTCAATGGCGACCTCGACAGGACAGGGCGCGCCGGTCACCGGGTCCAGATAGCGGGGATAGTCAATCAGGCTGGCATACACCAAACCCAGCAGGGATGGGCGTGCGCCGCGACGGGCCGGAACACTTCCAAGATCCGTGGTCAGGCCCCAACCGGCATAGAAGGGCGCGCCAAAACTGGTCACCGGAATGCCGCGCAATAGCGCCTCGAACCCCAGAAGCGAGGTCATGGTCCAGACCTCTTGCACCTCGGACAGCAAGGTTGACGGGTCGGTCTCAGTCGCGATCACATCCGCCAGCCCTTCAGAGTCGATCTGGCCCGAGCGCAGGCCAGCCTCGACATCCGGATGGGGTTTGTAGATCACAACGGCATCGGGATTAGCGGCCCGAACTTCGCGCAGAAGGTCCAGATTGGTGCGGATGGTGCTGGTGCCCAACAGGATAGACGCGTCATCCTCGACCTGCCCCGGCACCAGAATACGGTGACCTTTGGGTAGAGCTGGCGCAGCGCCGCCGGTGTTGTATTTGCTCAACCCCTCGGACACAAGGGCCGAGATCACCCGCTCGGCCCGGTATTCTTGATCCGGACGCAGGATCTCGCGCTTGGATATCCACTCTTCCAATCGGCTGGTTTGGGTCGGGTCATAGTAGATCCCCAGATCATCCGTGACCAGCGAAAGGGGCGGCACAAGATCGGCCCCCAATCCGCGTGATCGGAGAAAGCCGTCCTCGATACGGATGACACCCTCCGCCTCGCGGGATTGATTGGCCCAGACCATATGGGGGCGGTTGGATGGGGCTGGTGGCGACGGCAAAAACCGTATCTTCTGGTGCTGGCCAAACATGGCTTGCAGGTGCTTGCGCTTCCACATCCGCATTCCCGACGCTGTCCATCCCAAACGATCTTGCCGCCACGCACGGGTCTGTGCCTCAAGCGTATCCAGCACGACCTCTAGCTCACACAATTGGTCCCGATAGGGATCATACCAAACGGGGTAGAGCATCATGGCTGCAGCAAAGAGCTGCGCGCGCGTCAGATTGCGTTGTCTGCGTTGAACGGGGTTTTCATCCTGCGTCAAACCCCATCCGGCATAGAATGGCTGCCCGAAGACGCGGGGTTTGTGACCGGCGAGAATGGCCTCGAACCCCATTTGTGACGAGAGCGTATAGACACTGACCGCGCCGTCCAACAGCGGCCAAGGGCTGATGTTATCCGCAACGAAGGAAACGCGTTCCGAGAGGTTCTGTTCCGTGTAGTGCCCGGTGCGGTGACCAGCCAGTGTTTCGGGATGGGTCTTGATCAGAACCGGCATCCCGGGATTTTCTTCTTGTGCGATCACCAGCATCTCAAGAAACCGGGCACGGTCCCCTCGGCTGGCCGTGACCGAGGCATCGCCGACCGTCTGATCAATCACCAGCACGTAACCGGGGTCGGGGATCGGCGCGTCGGGGTCGAAGGCGGAATATTTGCTGAGGTTTAATTCCTTCAAGCGCTCAATCGCGCCACGCGCCCGGTTCAGAAGCACTGTGTCGTCCAGCGGATGTGTCGCCAGAAGCGTTTCCAGATCTGACGGTTGTGCCGGGTCAAAGTGCAGGCCCGAGCGATCCAGAAGCAGACCCAAAGGCGGCTCGCCCTCGCGGCCGGGCTTGAGGGATCGTAGAAAGGCATCCTCGACCCGCAGCAAAGGGGTACCCCGGTCCTGAGCGACGCGCCGCCCGCGATGGGCCGTGGGACTGTTGCCCCAGATGGCAACAGTGTCCTCGGGTCGGGGCAGACCCAGCCGGATGTCATATCCCGAAAGGGAGAGAATGCACCGGACGCGCCTGTTAGTCAGAAATCCGCCATTGTAGACAAATGCCCGGGACCGCGCCGCGCCAATTGCGGTGGGGTCTCCATGGGTCATGGTTTAGTTGCCGGTCAGGGTGGCTACGTTCGCGACCGGCGTCAGGCCCCCGGCGATCAGAGAAATCGACTTGGTCCACTGCGCGTACGGTGCCTCAGTCACGTAGATTGTGTCATCGTCGCGGATCACGAAATCACGCGCGATGAACAAGCCATTGGGCGCGGTCAGGTTCAGCAGATAGATCATTCGCTGATCGCCCTGCAGATCGGAACGGCGCATCACCTGACGCGCGATGTCCTGACGTTCCCGGCGCAGGATAAAAATACCAGTCGGATCGGATGAGATGGATACCAGGCCGCCAACCTGTGCCAGTGCCTCAAGCGCGGACAGGTCCTGACTGTCGAAGGCGACGCGCGATTGTCCTCCGGTTGCGCCGAGCGCAATATAGGAACGGCTGTCTCCCTCGACCAGAATGCGGTCACCGCCGCGCAGCGCGACATCCAGTTTGGGATTGCGGAACAGGTCATTGTACCAGACTGTCCCACGTTGGTCTCCACGGATCAGCGTGACCAGCGCAATATCGGACTCAACCGAAACCCCCCCGGCCTGCGACAGCATGCCGAGCAGGGTACGGGTGGGGCGTTCTATCGGGTAAATTCCCGGGGCGCCGATAGTACCGCTTAGCGAAACAGTAGAGCCGTCACCGGCCAAGCGTCGTACTTCGACCTGAGGGTCGGGGGTTTGTTCCTTCAACTCGTCCGTGATCAACCCGCGGAGCTCTTCCGGAGTGTTGCCAGCGGCGCGTAAACGACCTGCGTAGGGGACGAAAATGAAGCCCTCGCTGTCGACTTGAACCTCGTTCAACGCGGTCGAAGAACCTGCATCGCCCGCGAGCAGCCCATCATCGACGTTCTCCCAGATTGTTAGGCCCAAAACATCCCCTGGGCGCACGGTGTCTGCGGTTAGTGACGGGGCTGAGGTAAAGGCGGAAGAGAACCCAAACTGCGGCACGGATGACGTGGCCCGCGAAACGCGGTCATCGACTTCTACCACAAACGCATTGCCGCCGTTGTTGACGGAGCCTGCCAGAATCTCGTTCTTGTTTGGGCCCGCCTTGGGCAACTGGCATGCACTCAGCACGACGAGCGAGGTCACAAGGGCGACCCCCCGTACCCAACGGATTGGAAAGCGATGCACTGCCGATAACCTCAGTTCTACTTGTTTTTCGGCAAACTACTCTTTTACCGCTACAACTTCCAGAGAAGGATGGCCGGGTCTACTCAACGATTTTCAACTGTGGCTCTGGGGTCGCGTCGTCGGACAGCGTGACCTGATAGGGATCATCAGCCCTCAGCATCATGTCGACAGCGCGGCGCAGCAATTGCCGACGTCCGCGTCTGGAGTAGTAGCCGCCCGGAACCTGACTGGTTTCCAGCAGAAAGCGCCGATAGAGTTGGTAAGCTTCGATATCGCGTTTTTCTGGGTTGGCGAAGAAACGACTAACCTCCTGTTGCGACACAAGTTCCGGCTTGTCATAGACCGCACGACCAAAAATCCGCAGGGGGATGCCACGCCACAACACCTGCTGCCCGGCGGTCGAGTTAATGGTCACGGCCGAGTTGGCGTCGTCCAGCAGTTTCGCCAATTTGCCGCCGGGGACGTAATGCACCCGGCCCTTGATCCCGAAACTGATCGCAAGAGTCCGAACACGTCGGCGGAGGGGTTCACGGTGGTTCTCAAGCGGATGCTCCTTGATGACCAGATGATGATGTGCAGGGGCGCCTTTGGCGAAGCCCTCCATCATTTGTTCTAAAAAAGCGCACATTCCCGAATAGTCTGAATGGGATTGGACCGAGCTGTCATGACCCAATTGCAACAGCACAAGGTGATACGGAAAGGCCCCGCTACGTACCCGCGCCGTTGCCAGACTTCGTTGCAGCCGGTGGAAAGGCATTAGCATAAGGCGTTTGAAATACAGGCGAAACTCTTTCGAGACCGTCAGTGCGCGGTGCGGTCTGAAATTGCGATAGCGCCCGTTCAGAAACAGCACGAACCAGTGATAAAGCGCGCCGTAGAAAATGTGTTGACGCATGTCACCCCAGTGAGACGGCGGCGGTGGTGATTGCGCGCCCGAATGCGACAGTGCCTGCGCCATCTGGTCCAGATCCAGAGACATCAGCCGCGAGTTGCCGTTTGAGCCGCCCCGCTCATAGGTGACCCACCATGGGCGCAGGTAGCCTTCCTCGAACACGTGCACAGTTATGCCTCGTGACTTGGCGATCCTGACGGCGTTGGCGTGAATCGGGCGGGTGTCACCGTATAGAACGATGTCTGTCACCTGTTTCTCGGCAATCAGCGCCAGCAGCACCTCGGGCCAGTGTTCTGGCGCGCCGCGATAGGGGATGTAGCTTTTCCTGTCGAACCAGAACGCCTGATCGCCCGCGTTGAAGCCAACGCGCCATGTTTGCGCCCCCGAGGCCCGTAGCATCCGGCCCAACGCGTTGAAAAACGGGCCATGCGGGCCTTGCAGGAACAGAAAGACCCGAGGGTCAGCGTGTTGTTCTGGGTGGTGCATCTGCGCGATTTAGCCAATATTCTTGTCGAAACTATGCCCGCCTTAGGATTTCTCGGCAAGGTTGGGCTTGCC
Source organism: Ruegeria sp. C8 (assembly GCF_056537565.1). Lineage (NCBI taxonomy): Bacteria > Pseudomonadati > Pseudomonadota > Alphaproteobacteria > Rhodobacterales > Roseobacteraceae > Ruegeria > Ruegeria sp. C8. The sequence goes on from NZ_JBQFRV010000002.1 coordinate 182,256, forward strand.
GGGCGGCGCGGATCAGCTTACCTCGGCTCTGATAGTCTGAGACAGGGTAGAACGCGAGGGTTGACGGAATGTTTACAGGGATCGTGACCGATATCGGAACAGTGACCGAGCTGGACCAGCAAGGCGACCTGCGTGCGCGTATCCAGACGAGCTATGACACGGCCTCGATTGACATTGGCGCATCGATTGCAAGCGATGGCGTTTGTCTGACCGTGATTGCGCTGGGCGATGATTGGTATGACGTTCAGATCAGCGCCGAGACCGTCTCGAAAACCAACCTGAACAGCTGGGCGTTGGGCAAGCGTGTCAACCTTGAGCGGGCGTTGAAAGTTGGTGACGAACTGGGCGGTCACATCGTATCGGGACATGTGGATGGCGTCGCCGAAGTTGTCGATGTGCGCGACGAAGGCGACAGCACCCGCGTGACCTTGCGCGCGCCCAAGGATTTGGCGCGTTTCATTGCGCCCAAGGGCTCGGTTGCTTTGAATGGGACGTCTCTGACGGTGAATGATGTAGAGGGCTGCGATTTCGGCATCAACTTCATCCCTCACACCAAAGAGGTCACCACATGGGGAGATGTCGCCGTCGGGGATCGGGTGAATCTGGAAATCGACACTCTGGCCCGTTACGTCGCCCGCCTGGCCGAGACCGTCTGAGCGTTAGAATACGTCGCGTCTGAGCCAGCTCAGGCCGTTTGTGCTCTGGCTTTTGGATGCGGGGTGGTCTATCCCGCCTTGCAGAAATGCTCTTGTGAAAGGCTGCCCCATGAGCTTTGAAACCCCCGGCCCGGTCGAGGCCCAGCTGCGCGATGCGATCAGCCCGATCGAGGACATCATCGAAGAGGCCCGCGCAGGCCGGATGTATATCCTCGTTGATCACGAGGATCGCGAAAACGAAGGCGATCTGGTCATTGCCGCAGAATTTGCCGATGCCGAGGCGATCAATTTCATGGCTACCCATGGGCGCGGCTTGATCTGCCTGCCGATGACGGCTGAACGGGTCGAAGCACTGGCCCTGCCGATGATGGCGGTGAACAACTCTTCCCGCCATGAGACGGCGTTCACGGTTTCGATCGAAGCGCGTGAGGGCGTGTCGACCGGTATTTCCGCCGCAGATCGCGCGCTGACCGTTGCAACTGCGATCAATGAACAGAACACGATGGCCCATATTGCAACACCGGGTCACATCTTCCCCTTGCGCGCCAAGCGGGGTGGGGTGCTGGTCCGCGCAGGCCACACTGAGGCTGCCGTGGATATCTCACGCCTGGCCGGGTTGAACCCCTCGGGCGTGATCTGTGAGATCATGAAGCCCGACGGCACCATGGCCCGTCTGCCCGATCTGGTCGAGTTCGCCAAAACCCATGACATGAAGATCGGTACGATCAGCGACCTGATCACCTATCGCTCGCGCAATGACAACCTCGTGGTCGAAACCTCGCGCGAGATGGTTTCGTCGGAATACGGCGGCGAATGGGAAATGCGCCTGTTCACCGATCAGCTTCACGGCATCGAACATGTCGTCATGATCAAAGGCGACATCACCACGCCCGAGCCTGTCCTGACCCGCACCCACGCGCTGCACGAAGCGCCGGATATCTTGGGCCTCGGTCCGAAGTCCTCTCGTGAATTGCCACGCGCAATGGAGAAGATCGCGGAAGAGGGCCGGGGGGTCGTCTGTCTGTTCCGCCAGCCGCGCAACTCTCTCTATGCAGCCGAAGATGAAGGCCCGCGGACCATCAAGCAAACCGGTCTGGGATCTCAGATCCTGTCCAAACTGGGCATTCAAGAGCTGGTCCTGCTGACCGACTCGCCCGAAACCGTATATCTGGGGTTGGACGCGTTTGGGCTTTCCATCGTTGGCACCCGTCCGATCCTGAAGGAAGACTAATCATGGCTGAGCAAGACAAACATGGCATTTTGCCGACACCCAGCTTCGACAAGCCGGTGAAGTTGCTGATCGTCGCGGCGCCTTTCTACCGCGCGATTGCCGACAACCTGATTGCAGGTGCGAAGGCCGAGATCGAAGCAGCTGGCGGCAACTGCGAAGTCGTCGAAGTTCCCGGCGCGTTGGAGATTCCGACCGCCATCGCTATGGCCGACCGTCAGTGCGACTTCGACGGCTATGTTGCGCTGGGCTGTGTCATTCGCGGCGAGACCACGCACTATGAAACCGTCTGCAACGACTCCAGCCGTGCGATCCAATTGATGGGGCTGCAGGGGCTTTGCATCGGCAACGGCATCCTGACCGTCGAGAATGACGATCAGGCCGAAGTCCGTGCCAACCCGGAAAAGATGAATAAAGGTGGCGGAGCAGCTGCTGCGGCCTTGCATCTGATCGCGCTCAGCCGTAAGTGGGGCTCTTCCAAAAAGGGCGTGGGCTTTAAGCCGCCGTCCGAGTCCATCCTTGTGGCGGGCGACAGCAACGGATCCACGACAGCATGACCCAGACAGACGCGCCGAAACCGGCCAACCAGAAACGCCTGATGAAATCCGCCGCTCGGCTTTATGCCGTTCAGGCGCTGTTCCAGATGGAGCAATCAGGGCAGACGACCGAATCGGTCGTGAATGAGTTTCTGGATCACCGGTTCGGCGCCGTCTATGAGGGCGAAGAAATGTTGGACGGCGACATCAGCGTCTTTCGGTCGCTGGTCGACAATGCGGTGAACTATCAGGCACCGATCGACCAGATGACCGACCGTGCTCTGGTCGCCAAATGGCCGATCTCACGCATCGACCCAACCCTGCGAGCGCTGTTCCGTGCCGCCGGGGCCGAGCTGACCCAAAGCGACACGCCGCCCAAAGTGGTCATCACCGAGTTCGTTGACGTTGCACGCGCCTTCTTCCCTGAAGGCAAAGAGCCGAAATTCGTCAACGCCGTGCTGGATCACATGGCCCGTGAGGCACAGCCCGAGGCATTCTGACGCCTTTACTCGAACCAAACATGCGCTAACCTGAATGTCATAGCGCAATGAGGTTCGCCATGCCCAAACTGATCCGCCTGTATATCACGCAAGTCGCCTGGGGTTTCGTTATCTCGGCCGTGTTTGTAGGGGTGCTTCTAGCATTTAACGTGGCAAACCTCCGTCATTTGATCACCAGTTCGGAAATCGGTCTGGTCGCGCTTGTGATGATCTGGTTCATGAACGGGATCGTATTTGCCGGTGTTCAGTTCGGCTACAAGATCATGAGCATGGCAGAAAAACCTGGCGGCCCACGTCGCGGCTCGCCTGTGGTCGACAGCTTCAAGCCGGCATTGGCCAAGCAGGAAGCGCGCGCAGAGCGCTGAATTTCATGGAAAATGTGGCGGGACCACCAGTCAACCGTGCGGTGTGATTCCCGAGGACCTGTATGTACAGGTGGGCGCCAGGTAATCAGGCCAGGACCTGAACAGAGCCAGCCCCCTCGGAATTGCTTAAGGCCACCAGAATGCTACCAGTCACAAGAAGGGCAGAACCCGCCAAGCGCCTACGTAGGGCGTCCGGCGGGTTTACACAAGGGGTCAGGCGTCAACAGTTTCGTGCAGCGCCGTGCGCATCTTGCCGAAATGCTCATCCCAGCCGTTGTCGAGCGCAAGGATCAGGCCGAACGCATCCGCACCCTGAGGCAAACCTTCATGTTGAAGGCTAAGCTTTGTACCGCCTGCGACAGGGGTCAGAGTCCATTTGACTAGACTGACCGCGTCTCCCATTGGCTTCACAGTGAATGTGTATTCAAGATATTCAGGTGCACGTGCTTCCCGTACCTCGCCCCAGATCAGCAGGTCGCTGCTGGTGGTCCCGAACATTTGCAGTTTGCTTCCTTTGGTCAACGTGCGATCCGGTTTGTGAAACCACTCTGCCAGCCGTTCGGGCTCAGTCAGATAGGCCCAGACGATATCTGGATCGGCCCGTAGAAAAATCGTCTTTTGCAATACGGCATTCGTCATTCTTTATTCCTTTCAATAGCTTCCTTAAGAGAGTTGAGGCGGTCGTCCCAGAACTGGTCAAAGTAGCTGAGCCAATCCAAGACAGGGGCCATGCCCTGTGGTTCAATTCGGTTGATGCGTTCTCTGCCGCGGGCTTCCACCGTAATCAGCCCACCATCAGACAAGACCGTCAGGTGCTTTTTGACGGCAGCCCTCGTCATGTCGAACCGGTTCGTCAACTGCCCGATCGTCATGTCCTGAGAGGCAAGCAGTTTGATGATGTCCCGACGGGTTGGGTCTGCCAGCGCACGAAACGCGTTTTGGGTAAGAGTTTGCATTTGTCGCCTCGGTAAAGATACCACTTGGTATCATATTAATGAGATACCATATGGTATCATGTCAAGTGTTGAGCGAAGACTTTACTTTTGTTCACTAATTGTTCACATTCTCAGCATGACACTGGATTTACAGCCTGGACAGAAACTTGCGCGCGGCGTCGCGCGCCATCTCACCGCCCACGGTTTTGTTTCCGTTGAAGAATTTGTGCCGACGCGCGGGCTGCGTGTTGATGTCATGGGGTTGGGTCCAAAGGGCGAGCTTTGGGTGATCGAGTGCAAATCCAGCCGTGCCGACTATCAGTCAGATGCGAAGTGGCAAGGCTATCTGGAGTGGTGCGATCGATTCTTTTGGGCCGTCGATACCGAGTTCCCAACGGACCTTTTACCTCAGGAAACCGGTCTGATTATCGCAGACGCCTACGATGCCGAGATCATTCGCATGGCACCCGAGGACAAGCTGCCTCCGGCCCGGCGTAAAAAGATGATCCAGAAATTCGCCACAGATGCTGCACGTCGATTGCAGGCGCTGCGCGACCCGCGGCTGTAACGCAGATCAGCCTTTGACGGCTAGGGCAGCTTGTGCGGCGGCACGCAGCTCATCTGCGATCTCTTCGGCTTCCTCGGGATCGAAATCCATCGGAATCTCGAGGCCGTCGGCCTCGATAAACAGACGCACCATACCCTGATCGGTAGGGCCGATCTGAAGGTTGGCCTGAATGTCGCGTTCGGTGTTGATACCCATACTCGCCTCCGGGATCTGAGCGTTCCTGCTAGCGCGCACGGGGTTGAGAATCAAGCCGCCTTTGCGCTCTGATAAGGTATGGAGACTGTAAGCGTTAGACCCTTTCAGCCCCAGGATGCGACTTGGTTGGTTGAGCGTCATGGAACCCTCTATGCCCGCGATGAGGGGTTTGATGACAGCTTCGCCCCGCTGGTCGCGCGCATTCTGGATGGATTTATTGCCGATCATGACCCCTCGTGCGAGAGGGGTTGGATCGCCGAGGCAGAGGGCCAAAGACTGGGGAGCATCTTCTGTGTCAAACTCGACGTGCAGACCGCAAAACTGCGCCTGTTCCTTCTGGTGCCTGAGGCGCGCGGTCTGGGGCTGGGAAAGCGGCTTCTTGGCACTTGTATGGGATTTGCCAAGGCAGCGGGATACCAGCAAATGCAGCTCTGGACCCATGAAAGCCACAAGGCCGCCTGCGCCTTGTACCGGTCCACGGGATGGCAGCTGGTGGAAAGCAAGCCGGTGTATTCTTTCGGCGTCGATCTCGTCGAACAAAGCTGGAAAATTCGGCTTTAATCCTCTTGCATTCCCGTGGCGTGTTCGGTACATCGCCCCTCACAAGTGCCGCCTTAGCTCAGTTGGTTAGAGCGCTGGATTGTGGATCCAGAGGTCCCCTGTTCAAGCCAGGGAGGCGGTACCATTTCCCAAATTTTCGAACAAAAAACCGCGCTGTAAGCGCGGCGTAGAGTGCTTGATTTTGATGCTCAGGCGCGCTGGAGATCAGCGCGCCAGGTTAACGCGCAACTTCATTTTGCTTTTCCGGGCGGCGGGCAGGTGCCTGTTCAGTCGCTTGTTGACCAGTCCAAAGCCCCAGATGATGACCAGCGTCAGCAGGATGAAATAGAAGGCCAGAATCGGATAGGGGATGAACGGGTTGAAGGTCTTGTCCGCGAAATAGCTGGCGTAATACAGGGCGTCTCCGCGCTGCTGCCAGGCCGGGAAAGCCGAGAAAAAGACCAGCGTTGTCGCGTGGAACAGAAAGATCGCCTCGTTAGTGTAGGCGGGCCAAGCCAGTCGCAGCATGGTCGGCCAGACAATCCGGCGGAAGCGGGCCCAGCCGGTCATGCCATAGGCATCTGCGGCCTCGATATCACCCTTGGGGATTGAGCGAAGGGCGCCATAGAAGATCTCACCCGTATACGCGGCTGTGTTGAGGAACAGTACGATCAGCGCCCCCAACCAGGCTGACGTCAGGGCGTCGAACATCGGATAGGGCTTCTTCAGCGACAGGAAGAAGAAATAGGCAAAGAAGAACTGGATGAACAGCGGAGAACCTCGGAACAGAAAGATGAACCATTCCGAAGGTTTGCGCAGCCATTTGTTCGGAGAGGCTTTGCCGACGGCCAGCGCAGTGGCCAGAAAGAAGCCAGTCGCAAGGGCCATGATGCCGAAATAGACATTCCAGATCATACCCGAGCCGATCAGCGTGAACTGTTCGCACAGGGTAAAGTCTGATTTGGGTAGCAGGCGTTCGCCAAGGCCGACAGAGCGCAGGGCGTAGTCCTGGATCGTCTGGATGCAGCTCATGCCGTCGTCTCCTTGCGCAGCAGCTCTCCGCCGGATGTGGCCTGACCGTGGGACAGGCGGCGCATCAGCTTTTCAAGCACAATTTCCGAGACGCGGGTCATGCCGAGGTAGAAGATCAGCAGGAACAGGAAATACCACATGCGCCAGTCGCCATGGGGGTAATCGGTGAAGCGCGAAGTTTTGGTGCCACCCAACTCACGCGCCCAATAGACAATGTCTTCGATGCCCAGCAGGAACAGAAGCGGGGTGGCCTTGATCAGCACCATCCACAGGTTGGACAGGCCGGGCAGAGCGTAGACCCACATTTGCGGTACAAGAATGCGCCAGAACGTTTGGCGGCGGGTCATGCCATAGGCCTCGGCCGTTTCAAGCTGAGCATGTGGCACGGCGCGCATACCGCCGAACAGAACGTTGGCCGCGAATGCGCCAAAGACGATGGAAAAGGTGACAACGGCCAGAAAGAACCCATAGGTCTCGTGAACCCATTCCGGGGCGCTGCCCAAAGGCAGTTTGGCGGCCTGACAGACGATGAAGTCATTGCCTTGACGGACCGGATCCGTCCATTCGGGACACATGACCTGGTGGCGCGTCCACTCAAAGGCCTGATCCAGAGCGATCACAAAAAACAGGAAAAATGCGATGTCCGGAACGCCGCGCACGATGGCGATGTAACCTTTGCCCAGCCAGCTGAGCGGCGCGACATGTGACCTGGCTGCCATCGCGCCCGCAAAGCCAAAGCTCAGCGCGACCGGAGCGGTCACGGCCAGCAGGCCAAGTACCTTGAGGAAGGACAGGTAGAACGACCAATGCACGCCGTTGGTCAAATAGCAGGAAAACCAGCGGAATGTGCCCAGCGTGTCGGGATCAGCGCAATAGGAAAACATGTGGCGTCTTTCGAACGTCAACTCCGGCGCGAGGCCGGGGCAGGTTCGGCACCTTCAAGACGCCGAACCTTTTAGTGCAGATCAGTTGGAAACGACAGAACCGTCGGCGTTGTAGGTCGGAACGCCTTCGCCGAACCATTTGACGATCAGTTCGTTCAGCGAACCATCCGCTTTCATCGAAGTGATCGCTTCGTCGAACTTGCCGCGCAGTTCGCCGTCGGATTCACGGATACCCAGGCCGATACCGCCGCCCAACGGAACGTCATCGCCTACGAAGACCAGCTCACCAGCCGATTCTTCGACGATCGGCACAAGGAAGTCCTTGTCGGCAAACACGGCGTCTGCTTCACCGTTGCGCACGGCTGCGATGGTTTCTTCGGGGGTCGCGAACTCGACCAGAGTCGCGCCGGACTCAGCTACGTGACCCGCTTGAATGGTTGCAGTCTGAGCCGCAACGATGCCGCCGCCTACGTCAACTCCGTCCGATGCGCCAACATAGGCCGACGCCGCAGGAGGGAAGTAGTTTTGAGTGAAATCAATCACTTCATCGCGCTCATCGGTGATCGACATACCTGCGATGATGGTGTCGTAGTTACCCGAGACCAGGTTCGGAATGATCGAGTCCCAGTCGTTCTTGACCCACTCGCATTCCAGGTTTGCGCGCTTGCACAGCTCGTCGCCCACTTCACGCTCGAACCCGTCGATTTCGCCGGCATCATTGATGAAGTTGTACGGAGGATAGGCGCCCTCGGTGCCCATGCGGACGGTGTCGGCCATGGCGATACCGGTGGTCAGCGCCAGTGCTGCGGTGGACAGAATCAGGTTTTTCATTGGTTACTCCCCAGTTTGGTTCTGTTTCTGAAACTTATGCCGCCTGAGTGGCGGAAAGAAAGCCCCGAAGCCGTTCGGATTCAGGCGCGGTAAAGATATCCTCGGCGCTGCCTTCCTCTTCGATCCGGCCTTGATGCAGGAACACCACGTGGCTTGAGATATCGGCGGCCATCTTCATGTCATGGGTCACGATGATCATCGTCCGGCCTTCGGCGGCGAGATCCTTGATCACCTTGATCACTTCCTGCTCCAGCTCGGGGTCGAGTGCCGAGGTGGGTTCGTCGAACAGCAGCGCTTCGGGTTCCATGCACAGGCCGCGCGCGATGGCCGCGCGCTGTTGCTGACCACCGGACAGTTGCGCAGGGAAGACATCGCATTTGTCGCCGATGCCGACCTTTTCCAGATATTTGCGCGCGCTGTCTTCCACTTCGGCCTTGTCACGGCCCAAAACGGTCACCGGGGCCTCCATGACATTTTGCAAAATGGTCATATGTGCCCACAGATTGAATTGCTGGAACACCATGGAAAGATTGGTACGAATGCGCAGAACCTGTTTGGGATCGGCAGGTCGGCGGGCGCTGCCCGAGCCGCTCCATTTGACAGGTTCACCCTTGAACGTGATCTCCCCCTGCTGGCTGTCTTCCAGAAGGTTGCAGCACCGAAGCAAGGTGGATTTGCCCGAGCCAGAGGACCCGATGAGCGAGACCACATCGCCACGTCTCGCAGTGATATCCACGCCCTTGAGCACCTCGAGATTACCGAAGCTTTTGTGAAGGTCCTTGATCTCGATTACGGCAGAGGCGTCTGTCACGGAAGCTCCAGTCATGAGTGGTGTTGGTGCGGTAATAGGGCGGAAAATCCGGCGCAATGCAATGCGCAAAACACAGATTCGAGCGGGGAATCAATCAAAATGACCAAAGGTCGTGATCAAATTGGTTAGCTGCTGCGCAACTGTGCTTCGGGCGAAGGCGCAGTTGGAATGGCGAGGTACGCGCTTGCGGGAATTTTGATCAACCCACGGATGCGCAGATTGCCTCGATCCTCATCCGTCAGTTCATCAATGGCGGCCTGAACCGCGGCTGCGATCCGAGGCGCATCCTGCGATTTCGACGTGATATAGGGCAGTCCGGGGGTCGGTTCGGTTTTGGCAACGTCGCGCAATGCGTCTCCCAGATCGGTATTCGCCTTCAGAAGCTCCCAGGTCAGCGCATCGAGCGCGGCGAAATCGCTCATGCCCTCGGCCACGGCTTGGGCCGAATTGGCATGCGCTCCGGTTTGCTGCAGGTGTTTCTGTGCAAGCCCCATTCGGGACAAATGGGTGATCGGCGCGGACCAGCCGGATTGAGAGAGGGGTTCGTTATAGGCAAAGACTCCGTCCGTCAGCTCCGCCAGACTGCGCGGATCATCGGCGCGGGCGACAAAGACGGATCTGTAGTAACCTGCGGGGCAGCCGGGCAGACCATAGTCCGGCGTGCCGATCAGTTGCACCGCGTCATGAAGCTGCGTTCGGTAGGGCATGCCGCAGGTTTGGGCAAAGATCAGATCGGGATCGCGCCAAATTGCCCAGAAATCGCGCGACCGCTCCAGACTGGCGGGACCGAACCCCAAATGCGTCCTGATCAGATCCCAGAAGCGATTATTGGAGGCGCGCAGGGCGGGCATGTCATACATGCCCAGCATCGCTGTCACGCTTTGGCTGCCTTCTGACGGGCGAGGGCTGAATCCACATCGCTGACACCCAATAGGCTGACGACAAGGCGCAGCAGCGAATCCTCCTCGCCAGTCCTTTGCCCATCTGCGAGGGCGACCGACCACATGGCCTGCACAACGGCTAGGCGGTCATCGTAGGCGACGGCCTCTTTGATGGCGCGGGTGAAGCGGACGGTGTCGGGGGCCTCGGCCTCAAGGTCTTCGGCGCGGGCGCGCAGGCCAGCGGCCTCAAAAGGCGACAGTCCATAGCGTTCTACCGAGACCTTGTCGATTCGGGCCATTTCCGAGTCGGCGTAGTCATTGTCGGACCGGGCGATGCGTACCAAAAGCGCCGTCAGCGCTAGGCGGGCGTCATCTTCGGCCAGAGGGTCGGGGTCAGGCTGTGTCAGCCGGGACAGAAAATCACGAAACATGAGACAGATATAGAGGCAGGTTAGTGAGCTTCCAAGCGGCTTTGCACGCGTTCACGGGCGGATTTGCTGTCGTTGAAGCTGAGTCCCATCGCCATGCGGGCCTCTTCAACGATCTTGATCTCACCCTCATCCGTGTCACCATCGGCCAACACAACCTCCCACAGCGCGTCCAGCGCGGCGAGGCGTTCGTTCAGGTCGGTGGTTTCGCGGATCAACTTGCCAAACGTGTCGGTTTCCGGTGCAGCTGCGTGCAGTTTCTCGCAGGTGGCGCGGACTTTGGCGGCCTCGATCGCGTTGTGCTGATAGAGGCGGGCCAGAATGCGATCAATCAGGCTGATCTCTTCCAGTTTGTAGTCCCGGTCCGCTTGCGCAACACGCACCATCAACGCACCCAGCGCCAGTTCAGCGTCGGGGTCGGGCAGGTGTTCTGTCTGTGGCGGTCGAAACGCTTGGAAGAATTTTTTCAACATGAGGCCAATCTAATCCATATTTTGTGGCGCGCCAAGTTGAGACTACCCGTCATAGCCCTCAATGATCACAAGATCGCCGAGAGAGACAGGATCGCGCAGTGCTTTGGCCTTTTGGTAGCCTTCGCTTTCGTAACAGGCGAGAGCCTGTTCGTAGCTGGGAAACTCGATCACGACCGTTCGTGCCCGTGCTGCGCCCTCTCTGACCTCGCGTGAGCCGCCGCGCACCAGAAAGCGGGCGCCATAGGTGGAGAAAGGTTCTGCATTCGCTGCGATATAGTTCTTGTATGTCTCCATATCGTCGACATCGACATGGGCCACCCAGTAGCCTTTGCTCATGCAGCTCTCCCGTATCGGTTTAGCGCAAGGTGCGAAGTTTGCGTAAAAATTGCAAGCTGCGCTTATCCGGCGTAGCCGATGGCCCCACGCGCCTGTTCGGTTAGCCATGCGATCATCTGGCGATAGGGCACCGGGCCGTAGCTTATCCGGGCCACGCCGATCTTGGCGAGTGTAGCTGAGTCTGGTGTTCCCGGCAGAGCGATGATGTTGACCGGTAACTCGGTGGCCTGACACAGCTGTCGGATCATGGCCTCGTCCTTCAGGCCGGGGGCAAAGAACCCGCTGGCCCCTGCAGATTGGAAGGCCGAAGCGCGGGCTATGGCATCTTCAAGCATCGCAGAATCATGCGTGTCGGCCGGTGCTTTCAGGAAAATGTCCGTGCGGGCATTGATATAGGCGGGAATACCGGCCGCGTCGCAGGCCTTGCGCATCGCCTCGATTCGCGCGGCTTGATCGGGAATGGTGTGAAGGCCGTCCCCCCCAACGATCTGATCCTCAAAATTGAAGCCAACAACACCGCAATCCAACGCCCGTGCCGTATTGTCGGCGATGCCTGCAGGATCGACGGCATAAGCCCCTTCAAAGTCCAGGGTTACGGGAAGATCAACAGCGCTGACGATGCGCTTTGCGTTGTCCAGCGCGGCTTCCAGCGGGATGTGCTGACCGTCCGCATAGCCTTGCGCCATCGCGACCGGAGCGCTGCCTGTTGCGATCGCCTGCGCGCTTGCATCGCGCACCGCGGCGGCGCTGCCCGCGTCCCAGATGTTGAACAGGATGACCGGGTCGCCTTTGATATGCAGGCGCGTGAAGGTTTCAGCACGTTGGGCTTGGGTCGTCATGGGGTATCTCCTGTCGAAACTCGATCAACAGTTAATCCCATGACGCCAGAATCCTAAGCGCTTAATTGTGTCGGTACATCACGTTGCAGCGACCGGATCAGACCAGTCGAGAACTGTCCTTGGCCGCGCGCACGAAGTCGCGGAACAGGGGATGCGGGTCAAACGGCTTGGATTTCAGCTCGGGGTGATACTGAACGCCGATGAACCACGGGTGATCCGACCATTCGACAATCTCGGGCAAGCGGCCATCGGGGGACATGCCCGAGAAGTTAAGGCCCGCTTTTTCAAGCTGCTCGCGATATTTAATGTCGACCTCATAGCGATGGCGGTGGCGTTCCTCGATCTGAGTGCCGCCATAGACATTCGCAACTTTCGACCCTTCGGCGAGAACCGCGTTGTAGGCGCCAAGGCGCATGGTGCCGCCCTTGTCGTCGCCCACTTTGCGTTCGACCTTGTGGTTGCCCTGCACCCATTCCTTGAGATGATAGACCACCGGTTCAAACCGTTTCTTACCTGCCTCGTGGTCGAACTCTTCCGAGCCCGCCTCGGTGATACCAGCCGCATTGCGCGCGGCTTCGATCACAGCCATCTGCATGCCGAGACAGATGCCCAGATACGGAACCTTGTGCTCGCGCGCGTATTGCGCGGCTTTGATCTTGCCTTCAGTGCCGCGTTCGCCAAAGCCGCCGGGGACGAGGATGGCGTGGTAGCCTTCCAGATAGGGGGCGGCATCTTCGTGGTCGAACACCTCGGCATCGACCCATTCGATCTTGACCCTGACGCGGTTCGCCATGCCGCCATGGGTCAGCGCCTCGGCAATCGACTTATAGGCGTCTTCCAGCTGGGTATATTTCCCCACGATGGCAACCTTCACCTCGCCTTCGGCGTTATGGATGCGGTCGCTGACGTCCTCCCATTTGGCCAGATCGGGCTTGGGGGCAGGGCTGATCTGGAACGCGTCCAGAACCGCCTGATCCAAACCTTCCTTATGATAGGCCAGAGGCGCGTCGTAGATGGTGGACAGGTCCTGCGCAGCGATCACACTATCGGGTCGCACATTGCAGAACAGGGCCAGTTTCTCACGCTCTTTCGTGGGGATCGGCCCCTCGGACCGGCAAACCAGAATATCGGGGGCCAGGCCAATCGAGCGCAGCTCTTTCACCGAGTGCTGGGTCGGTTTGGTTTTCAGCTCACCCGAGGCCTTGATGTAAGGCAGCAGGGTAAGGTGCATAAAGATACACTGACCGCGCGGCTTGTCCTGGCTGAACTGACGGATGGCTTCGAAGAAGGGCAGACCTTCGATATCGCCCACTGTGCCGCCGATCTCACACAGCATGAAATCGACCTCATCCTCGCCAATGGCGATGAAGTCCTTGATCTCATTGGTGACGTGCGGGATCACCTGAATGGTCTTGCCGAGGTAATCTCCGCGGCGCTCTTTCTCCAACACGTTGGAATAGATCCGCCCCGAGCTGACCGAGTCGGTCTTGCGCGCGGCCACACCGGTGAAGCGCTCATAGTGACCAAGGTCCAGGTCGGTTTCAGCGCCATCATCGGTGACGAAAACCTCGCCATGCTCGAAAGGCGACATGGTGCCAGGATCGACGTTCAGATAGGGGTCTAGCTTGCGCAGACGCACCGAGTATCCCCGGGCCTGCAACAGCGATCCCAGGGCCGCCGAGGCCAGTCCTTTACCCAAGGACGAAACCACACCACCAGTGATGAAAATAAAACGCGCCATGTTTTTTCGGCTGCTCCCGTGAGACGTCAATATCAGCTGCCCGACGGTTCCGAAAAACCGCTGCATCACGGGACTTCACGTATAAAGGATTCGCGCCAATAGCGCAAGAGAACCGCAAGATGCTGTTGCAGTTCTCTTTCAGGTTTCTAGGTTTTGTGGCTTAGTCGGCCTGCGGGATCAGCGGAGCGTTGTCGCCCTGTGCCGGAGGCAGCAGGTCATCTGCAGACGGAACTGCAGGTGCGCTTTCTTCAGTCGCGGCCGGAGCCGGAACGCCCAAACGGTCGATGACCGAGCTGCCCGAGGACTTCTGCGCTGCCAGAATCGTTAAGGTGATCGAGGTGACGATAAAGCAGGCAGCCAGGATCCATGTCACTTTGCCCAGGGCCGTTGCAGCTGCGCGGCCTGTCATGGCGCCGCCGCCACCGCCACCCATGCCAAGACCGCCACCCTCGGACCGCTGCATCAGAACGACGGCGATCAGGCCCAAAGCCAGAAGAAGATGGATGATGAGAACGACGTTTTCCATGGTGGTCCTGTACAGCGTGGCGTGTATCGCGTGGTACTTATGCAAGTTTGGTTCTGGGGGCAAGTCACGAGTTGGCATCACAGGTGATGATGTTGCACATCACGCCAAAGGGACTGGACAGATCGGTCAGGCTTGGCGCACCCTGCGGTCATGCCTCATGATCATTCTGACCACCCGCAAGCCTTGCTGCCCCCCGAACCCGCGCTGCGCGTCAAAGCGCTCGAAACGATTCTGACCCGGAAGGGGTTGATCGACCCGGCGGCGCTGGATGAAATCATCGACACCTACCAGAACAAGATTGGCCCGCAAAACGGCGCGCGCGTTGTCGCCAGGGCCTGGAGCGATCCTGCGTTCAAAGCCGCATTGCTTGAAGATGCAACGCCGGTTGTCGCCGAGCTTGGTTACTATGGTCGTCAAGGCGAACATATGGTGGTGGTCGAAAACACACCGGAGCAGCACAACATGGTCGTTTGTACGCTTTGCAGTTGCTATCCGTGGCCGCTGCTTGGTATCCCGCCCGGCTGGTATAAATCCGACGCCTACCGTGCCCGCGCCGTGCGCGAACCGCGCAAGGTTCTGGCTGAGTTTGGTGTGACGCTCGCCGAGGACACAGCGGTACGCGTCTGGGACTCCACGGCCGAGATTCGCTATCTTGTGTTGCCCATGCGTCCCGAGGGGACTGAAGGGTTGGGCGAAGAGGAACTCGCGGCTTTGGTCACGCGCGACAGCATGATCGGCACGGGCCTGCCCAAGGAGGCATCATGACGCGCGTTCACGATATGGGAGGGCGGTTTGGAGACGGCCCGATCAACCCGGAAGCTGAAGACGCTCCCATCTTTGCCGAAGACTGGCACGCGCGGGCCTTGGCCGTAACGCTGGCCTCGGGCTTTTTGGGGCAATGGAACATTGACACATCGCGCCACGCGCGTGAGCAGCTGTCGCCGAAGGACTACACCCGGTTTTCCTACTATGAGAAATGGATCTCTGGGCTGGCTGATCTGCTGGTCGCCAAAGGGGTGCTGACCCTCGAAGACCTGCGTGGAGAAGCCTCGGTCGAGGATCATCCACTGGCGGACCGCATGTTGAAAGCGCAAGCCGTCGCAGCTGCATTGGCCAAAGGCGGCCCTGCGGACCGCAACTCGAACATCGCGACGCAGTTCGAGGTCGGACAGATGGTGAAAACAGTGCGACCCGCCGCGAACCGTTTGGTGGATGGTGGACACACACGTTTGCCGAACTACGCCGCTGGTGCTCAAGGGCGGATCCTTCACATGCACGGCACGCACGTTCTGCCTGATTCTAACGCCCACGGGCTGGGAGAGGCCCCAGAGCCTCTCTATGCCGTATCTTTCCTGGCGTCCGAGCTATGGGCCGATCCGGAACACCCCAAGGACGAAGTGGTGCTGGACCTTTGGCAATCCTATCTGGAGCCTGCATGAGCAGCTGCATCACAGCCTCCGCGCCGGAGCCTGTGTTCTCAGAACCCTGGCATGCGCAGGTCTTTGCGGTCACCGTCGCGCTGAACGAGGCGGGGCGTTTTGACTGGCCCAACTGGGCAGACCGGTTTTCGCACACATTGAAACGGAACGGTCTGAACAAAGAGCTGGATGGCGGGGATGACTACTTCCAAGCATGGCTTGAAACCCTTGAAGCCCTGTTGGCTGAACAAGGGGATGCACGCTCGGATGAGGTCACCTTGCTGCAGGGAGCTTGGGAAGAAGCTTATCTGACCACGCCTCATGGTAAACCGGTCCGTTTGCCGTAAAGCGAGTTGGGGGCGCTGCCCCCGCCGCCTTTGGCGACTCCCCCGAGATATTTTCGGCCAGATGAAGCAGGGGATCCGTACTTCATCTGGCTAAAAATATCCCCGCCGGAGGCATTGCGCGCAGCGCGATTTGCAGATGCGGCGAAATATCGGTTTCCCTACCGTCTGAGCCTCGTTATATCAGCCGAGTTTGATATCTTTTCGCGAAAAGGACCGGATATGGCCAACGTGGTTGTTGTCGGCGCCCAATGGGGTGACGAAGGAAAAGGCAAGATCGTCGACTGGCTCAGCGAGCGGGCAGACGTGATCGCGCGTTTTCAGGGCGGGCACAATGCCGGCCACACTCTGGTTATTGATGGCGAGGTTTACAAACTGCATGCGTTGCCCTCGGGCGTAGTACGCGGCGGTAAGCTCAGCGTGATCGGCAATGGCGTGGTGCTGGACCCGTGGCATCTGGTCAAAGAAATCGCGACTGTCCGCGCTCAGGGCGTTGAGATCACGCCCGAGACGCTGATGATTGCCGAGAACACCCCTCTGATTCTGCCGATCCACGGTGAGTTGGACCGCGCGCGCGAGGAAGCAGCGAGCAAAGGGACAAAGATTGGTACCACGGGGCGCGGGATTGGCCCCGCATACGAAGACAAGGTCGGACGCCGTTCGGTGCGTGTTGCCGATCTTGCCGACGAGGCGACGCTGGAAGCCCGTGTTGATCGTGCGTTGCAGCACCACGATCCTTTGCGCAAAGGTCTTGGGATTGAACCTGTTGACCGCGATGCTCTCCTGGCGCAGCTCAAAGAAATTGCAGCGGAAATTCTGCCTTTTGCGGCGCCGGTTTGGAAGGTTCTCAACGAAAAACGCAAGGCGGGCAAACGTATCCTTTTCGAAGGCGCGCAAGGTGCGCTGCTGGATATCGACTTTGGCACCTATCCTTTTGTGACGTCCTCGAATGTGATCGCTGGTCAAGCGGCGACAGGTGTGGGGATCGGGCCGGGCTCGATCGACTTCGTGCTTGGGATCGTCAAAGCCTACACAACCCGCGTGGGTGAGGGGCCGTTCCCAACCGAGCTTGAGGATGCCGATGGTCAGCGACTGGGCGAGCGTGGGCATGAGTTCGGCACGACTACTGGCCGTCAGCGCCGCTGCGGATGGTTCGATGCCTGTCTGGTGCGTCAGACCTGTGCAACGAGCGGGGTGAACGGGATCTCTCTCACCAAGCTCGATGTGTTGGATGGTTTCGAAACACTCAAGATCTGCACAGGCTATGAGTTGGATGGTGAGCGTCTGGACTATCTGCCGACCGCCGCCGATCAGCAGGCGCGCTGCACGCCCATCTACGAAGAGATGCCCGGATGGAGCGAATCCACCGAAGGCGCGCGCAGTTGGGCGGATCTGCCCGCAAACGCGATCAAATACGTGCGCCGGGTCGAAGAGTTGATCGAATGCCCAGTGGCGCTGCTGTCCACCAGCCCGGAGCGGGACGACACCATTCTGGTGACCGACCCGTTTGCAGACTGATGTCTGACGACAAGACACCCGGGCTCAGCTACAAGGCGCGCAGGCGTTGGTCTCTGTTCATTCTAGTGATCGGCCTGCCTGTCTATATTGTCGCCGTGGTCACGGTGGTGAATTGGTTGGATCGTCCTCCGATCTGGCTTGAGCTGCTGGTTTACGTGGCGTTGGGCATCCTGTGGGCTTTGCCCTTCAAGTTCGTGTTCAAGGGCGTCGGGAAAGAAGACCCGGACCAAAAGTCCGATTGATCAGTATCTCTGCTTGGGTCACAGGCTCGTGTCATTTCCCTGCGCGACACCGAGACAGTGAGATGAGGGCAAGTCCGAAGTTTCAGCTTCGGGCTGTCGGGTTCAAAGAACGCATTTGGTCGTCGAAGGCGCTACGCGTCTTTGTCTGACCCTAGCCGGTTCGCCGATCGTTTCCCGGCCAGCTTAGAATAGCTCGGGCCATGGCATGATACTCGCCCGAGATTTCTTCGGCGACACTGAAGGGGGTGGGCCAGGGCGCTGTCAGGGTCGCCTCAATCTGTCCTGTCGTCAGTTTCAGCTCGGCCTCGTGTTTTGCAGCCAGACGGCGCATTTTTTGATTGGTGGCAAGGCACAACATATGGACTTCGCGAAATCCACGATTGCGGGCAGCAGTGACTATCCGCGACAGCAGAGCATCGCCGATCCCTAGGTCCTGCCAGACGGTTTCAACGGTGAAGGCAAGTTCAGCCACGTGGTTGTGGCTGTCCGGAACAGCCCGCAATTCTCCGACGCCGCGCAGGCAGGAATCGGGGAACGCGCCAAATACCAGCGCAGAATTTTTGAATATGCCTGAGAGATAATTCTCAACAAAGGCCGGGCTGACCGGTACGCCAAATCGAGATGTCAGTGCTTCTGCATCGAGGCTCTTGAAATGGCTTTCTATTTTGGGCTTGTCGAATGCTCTGAGGCGTCGAATTGGTAGTTCATACATGGCGGAGCCTTGATTTGAACACGAACTTAAAGATCTGTTACCTTTACTCAGAAGATATCATTTTTCTGCAATGCAGCATAGCGGCATCATGTCCGCATCGGGATTTCATAGCGAAAGTGCAAGAAAAATGGGTCGAAGAAATCTCCGACCCACTCTCGATAGCGGCAAAAAGGATATCAGCCTACGGCGCGTTCACCTTCCGGGCGAAATCCGATGTCACTTGAGGCCGCAAAGCGCCCTCCGCCGGCTTTTTCGATTTTGCCGTCGCGTAGAAGCTGTCCGAAAGACTTCAGGCTTTCTTCGCGATTGAACTCATCCTGTTTCAGCGAGCGGACCTTGTTCATCAATTGCGGGCGCGAGAACTGTTCCTGCCCTTCGATGAAGGACAAGTACGCCGCAGCCGCTTCGAGAAGGTCGGACAGAGACTGCGCGCCCTGATCCTGTGCAAATTGTGCAAAGCCGCTTTCTTCTGACGCGTCCTCGGACTGATCCGAGGTGACACGGCGGGGGGTCACCGGGCCAGTATCCGCGTTGGGCGCGTCAATACGCTGCTCGGCGACCAGCTTCAGAGGGGCCGCCATGTCTGCATCAGGGCGTTTGCTGGTGACCTGAACATCGTCTGGGCGGCGAGGGCTGACGACCGAGGCCAAATCGCCACGATACTCTTCATCAGTCGCGGCCTGCTTGGCCACATCTTCCGCCGAGGTTGCAGCAACGGCCGTACGCAGATGGGAATAGGCCTCACGTGTGCCGCTAGCGGCCGGGTCGTCCATCTGCTCATCTGCTTTTGCCATCAGGCGCGAGACATCCTGATCCAGATCCGAGGACGCCACGGTCGCTTGCGCATCCATTTCCTCTTCGATCTCGTCAATCTCGAGGAACAGGCTTTCTTCATCCTCAGCGGTCAGAACACCTTGCTGATCGTCTTCCGTTTCGTCTGCCGGGCTGAGGACATTCTCAATCTCATCGCTGTTATCGGTTGCCGTCTCGACGTCTTCGTCGAAGATCACCTCGGGGGCCTCTTCTTCCTCTGAGTCTTTAAACTCGATTTGCATTGGGGTCTCATCTTGCAAATCAAGCGGCGCCGATTCCATGGCTGGCGCATCCGGCAGTTCCGGCGCGTGTGCCTCTTCAACGGCTTCGACGGCAGGTGCCTCGGTAGGGGCCGGGGCCTGAGGGGCCAGATCTTCGGGGCTCAGCGAACCTGCTGCAAAGGCGGCTGAGACAGCGTCCATCGGCGCCGGGGTGTCGGCCGTTAGGGGGGCGACCTCTTCCTCGGCATAGTTGTCCGTATCCACGTCCGAATGGGAAACAACCGCGCGGATACGTTGCAGCTTGGCGGCCAGGCTATCGGGCGCCGGGTCCGCGTCGGCATCGACCGGCGCAGCTTCGGAAAAGAAAGATGCGGCAGTGTCTGTTTCAGGTGTCGCAGAGGGGGTCGGCTGGACAACATTCAGATCGGGCGATTGGGGCATGGCGTTATCCTGTGGCAGGGTCGCTTCAGGGGCGGGGGGCGTTTCAATACGGGGGGGTGTTTCCGTGGCGCGCAGAAGCAGGCCGGTATCGCTTGGGCGCGCTTCAACCTGTTGCACGTTGTCGCGCTGTGCAATCCGCGTCAGCATTTCGGCGTCAGGTTGCGGGGGTTCAGATCCAAAGTATCTGTCTTCCGCCGCAAGATCGCGGAAGTATTCTGCTATGGCTTTCATAGTCTCGAAAGAGTCATCGAACCCTTCCAAAGTGCACGAGAAAGTCCCATAGGAAACGGTCAATACCTTGTTGTTCTGTACCATCAGACATGCGTCCTTTACAAACTAACTGAGCCGATCCGCCCGGACAGGGGCAACCCGATCGACTCGGAACTAACTGCATGAACCTATCATTTTGTGGTCTCAATGTGTCCAAATCCGGGAAAAATGATCAATCTTAGAAAAAATGGGGCAATTGTACGTTCAAGTGGCCCAATCGGGCTGTTTGGAGGGGGGCAGATCGGCCCTGAAGACCTGAATTTGGTGCTGAATAGCGTCACAATTGCGGTTGCGGCGGATGGTGGAGCCTCGGTTCTGGTCGATTCGGGGCGGATTCCGGATGCCGTGATTGGTGATTTCGATTCGTTGTCCCCTGAAATCAGAACTCGTATTCCTCAGGATCGCCTTTTTCCGATTGCGGAACAGGACAGCACGGATTTCGACAAGGCACTGCGGAACGTGCACGCCCCTTTGGTGTTAGGGGCTGGATTTTTGGGAGGGCGGCTGGACCATCAATTGGCGGTCTTGAACACTCTGGTCCGGTATCCGGACAAGGCGTGTGTTCTGATCGGCGCGCATGAGGTCGTGTTCCATGCGCCGCCCAGCATCGTGTTGGATCTGACGCCGGGCGCAGTTGTTTCTCTCTTTCCTCTGAAAAATGTCACCGGGCGCAGCCGCGGGTTGGAGTGGCCGATCGAGGGGCTTCACTTCGATCCGAGCGGGCAGGTGGGCACCTCGAACCGTGTCATTTCAAAGGTTGAGCTTCAGATGGACGGCCCGGGAATGTTGGTGATGGTACCTCGTAGCGCTCTGGATCAAGTCATGCAGGCGTTTCAGTCGGGGCTGAGCGCGCCGTGGCCCTCTCGCGCAGAATAACATAGAGCCCTGCGGCGATCGTGATCAGGATGCCAAGCGCAGCCAGACCGTTCGGCAGGTCGTGAAAGATCAGCCAGCCGATCAGGGTGGCGACGGGGATCTCAAGATACTGCATCGGTGCCAGCGTTGCCGAAGGCGCATAGCGCAGCGACCATGTCATAAACAGATGGGCGAAAGTACCCAGTATCCCGATAGACAGAAGCAGCCAGTGTTCGTTGCCCGAGGGGAGGGTGAACGAGAGCTCCCAGATCTCAGACTGCGTTCCCCAGATCAGAAGCGGCAGTAGCAGGATCGTGGCAAACACGCCCGAGACGGCCTGCAGCGACATCGGGTCGGTCTCTTTGGCGATCTGGCGCGTGACCAGCATGAACAAGGCAAAAACAACTGCAACGATCAGCGGCAAAAGCGCGGGTACACCGACTTCGGCGAAGCTGGGTTGAATGACCAGAAGGGTTCCGGCGAACCCGACGATACAGGCCGCAAGGCGGCGGTGCCCGACCTCTTCGTTCAGTATGTATTTTCCGAGCAGCAGCATGATGAAGGGCATCACGAAGGCGATGGCGACCGCATCAGCCAGGGGCAGGAATTGCAACGCCGAGAACATCGCGGTGATGCCAGCGATGTGCAAAAGCGTGCGGATCACGGTCAGCCGCAGAATACGGCCCCGCATGCGCCATGGCCTGCCGGTCATCGCGACCAAGGGCACAAGGATCGCCGCCTGAATGGCAAAACGCACGAAGACCAACAGCGCCAGCGGGGTTGTTTCCCCCAACAGCTTTGCCAGCGCATCCCCCATCGGGGCAAGCACGCAGAAACCAAGCATCAGTACGATGCCGAATACGGGACGATCCTGAGTCATGGCCGCGACGCTAGCTGTTTCCCGGGGCCGAGAAAAGCTCTGTTCTCAAGCCTCCGGCAGGGGTTGAACCTTGGTGTAGTCCGGGCCGATGCAGGTGGGCAAATCATCGCCCAGTTTCAGCCAACTCAGCTTCTCTTCATGTGACACATGAAGAGTTGGCTCTAGGGCTTCGGGGCTCTCTAGCGTCGCGACATAGAGGTGAAGAACGTCCGACATCTTGGTCGACCGAAATGAGATCGGAGTTCCACAATGCGGACAGAAGCTCCGCTCGACCCCAAGCGAAGAGTTGAAGCGCTTCGGTTCTTCTCCGGTCCAGCGCCATTGGCCGTCGCGCACCCCGAAATAAGTCGTCATCGGAGCGGCACACTGGCGGCGGCAACTGTCGCAATGGCAGGAGACGCAGGACAAGACCGGAGGATCAACTTCGTACGCGACCTTGCCACACAAACAATGTCCTCGCATTTCGCCACCTCCTGTCTCACCTCAGCAGTTCGGGACGTTTACGGCCAAACCACCCAACGAGGTTTCTTTGTACTTCTCATGCATATCATGCCCGGTCTGACGCATGGTCTCGATCACCGCATCTAGGGGCACAAAATGCTGCCCATCCCCGCGCAATGCAAGCGACGCGGCCGAAACGGCCTTTATCGCGCCAAGGCCGTTTCGCTCGATGCACGGCACCTGAACCAACCCTGCAACCGGATCGCAGGTCATACCCAGATGGTGTTCAAGCGCGATTTCAGCGGCGTTTTCCACCTGCTCGGGCGTGCCACCCATGACGGCGCAAAGACCAGCCGCCGCCATCGCCGAGGCACTGCCTACCTCGGCCTGACATCCAGCCTCAGCCCCTGAGATCGAGGCGTTGAATTTCACCAACCCCCCAATGGCACCTGCGGTCAGAAGGAAATCCTCAATATGGCTTTCGGATGCGCCGGGCACGTGGTCGAGGTAGTAGCGCAGTACCGCAGGCAGAACCCCCGCCGCGCCGTTGGTTGGCGCGGTGACCACCTGACCTCCGGCCGCGTTTTCCTCGTTCACGGCCATGGCATAGACGCTCATCCAATCGTTGATTGTGTGCGGCGCGGTCAGGTTCATACCGCGCTCGGCCATCAGCGCATCATAGATACCCTTGGCACGGCGACGCACGCTGAGGCCGCCGGGCAGGATGCCATCGGTGGTCAGGCCACGCTCGATACAGTCGTCCATCACCTGCCACAGCCGGGCAGAGCCTTTGGCAAAGCTATCCGCGCAGCCACGTGCGATTTCGTTGGCGCGTTTCATTTCGGCAATGGACTTGCCGCTGGACTTTGCCATCTCCAACATCTCGACGGCGGATTTGAAGGGGAAGGGCACCGGGGCGCCTTCGTCGGTGGCCTTGCCAGCGGTCAGTTCCTCTTCGGTCAGAACAAAGCCGCCGCCGATCGAGTAGAAGACCTGCCGCAATATCACATCGCCCTGCGCGTCGGTCGCCATCAGGATCATACCGTTGGCGTGGCCGGGCAGATTGTGATCGTAGTCAAAGACCAGATCGGTCTTGGGGTTGAAGGTCAGCGTCGGTAGTCCTTCAGGCGTTACCGTGTGCGTTTCCGCAATCGCTGCCAGCGCGGCCTCGGCCTTGTCGTTGTCATATGTGTCCGGCACGAAACCGGCGAGGCCAAGGATGGTGGCGCGGTCGGTGGCATGACCCACTCCGGTAAAGGCCAGCGAGCCGTGTAGTGAGCCGCGCAGCCCGGCAAATTCAAACGGCGATGCACGCATCATGTCCAGAAAACGCCCGGCGGCCACCATGGGGCCCATGGTGTGGGATGAGGACGGGCCGATGCCCACTTTGAACATATCGAAGACAGAGAGAAACATGTCAGATAGCTGAGCCTTCTGGAGGGTTGGCATAGATAGGTGAGGTGAACGGCGTGGCCCCAAGACCTTCGGCGGCTGTTGCCGTTCGCGTTGCGGGACGCATCTCTAGCTTTGCCAGGATGCGCTGAAGATAGGGCGTATCGGCGAGTTGGTACCAGCTGCGGTCCGCATTGGATGGGTAGAGCGCCATCCACCGCATCATGCAGCCGATATAGTATGTCAGAACTGACGGCTGATCAGCGCTGAGCCAGTCCGGAGCCTGTGCGGCGACCGCGTCCAGAATTTTCAGATGAGTGCGCAGCCTTGGGCGTATTCCGGCCCGCAGGGTCTCGGCCTGTCCTGGGTCTATGTATTTCTCGGCATAGAACAGGATGCGCAGATCGGCATGGAGCGTGTTTGACGCGAAAAACAGCCATTTCAGAAAGGCGGCCCGGTCAGGGCTGGAAGACGCGGGCGCAAGTTGCCCATGGCTGTCGGACAGCCACAGCAGAATGGCAGCCGTTTCGAATATCGGCCCCTGAGGGGTTTCGAGAACCGGGATCAGCCCGTTCGGGTTCAACGCTCGGTAGGCTGCGCTGTCTTGCGCGTTCTGACGACGATCAACCAGCACCGTCTCATAGGGCTGATTCATTTCATCCAGCACCAGCCGGATCACCAGCGAGGCGTTGTCAGGGGCATAGTGCAGGCGATAGGGCGTCATCATAGGGACTAGATATACAGCAACCGAAACCTGAAAAGCCTTGTTTGCGACGTTTCCGATAGGAAACGCGCAATTGAGCGACATCTTTCGCATCCGGGCGACGTGAATTGGGTCTCGAAGTTGGGTGGAGCATTGCATATAAGTCTTGCAGACTATTTGGGGAAGACTGCCAATGACCGCGGATTTGTCGCCAATCGACACAGCCAAATACGTTGCGGCGTACCGCGCGGCCGACATGGTCGAAGACGGAATGCGGGTGGGGCTGGGCACCGGCTCGACTGCCGCCTGGCTTGTTCGCCGTCTGGGCGAGCGTGTCCAGCAAGAAGGCCTGCGCATCAAGGGAGTACCCACCTCAACCCGAACCGCGCAACTGGCGCGTGAGGTCGGGATCGAGGTCGTGTCACTGGATCAAGCCGGATGGCTGGACCTGACGATTGACGGCGCGGATGAGTTCGACGGTGATCTGAACCTGATCAAGGGCGGAGGCGGTGCGCATCTGCAGGAAAAGATCGTGGCGACGGCCAGCGACCAGATGGTGGTGATCGCCGATGCCGGGAAAGAGGTCGAAACGCTCGGCGCATTCCCGCTGCCGGTCGAGGTGATCCCCTTTGGCTGGCAGACCACTCGAACGTTGATCGAAGAAGTTCTGGACACGATGGATGTGCTTGGCACCAACTCTGCCCTTCGCATGAATGGTGAGGCCCCGTTTGTGACCGATGAGGGCAACCATATCCTCGACCTGCATCTGCAAAGGATTGGCAATGCGCGGCAGATGGCGCTGGTTTTGAACCAGGTGCCGGGTGTCGTCGAGAACGGGCTGTTCATAGACATCTGCGACAAGGTCGTTGTGGGCTACGGCGATGGCCGGGTCGAGCTGCGCGACATCAATGCCGGAACCGTTGAACTGGACCAGCTCCTCGGGGGCGCCAAGGACAACCTGTTTTCGGATTTTTCGGACTGAGTGGAAGGCGCCATCCCGAGGACGTGTTGGAATATACTGGAAATTTACGCCTTTGGGGGTTGGCAGGGCGGTTTTCGCGCCCAGATATCCAAAGAATTTTGCAAGCTGAATGAAGGAACCCAGCATGAGCTTTGACTATGACCTCTTCGTAATCGGCGGAGGCTCGGGCGGGGTCCGCGCGGCGCGCGTAGCGGCGGGCGAAAACGGTGCCAAAGTGGCGCTGGCCGAGGAGGATCGGTACGGCGGCACTTGCGTTATCCGCGGCTGCGTTCCCAAGAAGCTGATGGTCTTCGCTAGCGAATATTCGGGAATGGTTGGCGACGCGCAGGCCTATGGCTGGGACATTCAGCCCGGAGCGTTCAACTGGAACACCTTCCACGGAAAGCTGGTGACGGAACTGGATCGTTTGGAAGGTATCTACCGCAACATACTGAAAAACAACGGTGTCGAAAGCTTTGATCAGCGCGCCCATGTGGTCGATCCGCATACGGTTGAACTGGCCGATGGTACGCGTAAAACCGCCAAGCATATCCTGATTGCGACGGGTGGCCGTCCGGTTGTGCCGGACTTCCCCGGCTCGGATCTTGCCATCACCTCAAATGAAATCTTCCACCTTGAGAAACTGCCCGAAAGCATCCTGATCGTCGGTGGCGGCTATATCGCCAGTGAATTCGCCGGGATCATGAACGGGCTGGGCGTCAAGACCACTCAGTTCTACCGCGGGGCGCAGATCCTGCGTGGCTTTGATGAAGAAGCGCGGGGCCTGATCTGTGAAGAGATGCGCCAGAACGGCATCGACGTACGTCTGGGCACCAATGTGCTTGAGATGACGAAAGAGGGTGACAAGATCCGCGTGAAAGCCACAGACGGGACCGAGGATCATTTCGACGTGGTCATGTATGCCACCGGGCGCACTCCGAATGCGGATAACTTGGGGCTTGAGGACGTGGGCGTCTCGCGTGGCCGCAAGGGTGAGATCGTTGTGGATGAGTACAGTCAGACTGGCGTGCCCTCGATCTACGCGATTGGTGATGTGACCGACCGCGTGAACCTGACCCCGGTTGCGATCCGCGAAGGCATGGCCTTTGTTGAGACCGTCTTCAAAGGCAACCCGACGCCAGTGGATCATGAACTGATCCCGACCGCGATTTTCACCCAGCCCGAATTCGGCACCGTGGGCCTCAGCGAGGAAGAGGCAGCAGCGCAGGAACAGATTGAAGTCTATGCGACTTCGTTCAAGCCGATGCAGAAATCCTTTGCCGGTGGCACTCAGCGGGTTCTGATGAAGCTGATCGTGTCTCAAGCGACGCGCAAGGTGTTGGGTTGCCACATCGTGGCACCTGGCGCGGGTGAGATGATCCAGTTGGCGGGCATTGCCGTCAAAATGGGCGCGACCAAGGAAGATTTCGACCGCACGGTTGCAGTTCACCCGGTCATGGCCGAAGAACTGGTGACAATGCGTCAACCTGTACGCACGGCTTGATTTGCAACTGCGCGCAACCAAGTTACAAGGAACACCGTGATCACGCGGTCAAACATAAGGGAATAGACACATATGGCGGGCAACAGCGGTGGCCCCTGGGGGGGCGGAGGCTCCTCTGGTGGTGGAGGAAATCGGGGTAACAACGGTGACGGGCGTAAGCCTCCCGAAGGGGAGAGCCCGCAGATCCCCGAGATCGATGAGCTGATGAAAAAAGGGCAAGAGCAGCTGCGTGTCCTCATGGGCGGTCGCGGCGGCGGTGGCCGTGGCAGCAACGGTTCAGGCGGTGGCGGCGGTGGTCCGATCTTTACCAAAGGCACCGTGGCGATTGGCGCATTGGTTGTGATCGGCCTCTGGGCTGCGGCCAGCTTTTACACCGTTAAGCCCGAAGAACAGTCGGTTGAACTGTTCCTTGGCGAATTCTCGGCTGTTGGAAATCCCGGTCTGAACTTTGCGCCTTGGCCCTTTGTGACCGCCGAGGTCATCCCTGTTACACGGGAACAGAACGAAGACATGGGCGGCGCTCGTGGAAGCGACGATGGTCTGATGCTGACCGGTGACGAAAACGTGGTCGATATCGACTATCAGGTCGTTTGGAACATCAACGACCCCGCCAAGTTCCTCTTTAACCTGCGCGACCCGCGTCAAACGATTCAGGCGGTGTCGGAATCGGCGATGCGTGAGATTATCGCGCAAAGCGAACTTGCTCCGATCCTGAACAGAGACCGCGGCATTATCGCAGAACGTCTGCAAGAACTGATTCAGGCGACAATGGACAGCTACGATTCGGGTGTGAACATAGTCCGCGTGAACTTCGACAAGGCTGACCCGCCGCAGGACGTGATTGCCGCGTTCCGTGACGTTCAGGCCGCTGCGCAGGAACGGGATCGTCTGCAGAACGTCGCGGATGCCTATGCGAACCGTGTTCTCGCGGAAGCGCGCGGTGAAGCTGCTCAGGTTCTGGAAGAGGCCGAAGCCTATCGCGCCCAGCAGATCAACAGTGCACAGGGTGAGGCAAGCCGCTTCAGCGCGGTTCTGGAGGAATACTCCAAAGCACCAGATGTGACCCGCAAGCGTTTGTACCTGGAGCGTATGGAGCAGGTTCTGGGTGACGTGGACAAGATCATCCTTGACGAAAACACCGGCGGCTCGGGGCAGGGCGTTGTGCCGTACCTGCCGTTGAATGAACTGCGTCGTACCCCTGCAGCGGAGAGCAACTGATGCGTAAAACGACATTTATCCTACCGGTCGTCTTCCTCGCGATTGTCGGTGTTCTGTCCTCGATCTTTATCGTGGATGAGCGTGAACGCGCTCTGGTTCTGCAGTTTGGTCGCGTTGTTGCGGTCAAGGAAGAGCCCGGATTGGCGTTTAAAATTCCTCTGATTCAAGAGGTTGTGCGCTATGATGACCGCATCCTGTCGATCGACGTGCAGCCGCTTGAGGTGACACCCCTTGATGACCGCCGTCTGGTGGTCGATGCCTTCGCGCGTTACCGGATTTCGGATCTAGAGCAGTTCCGTCAGGCCGTTGGTGTTGGCGGTATTCCGGTGGCCGAGGACCGTCTGGACCGTATCCTTCGTGCGGAAACTCGGGAAGTTCTGGGTTCGGTCTCCTCGCGGGATATCCTCAGTTCTGACCGTGCGGCCCTCATGCTGCGGATCCGCAATAGCGCAATTGCCGAAGCGCGGGCGCTGGGCGTCAATGTCATCGACGTGCGTCTGAAAGCAACCGATCTGCCGCAGGCGAACTTGGAGGCGACCTTTGACCGGATGAAGGCCGAACGGGAACGTGAAGCAACCGACGAACGCGCCCGTGGTAATGAAGCCGCGCAGCGTGTCCGCGCGCAGGCTGACCGGACCGTGGTTGAATTGGTGTCAGACGCTAACCGCGAGGCCGAGATCATCCGCGGTGAGGCAGACGCCGAACGCAACGCGATCTTTGCTGAGGCCTTTGGCAAAGACCCAGAGTTCTTTGAGTTCTACCGCTCGCTGTCAGCTTATGAGCGCGCGTTGCAGGGCGGGAACAGCTCGATGGTTCTCAGCCCGGATTCGGAGTTCTTCAATTACCTTAAATCGCCCACCGGACAGGCGACCCAATAATGGGTATGATCCTTCTGGCCTTTGGGCTGGTGCTGATTGTCGAGGGGCTGGCCTATGCGCTGGCCCCTTCGCTTATTGAACGTATGTTAGAAGCGATGCGCGCGCTGCCAGAACAAGCGCGGCGTTTGGCAGGGCTGCTCTGTGTTGTCAGCGGTCTTGTGCTGCTTTGGGGCGCCTATCAGCTGGGGTTTTGACCTGCTGACCTCACTTGCCGGTGATTTCCCCGCGATCCTCAGTTGCGAGCGTGATCAAACCGACTACATTGGGTGGAAAGATAGTCTGCCTTAGGGCGGTCTGTATGAAATTGACGACAAGGAGTTCCCAAGTGCAGGCACAAGCGCGCAGTATTTCCGTCCGGCGGGACGATGGTGTTGGTTTCATGCGACTGATGTGGCTGGCCTTCGGAGCGATGGTTCTGATCGCAGCACAAACTGTTGCGGCGTATGCGCGTGGGGAAAGCCTTGCGCCGCTGGCGGAACAGATCAGCCCGGCGGTGGTCAATATCACCACATCGACCCTGATCGAAGGCCAGACCGGGCCGCAGGGGATCGTGCCCGAGGGCTCTCCGTTCGAAGATTTCTTCCGCGAGTTTCAGGATCGCAACGGCGACAATGGCGACCGCCCGCGCCGCAGCAACGCGTTGGGGTCGGGTTTCGTGATCTCGGAAGACGGCTTTATCGTCACCAATAACCACGTGATCGCCGAGGCCGATGAGATCCTGATTGAATTCTTCCCTGGCGATGGTCAGCCCGTGAAGGAATTGCCTGCCAAGGTCATCGGCACGGATGAAAAAACTGATATCGCGCTGTTGAAAGTCGAGGCGTCGGGGCCTCTGCAATATGTACAGTTCGGCGACAGCGACACGGCGCGTGTTGGCGACTGGGTGATTGCCATGGGAAACCCGCTTGGGCAGGGGTTCTCGGTTTCGGCGGGGATCGTCTCGGCCCGTAACCGCGCACTGAGCGGGTCCTATGACGACTACATCCAGACCGATGCGGCGATCAATCGGGGCAACTCGGGTGGTCCTCTGTTTAACATGGATGGTCAGGTCATCGGCGTGAACACTGCGATTCTGTCTCCCAACGGCGGCTCGATCGGTATTGGGTTTTCGATGGCCTCCAATGTCGTGACCAAGGTCGTCGACCAGCTGCGTGAGTTCGGCGAAACCCGCCGTGGTTGGCTGGGCGTGCGCATTCAGGACGTAACTGAGGATATGGCCGAGGCAATGGGTCTGGATAAACCCGGTGGCGCATTGATCAGCGATGTACCGGAGGGTCCCGCGAAAGAGGCCGGTCTGAAAGCAGGGGACGTGATCCTCAGCTTTGACGGGGTCGAGGTTGAAGATACGCGCGGTCTGGTGCGTCAGGTCGGCGAGACAACCGTAGGCAAATCGGTTCGTGTGGTCGTACATCGCGATGGTGGCACTCAGACTATTCTGGTCACTCTCGGGCGCCGTGAGGATGCAGAGCGTGCCGAAACGAGTGAAGAAGATACTCCGGACGCGCCAACCGACGAAAACGCTGACATTCTGGGCCTGACCATTTCACCGCTGACAGATACGCTGCGTGAAGATCTGGGCCTCGATGCCGAGGCGGACGGTCTGGTCGTGACCGAGGTTGACGAAGCCTCGGAGGCATTTGCCAAAGGTCTGCGCGCAGGTGATCTGATCACCGAAGCCGGGCAGCAGAAGGTCGAATCCATCAGTGACCTTGAGGCGCGTATTGAAGAAGCTACTGAAGCCGGGCGCAAATCGCTGCTGCTGTTGGTACGCCGCGGCGGCGACCCGCGCTTTGTCGCGTTGAGCCTTGAAAACTAAGCTCATCACATAGCTACCGAAAAGGGCCGGGGGTTTCTCCGGCCTTTTTTCATGTTCTTTTAGGCCCGGCAGAAAGAAAATAAGCCATATGCCTTTTGGGCATATGGCTTAGGTACAGGGAGAGATCAGTGGACAGATATCGGGGATGATTACTGACCTCCTACGGTAACAGATTTACCCTAGGGCACTGACTTCTGAGTCGTCTGTGAACAAGATCACAAAAGGTCAGATCAGGTCCGATTCAGCCAAAGCGCGCAAAGCTTCAATGTCGTGGATCAGCAATCCGCCCCGCGATGCCTCGACCACATTGTCGCGTTTCCAGATCGAAATGGTTTTCGAGACGGCTTCACGCGTGGCCCCAACGAATTCGGCTAATTCACTTTGCGACAGGGTAATGCGTTCCGTGGGATCGTCCTGCAGAGACGACAGATGCAGCAGTTTGCGCGCCAGTCGAATCGGCATCGGCAAGAAGACCTGCTCGTTTAGTTGCGAGCTCATCGACCGCATCCGCAATCCGGCCAGACGGACCATATCAACCGCAAGATCGGGGTGTTGGCGGATTTGCTCCATCACGTCCCTGCGACGCACGCGCAGAACCCGAGAAGGTTCAGCAGCTGCAACAGTGGCAGTGCGAGGGCCGCTGTCGAACAGAGCGATCTCACCGAAAACCTCGCCCGGACGCATGAGCGTCAGAGCCAGCTTTCGGCCGCTCATGGCCAGGAAGGACACTTCGAGCGTCCCTTCGACGATGGCATAAAGCGCATCGCCTTCGTCATCCTGATCGAACAGGGTTTCGTTTTTATCCAAAGAGATTTCCGTCGCCAGCGCCGAGAGCATCTCGCGCAGGCCTTCGGATGCATCGGACAGGAAGCCGCTATTTGGGAATACCGCCATTCGGGTACTAATCTCCGGAGTAGGATGGTGAGTGGTTACTCAATTATTCACAGCAAGGTCAACAAGCCAAGTGGTTTCCTTGGATGAGTGTCAAACTGATACCAAAGGGCTTTGGGTCCACTACTGGCAATCGGGGTCTTCCAGATAGCTCTGCAGGCGGTGGAACTGGTACATCAGGAAGGCCATTAGCGCGATGGGAAAGGCGAAGGTTTCGATCTTCACCCAAAGATCGGTGGACATGGTGCGCCAGACGATCTCATTGGCGACGGCCAGAACGGCAAAGCAAGCACAGAGGCGACGTGTCAGGATCATCCAGCCTTCGTGCTTCATCGGCAGCATCTCGTCCAAAACGTAGGCGAGGTAGGACTTTCCCTGCAGCAACCCGATCCCAAGAATGACCGAGAAGAACCCGTAGACCAGCGTGGTTTTCATCTTGAAGAACCGCTCATCATTGAACCAGGCGGTCAAGCCACCGAAGAAGATCACCATGAAAGCGGTGAAAATCTGCATCCGGCTGAGTTTGCCTGTCAGGAACCACAAGATGCCCATTGCCGCCAGAATCAGCGGGACAAAGAGGATAGTAGCGATGATGAAGCCTGAATACTCGATACCGCCGATCAGAAAGCTGTCATCACGCAGCCGCAGGTAGATGAAGAAGAAGGCCAGCGGGGGGCCCAGTTCCAGCACCTGTTTCAGAAACGGGTTGATCTCTTTTTTGCCTGTCATCGTGGTGTCCTGCTGTTCATCCGCCCATTTCAACGATTACAGCGCCCAATGCAATCAGTGCCATCAGGGCGATGCGTCTTGGGCCAACGGTTTCTTTCAAAACCAGCCACCCGATCAAGGCTGCAAATACAGTTGATGTTTCCCGCAGTACAGCCGCTTCTCCGACTTTGTCCAATCGGGTGGCCAGCATAATGGCTCCGAATGACAGTGGTGCGATCAAGCCGCCTGCGAGCCCGCGCAGCATCAGCGGACCGGGGGAGGGGCGGTTGATCATAGCACGCCATCTGAGGAACGCGTAGATCGGCATCGCGAAGCCGTCGATCATGAAGAACCAGGCCAGAAAGGTGAACGGATCAGCGGTGGCGCGGATGCCATAAGCGTCATAGGTCGTGTAGAGCGCTACGAAGAGACCGGTGGCAATCGCCAGGGCAAGAGCGATGCCTAGAGTCTCACGATTGGTTTCCAGAAACCGGAAATTATAGGCAGCCAGCCCGAAGATACCGGCCAGAAGGACGGCCACACCGAACCATTGCGTGCCTGTGAAGGTTTCTCCGAACAGAAGGTAGGCTCCGATCACAGTGAAAAGTGGGCCGGTACCGCGAACGACCGGGTAAACCACCGTGTAGGAGCCTTTGGTATAGGCCAAGGCCTGAAGGATCTTGTAGGTGATGTGGATCAGCCAGACGATGCCGAAAATGGGCCACATATAGGGTTCGGGCCATGGCACGACGAATAGGGCAAAGGGGATGGCCATCAGGCAATAGCAGGCGTCGATGGCCCCACGAGACAGCCACGGATCGTGGCGGCCCTTTTGCAATGCTCCGAAGACCGCGTGCAGAAAAGCTGCCATCAACGCCAGGCCAAGGGCGAGATTGTGGCCCGCTTCGGTGCCTTCGAGTGAGATCAGCCAGTCGCTCAATTGTCAGGTCTTGTTTGGTGTGGCGAGGCTGGGGGCTGTCTGCCCCCAGACCCCCGAGGATATTTTCAGCCAGATGAAGAGGCGGATCAGTTTTGGTCGAGGCCGGTCAGGGCCGCTGCGAATTCTTCGGGGTCGAACGGGGCGAGGTCATCTATTTGCTCTCCGACGCCGATGGCATGGATGGGCAGGCCGAACTTGTCGGCCAGCGCGACCAGCACGCCGCCTTTGGCTGTGCCGTCCAGCTTGGTCATCACAAGGCCCGACACATCGGCGAGTTTGCGGAAGGTTTCGACCTGGCTGAGGGCGTTCTGGCCCGTAGTCGCATCCAGCACAAGCAGCGTGTTGTGCGGCGCGGTCTCATCGACCTTGCTGATCACGCGGACGATCTTGGCCAGTTCCTCCATTAGGTCGGCACGATTTTGCAGGCGGCCTGCGGTGTCGATCATCAGAAGGTCGGCACTGTCCTGTTGCGCTTTGGTCAGGGCATCAAAGGCAAGGCTGGCGGGGTCCGAGCCTTCGGGCGCGGTCAGAACAGGGACGCCAGCGCGATCACCCCAGACCTGCAGTTGCTCGACGGCGGCGGCGCGAAAGGTGTCTCCGGCGGCGATCACGACCTTCTTGCCAGCGGATTTGAACTGGCTGGCCAGTTTGCCGATGGTTGTGGTCTTGCCCGAGCCGTTGACGCCGACCACCAGAACCACTTGCGGGCGTTTGGGATAGATTGGCAGGGGGCGGGCCACCGGCTCCATCACGCGGGCAACTTCCTGCGCCAGCAGTTGCTTGATCTCGCGGGACGAGAGTTTGCGGCCAAAACGCCCCTCGGCCATGTTCGAGGTAACGCGCAGGGCGGTGTCGACGCCCATGTCCGAGGCGATCAGCAGCTCTTCGAGCTGTTCCAGCATATCGTCATCCAGGGTCCGGCGGATTTCGGCCTTGGTTTCCGTACGGCTGAACAGGCGACCCAGCAATCCGCTGGATGCGGGCTGATCGTCTTGCGCCGTCTCGGGTTGCGGCGCAGCTTCCTGCGGTTGCGGTTGCGGTTGCGGTTGCGGTTGCGGTTGCAGTTGCGCGGCGGGTTCAGGCGTCTGCGCCACCGGCTCTGGTGCGGTGGTTTCTTCACCTCCGTCTTCGACAATGGCGTCCAGCCCTTCCTCAAGACGGGATGAGGATTTGAACAGCTTGTCCTTCAGCTTTGAAAAAAACGCCATTTTCGGTCTCCGCAGGTGTTCCCCTCCACCTAATGTGGATTTGCCGGAGTTGCAAAGGGTCAGGTGAACGCGATCAGTAGTCCAGCCTGCGCGGCCCAATAGAGCGGCCAGACCAGATAGGGCGTCAGCTTCAGGGCTGCATGTCCTTGGGGCAGCAGAAACTTCTCGGTTGCCAGCACGAGGTCTGAGGCGATGAATGCCAGTGCCGCAGGCAACGCCCAACGAAGCATTCCGGTCTCGGGCAAAGACAGAACTGCGACGCCCATGCCTAGGATGATCGGGATGTAGATCAGAACCGGGAGTTTCAGCTCTCCGGCCCGTGGGGTGAGCAAAGTGGCGGCAACGATCCCCAGAATGAGGAGCGACCAGAAGTATCCCGGCCGTTCCAGAATGAGGTCAAAGTTGCTGTTGGGATGCGTCAGGAACAGCGCGATATAAACGATATGGCCAGCGGCAAACGCGCCGATCCCTGCCATGAAGGTGGTGTCGGACTCTCGCGACAGCAGAGCATCCCCAACCGCGCAGAGGCCCAAGGCGACAACCAGCAAGGTCGCGCCTCCGCTGAGGAGGGCGACGAGGGCCAGCACCGCAACCGACGCGGTTTTCAGAAAGGTGCGGAGCACGCTTGCTGGGCGCGGCGACAGCGGCAAATAGGCCAAGGCGCAAGCGGCGGCGAGCCAGAATAGCAGGTGTGTCACGTTGCTCCCCTCTGTCTTGTTCGGGGCCAATGTTCTTTGCGGAGGCACGCGGCACAATAATGACGTGGGGGCAAGCGAATACCGGCGTGGTGATTGGCCTTGCTCGCCCGCATCTGACACTATGGCCTCATGTTGAGGCATCTTGTGATTCTATTGGCGCTGTCGGCGCAGACAGCGGGCGCGCAGACGGCGCTGTCCGGGGCCGAGTTCGATGAGTACACGCAGGGCAAAACCTTGTTTTATGGTTTTGAGGGGCAGGTTTATGGGGTTGAGCGATACTTGCCCAACCGCCGCGTGATCTGGTCGTTTTTGGACGGGCAGTGCAAAGAAGGCGTCTGGTATCAGCGCGAGGATCAGATCTGTTTCGTCTACGAGGACCGGCTGGATCCGCAATGCTGGGTATTCACTCGCTCGGGCGGTGGGCTGATCGCGCAGTTCGAAGGCGACCCCCAAGCAACCGAACTCTATGAGGCCGAAGACCTCGGGGAGGAGATGGTGTGCCTGGGGCCTGAAGTCGGGGTTTAACCGCTAGAACAACGATCCCTGATCCGGCGCGTCGGGTTTGGATTTTTTCGCGGCAGGGCGGCCGGCGGAACCGGTCGTCAGGCGACCGTCCGAGAATTCGATCTCAAGCGCCGCGTGTTTGCCAGCCTGAGCCTTGGTAGTCACAACGTCACCCTCGGCGCGCACAACCGCATAGCCACGCGCCAGCGTTGCCTTGTAGCTGAGCGTTTCGCGTAGGCGGTCGGTTGCTGTCAGTTGTTGGCGCAGGCGCTCCAGTCTGACGGTTTGGGCGGCGTCCAGCCGCTCATCCAGTCGAGCGATAGCCTGGCGCTGTTGCTCAATCTCGCGCTGGATCGGGCGGAGGGAGAGGCGCGACGAAAGGTTGCGTAGGTGTTCCTGACGGGAGGAGACGACGCTTCGCAAAGTCGACGGGCGCAGATGTGCCGACATCTCGACCAGTTGCAGGCGACGGTTTTGCACCCCGCGATTTAGTGCGGGTGTCAGGCGTTCTGCAATCAGATCAAGGCGTTGCCGTGGAGAGTTCAACAAACTGTCCGGGCGTGGCAGCGCACGTGCCACATCACGCAGACGCTGCGCACGGCGCTGAACCGCATCGCTCGCAGCCCGCGACAGGCGCGCGCCTTGTTCGTTGGTCCAGGCCATCAACTCCATCCGCACGGGTACGGCCAATTCGGCTGCGGCCGTTGGCGTAGGTGCGCGGCGGTCGGACACAAAGTCGATCAGCGTCGTGTCCGTCTCGTGCCCCACGGCTGAGATCAGCGGGATCTCTGATGCGGCAGCCGCCCGGGCCACGTTTTCTTCGTTGAACCCCCACAAATCTTCGATTGAGCCGCCTCCGCGTGCAACGATGATCAGATCGGGGCGCGGCAGTGCTCCACCTGGCGTCAGAGCGTTGAAACCTTCGATGGCGCGGGTCACCTCGGGCGCGCAGTTTGCACCCTGTACAGCGACGGGCCAGATCAGAACCTTGCGGGGAAACCGGTCGCGCAAGCGATGCAAAATATCGCGGATCACCGCCCCGGACGGAGAGGTCACGACACCGATGATCTGAGGCAGGTAAGGTAGCGGTTTCTTACGCTCAGGCGCGAATAGTCCTTCGGCCTCTAGCTGTTTTTTACGCTTTTCCAACAGCGCCATCAGCGCGCCTTGACCGGCGACTGCGACTTCATCGACATTCATGTTGTATTTGGATTGCGCGCCGAATGCTGTGAGGCGACCGGTGACGACGACCTCCAAGCCTTCTTCGGGGACAACGGACAGGCCGGAAATCTGCCCCTTCCACGTGGTGCAGGCCAGAACGTTCCGGTCGTCCTTGATGTCATAATACAGATGACCCGAGCGCGCCTTGAACACGCGCCCGACCTCGCCGCGTACACGGATTCGCCCGAACGAGCCCTCTAGCGTGCGCTTCACCTCGCCAGAAATCTCGGAAACTGAGTATTCGGGAGTGTTTTGGCCGGGAATTGGGTCGTCAAGCAGGTCGGACATTTCAGCGCCTTGTGTCAAATGCCGTGCCAGCTTAGAACGCCGCGCAGGCGAGGCCAAGCAGATCGGAGACGACCTTATGAACATTCTTATTCTCGGCAGCGGTGGGCGTGAACACAGCCTCGCTTGGGCGGTGATGCAGAACCCCAAATGCGACCGTCTGATCGTTGCGCCAGGCAATGCCGGGATCGCCCAGATCGCCGAATGCGCGTCGCTGGATATCGAGAATGGCGGTGCGGTTGTCAATTTCGCCGAGGCCAACGCGATTGACTTCGTGATTGTTGGCCCCGAGGCGCCTTTGGCCGCTGGCGTGGCCGACCGCTTGCGTGAAGCCGGTGTGCTGGTGTTTGGCCCCTCTGCCGAAGCGGCCCGGTTGGAAGCTTCGAAGAGTTTTACCAAGGAGGTTTGCGATGCATCCGGTGCGCCTACCGCCGCCTATGCACGGTTCACCGAAGCCGCGCCCGCCAAGGCCTACATCCAAGAGCAGGGCGCCCCGATCGTGGTCAAGGCTGATGGTCTGGCGGCAGGCAAGGGCGTGATAGTAGCGATGGACGAGCAGACCGCTCTGGACGCAATTGACGACATGTTTGGCGGGGCCTTCGGTGGGGCGGGTGCCGAGGTTGTCATCGAAGAGTTCATGGATGGCGAAGAGGCCTCGTTGTTTGTGCTGTGCGATGGAGAGAACATCGTGTCGATCGGCACCGCGCAGGATCACAAGCGCGTGGGCGAGGGGGATACAGGTCTGAACACCGGTGGGATGGGGGCCTATTCCCCGGCTCCGGTTCTGAGCGCCGAGATTGAGGCGCGCGCGATGGATGAAATCATCCGCCCAACCATGGCCGAGATGAAGCGCCGGGGCGCGCCGTTCCAAGGGGTTCTCTACGCTGGTCTGATGATCAAGGACGGGCAGCCGCGTTTGGTGGAATACAACGTCCGGTTTGGTGATCCCGAATGTCAGGTTTTGATGATGCGTCTTGGGGCGCAGGCGATGGATCTGATGCATGCCGCAGCCGAAGGGCGTTTGGACGAAACGCGCGTGAACTGGGCCGATGATCACGCGATGACCATCGTTATGGCAGCCAGCGGGTATCCGGGTGCTTATGAGAAAGGCTCGGTTATCAAGGGCTTGGACGGCCTTCCTGAAGACAGCAGCAACATGGTGTTCCACGCGGGGACAAAGGCTGTTGATGGGAAGATTCAATCGGTTGGCGGTCGTGTTCTGAATGTCACCGCCCGAGGTGCGACGCTGCAAGAGGCGCGGGATCGGGCCTATGAAATGGTTGATGGGGTGGATTGGCCTGAGGGCTTTTATCGCCGAGATATTGGCTGGCGGGCGCTTTGACTTTGATGTGGGTCAGGGGGCTTTTTCCCCTCGGCCTGCGGCCTCTCCTCCGGGATATTTTT
Source organism: Ruegeria sp. C8 (assembly GCF_056537565.1). Taxonomy (NCBI): domain Bacteria; kingdom Pseudomonadati; phylum Pseudomonadota; class Alphaproteobacteria; order Rhodobacterales; family Roseobacteraceae; genus Ruegeria; species Ruegeria sp. C8. The sequence goes on from NZ_JBQFRV010000002.1 coordinate 221,047, forward strand.
AGCCAGATGAAGAGCGGATCAGCACGCTAAGGCTTGGTTCAGGCTTTGGCGGTCTGTGAAGGGGCCGACGTCTGACGTGGTCCATCCATTGTTGTAGGTGACGCTGATGATGCGCGTCCAGTCGGCGCTGGCCGTGATCAGTTCTGGCGTCTCGCCGCAGTCACGCAGGCCGCCAGAGATATAGTCTTCGCCGATTCGATGGTTGGTCAAGCTGGGCAAAGAGGCGATCTCGGCCAACGCGCCATCTTTGTAGCGCCAGATTCGAAGGGTTTTGGCGAGGTGAGGGCGGTCGATATAAGCGATCTCGGTATAGCCATCGCCATCCAGATCGGCGGCTCCGATCGGGGCGAGCCAGCGGAAGCGCGTTCCGATATACGGGGTGGCAGCGATCTTTGTGCCGCTTTCGTCGTAGATTGCAAGTTGTGCGCCAAATTGGGCGTGCGACTCGACCACAACAAGTTCGGGCGTTCCGTCGGAGTCCATGTCCACCAGTCGAGGAGAAAGGTCTTCGAAAACCCGATCTTGGGGCAGGCGTATCGTCCGCAACGTTTGCGCACTGTCTGAACCGCGCGTTTCGACCCGGAGCTCTAAGGCGCCGTATTCCACGTCGTCACCCAATACGCCATGGGCATAGCGTGTTGTGGGTTCGGTAAATCGGGCGTCGATGATTTCCTCTGATGCCGCGGCAGAGCCCCCGCCGGCCAGCCACAGGCACAAAATCAGTGTCGCGCCGCGTGCCCGACGGTGCCAAGGGCAGACGGGGGGACGCGGCGCTTTGGAGGGCATCAGATCTGTTTTTCTGGCATTTGCACGACCAGACCGTCCAGTGCTTCCGTGACCTTGATCTGGCAGGTCAGGCGCGAGCGGGCGGGGTCGGGCTCATAGGCAAAGTCCAGCATGTCCTCTTCCATGTCGTCCTTGGCGGGGATTTTCTCAACCCAGTCGGGGTGGATGTAGACGTGGCAGGTCGAGCAGGCGCAGGCTCCGCCGCAATCGGCCTCGATGCCGGGAATGTTGTTGTCTCGGGCCCCTTCCATAACGGTCAGCCCATTGGCGACGTCGACTGTATGTTCAGTACCGCTATGCTCGACATAGGTGATCTTTGCCATGGCTTGCGTCTTCCTTTTGCGATGTTCGAATTCTTCCTTAATCAAGGCATTTAGGTCTTTCTAGCCTCATTTGCGACTCTGTGCGCCGCGTCTGGACTTTCTGTGCAATTGTTCTATTTTTGTTCTCATGCTTGTTGCCGCGACTTACCCTGATGTTTCAAACCGAGCCTGGCCCCGACCGCCGGCCTGTTTGCCTGCCAACCGGTTGGATCAGCCGCCCGAAGGCGCGCGGGTGGCGGTGGCGGGTCTGGTGATCCTGCGGCAGCGACCCGGAACCGCCAAAGGGGTGATCTTTCTGACGCTTGAGGACGAGACGGGGATCGTGAACATCGTGGTCTGGCGCAAGATCTACGAACAATTCCGCCGCGCGGTAATCTCGGGGCGTTTGCTGAGGGTCACGGGCCGAATGCAGAAGGCCGACGCCGTGATCCATGTAATTGCGGAAGAGATCGAGGATATCTCGGGAATGCTGGATGTTCTGGTGCGAGGAGAGGGAGCTTTGGCCTGAAAATTCCAATTCTTATGTGCTTGCCATTCGACCGCCACTAGTCGCGCTCAAACAGACCGCAATGTCTTAGTTTTGACCAATTCCCTGACTACCCGGCAGCTATGAGTACATTTATTTTCCACACGCATCATTTGTTGTTGAGATTTGCCGTATTGATCACTCTGATTGTGATCGCCCTGTCCATTTCGTTTTTCATACAGCAGCTTGATAGAAACATCAGAACCGACTTGGACGTTCAGGCCTATATTCCCGTTGCGGGTCTGACATTCATTCTGGCTTTTTTAGCCGTGCCGAGACTGATGGAACACGTGGTTGCGCCTGGAACAGTTGGATATGTTCTGTTTCACGCCGTGATATGCCTGTGCGGCGCCGCTCTGGTCATATTGAGCGGATTTATCGTCCTTGATGCCCCGTTGATCTCTTGGGTCGCGCCCAACGATATCGCGCCGTTTTTCATTTTGGGGTGTGCCGCTTCGTATTGTTGCCTTGCTGTATTGGGGGCCTTTCGTCTCACTTGGCTAAAAGGTGATGAAGATCCCTCGGATCAGTTCAGAATGCTGCGCAAAGTGCACTATTCCGCCCGGCAGATTGCGTGTGTATTTGCCTTTGTCATCGCGGGCACAATTCTGGGGTCGGTCATATTCTTGAATAGTCCGACGACGACCATCACGGTCGGAGTTTGTATCGCAATGTGGATATTCGCGACTCTGCTTGGCACATCGAAACTCAGCGTTAGGAATTTTGAAAAGCTGATCAGTCTTTGGAATATCGCATTGCAATTCTGCGTCGCTATGTCCGCGCTTTTTGCCACCAAGCTCACAACTCGGGCCTTTTTGTTTCACACTCGACTGTTCGAGGACTTGTCAGAGCGGGATACAGTTTACCCGTGGGTTGAAAACGTGTTGATGGCGCCGTTCATTGTGTTTGGGCTTACAAGTATCGCTCTTGTCGTGGCGCGTCAGAAACCGGTTGTTCGCAACATGGCCGACGTTTTCGCGTAGACTTCTAAAGCTGGCGAACGGGCCTCAGCTAGCGCTTGAACAAAACACTCTGCGCTTGCTTGCTACTGTGATCCCCGCGCAGCTCTGCATACAAGGCGCGTCCGGCTTGCACGCCCGGGCGGGCGCTCACAGCCTCTAGCCAGCGGGCGAAGTGAGGCTTGTCGTCCAGAACCTGCTGTTGACCCTCCCAAAGGCTCGCCCAACCCCAGATCGACATATCCGCGATCGAGTAAAAATCACCCGCGACATACTCGTTCTCGGCCAGACGCCGATCCAGCACGCCGTAAAGCCGGGCAACTTCGGCTCGGTAGCGGTCTTTGGCATAGGGCAGGTCCTGCGGAGGTTCCAAGTTAGGGGCATATTTCAGGAAGTGGTGCGCCTGACCCGCCATCGGGCCAACGCCGCCCATCTGCCACATCAGCCACTCCTCTACCGCAACCCTGTCCCGTTCGGTCGCGCCATAAAACCGGCCTGTCTTGCGCGCCAGATACATCAGGATCGCGCCGCTTTCGAAAACGGAAATCGGAGCGCCATCAGGCCCGTCCGGATCGAAGATCGCAGGCATGCGGTTATTGGGTGAGATCTTCAGAAACTCCGGATCGAATTGGTCGCCCTTACCGATGTTGATCAGATGCGTGTTGTAGGGCAGCTCCATCTCTTCCAGAGCGATGGAGGCTTTCCAACCGTTCGGGGTGGGCCAGAAATACAGGTCGATCATGATGTCTCCTCAAGCTGAGGGGATCATGAAGCTTTCTGAGCAAACGGCAAGAGGCCCTGTGGGCGGGGTAGGGCAAAAAACCGTGACCAGCGCCTGTGCGGTTTTTCGGGGATACCGCGTTTGAGCCTTTGCAGGCAGAGGCGCTCGGGATCGCGCAGCAAGGCGTTATAGACGCGCAGCACGCCGGGACGCGTGTAACTGGACCAATGGCAGATACGCCGGTCGGGCGCGGCGAGCGGGAAGATCAGCGCCGACAGGTGATCCACCGTGTCCGGGCAATCGATCTGCAATGTGACCGAGTTTGGTGCCGTCAGGCCCGCGCCAATGCTGAGATCACCACGACGGGGTGGCTGGATGAAGGTTTCATAAAGAAAGTCGAATAGATCGTTCTCGCGGCTGATGATGTTGATGAATTCAGCCGCGCGCCCGGCAGGTGTGGTCAGGGCCGCGACGGTGCGGGATTGATAGGCAGCCCCAGTAAGGGAAATGATCCGGCTGAGCGCGCCGGGTGGAATATGATGCAGAGCCTCCAGCGCCACCTCAATACCCATGGAATGGCCGATGAAATGGATCGGACGCTTTGGGTTCAAATGATGCACATCACGAATGACGTCAGCCAGTACCTTGCCCGCTTCAACGGCACGACGTTGCGCTGACCAGAGCGGGCCCCGCGCGTCCCAACCAACGGCAATGGCAAGACCTTCGTCCTCAAACCCGCTACCAAAGCCCAGATGTTGCGGCCAGCTGGGGCTGTACCAGGGCATCGCCTTGGGATGCAGCGACAGAATATGCCGGTGTGGGCAGGCACCGGCATCATCGGGCCGATACTTGTATCCGTGGGTCATAATAATGACCGGTCCTTCGGATTGCTGGGCCTCTTGCACAGCCTCGATCAAGGGTCGGCAACTACCATGCAACTCAGCACGTCCGTTGACAGCATTGATCCTGATTACTGGCATATGCTCTGCCTCACACAAGATGTTGTGGTGCCGCTTTGTCATGACGCTATGACGTTTCCATGAATGAACGATTACAGAACCGTGACGTTGCAGGTGTCGGGCTTGACGAATTCGCGACTGCGGCGTAAGGGCAACAACACCACGTGGCGATTTGTTACCGGATTGCGGGCCACGCTAAACAACACGCTAAAAGGTCAGGATGAAAGGCCCCTTTCGCTTGACCGCGTCTGGGGTTTTTTTGATGCGCCTCGGGGATCGAGGCCGAAAGGAATGACATGAGCGAGAACTGGACCAAACGCACCCAAGCCGTCCATGGCGGCATCCGTCGCAGTCAGTACAACGAAGTGAGCGAAGCGATCTTCCTGACCCAGGGCTTCGTATACGACACAGCCGAGCAGGCCGAGGCCCGGTTCTTGGAATGTGGCCCGGATGAGTTCATCTATGCCCGCTACGGCAACCCGACGGTGTCGATGTTTGAACAGCGTATCGCGGCGCTGGAAGGGGCCGAGGATGCGTTTGCCACGGCGTCCGGCATGGCAGCTGTCAATGGTGCGTTGACCTCAATGCTGAAGGCGGGGGACCATGTGGTCTCGGCCAAGGCGCTGTTCGGGTCGTGTCTGTTCATTCTGGAAAACATCCTGACCCGCTATGGTGTCGAGGTGACGTTTGTCGATGGCACCGATCTTGACCAATGGAAGGCCGCGATCCGCCCCGACACAAAAGCCGTGTTTTTTGAGTCCATGTCGAACCCGACGCTCGAGGTGATCGACATTGCCGCCGTTGCCGAACTGGCCCATTCGGTTGGTGCACTGGTTCTGGTCGACAACGTGTTCTCGACCCCGGTGTTCTCGCGTGCGGTTGAGCAGGGCGCGGATGTGGTGATCTATTCGGCGACCAAACACATCGACGGGCAGGGTCGGGCGTTGGGTGGTGTGATCCTTGGCACCAAGGAGTTTATCCGCGGGACTGTCGAGCCCTACATGAAGCATACCGGCGGAGCACTTAGCCCATTCAGCGCGTGGATCATGCTGAAGGGTCTCGAGACGATGGCGTTACGGGTCAACGCGCAGGCTGCAACGGCGCAGGCCGTGGCCGAGGCGCTGGAAGGTCACTCGGCGCTGGAGCGGACGCTTTATCCGGGTCTGAAAACCCATGCCCAGAATGCTCTGGTACAGACGCAACTGGGGGGCAAGGGCGGAACCGTACTGTCTTTGGACATCAAGGGCGGCAAGGACGCAGCATTTGCGTTTCTCAATGCGCTAACGATACCGGTGATCTCGAACAATCTGGGGGATGCGAAATCCATCGCGACCCATCCGGCAACAACAACCCATCAGCGTCTGAGCGATGAACAGAAAGATGAGCTGGGCATCACACCCGGTCTGATCCGCCTGTCGATTGGTCTTGAGGATGCAGACGATCTGTTGGCCGATATCCAACACGCGTTGGACGTCTCGCAGGGGCAGTAGAAAACGCCTCAAACTGGTGACTCTACAGGCAGAGAGGTGGTGCAACCTGCCTCTCTGATCCACCGAGGTTGGCGTAAACTGTGTCGCTGCCGCGCGCAGAATGCCGGATTTACGCTGGGTTTTTTCGATCCATCCTGTTAATTGGCCCGTATCGGGTTAAACTGGATACTGAACTTCAGCCGTTTGAATTTCGACGGCCAACCGAGGAACCTCAGCCTATGAATGTTCACCCCCGTGACATCGACGACGCACCAAACCGGGAACAGGCCGCAGAAGCGCTGAAATTGCTGCGGCAATGGGCCAAGACCGCGCCTGCGGCCGAGATCAGCCAGCTGGACCCGTCCTTGGCGCGGCTCGTGCCCGGCATGTCGGCGGTGAACTATCCGTCCATGTCACGTGAATATCCCGAAGGTTTTGTCGCGGATGAGGCGTACCGGGCCACATTGCCCGACCTGCAAAACGGCCCGTCCAGCCTGATCCGGGGCGCCAAGCAGCAGATCCAGCACGTGGGTATCTCGAACTTTCGCCTGCCGATCCGTTTTCACCGCAAGGATGGGGATGACCTGACGCTTGAGACTTCGGTCACCGGCACGGTGAGCCTTGAGGCCGAGAAGAAGGGCATCAACATGTCCCGTATCATGCGGTCCTTCTACAAACACGCCGAGCGGACCTTCAGCTTTGAGGTGATGGAAGCTGCTCTGAGCGACTATCTGACCGACCTCGACAGTTTCGACGCGCGTCTGCAGATGCGCTTTTCCTACCCGGCCAAGGTGAAAAGCCTGCGGTCCGGGCTTGAGGGTTACCAGTATTACGACATCGCACTGGAGCTGATCGAACAGAACGGTGTGCGCCAGAAGATCATGCATCTGGACTATGTCTATTCCTCGACTTGCCCCTGCTCGCTGGAATTGAGCGAGCATGCCCGGTCGCAGCGCGGACAGTTGGCGACGCCGCACTCGCAGCGCTCGGTCGCGCGGATTTCGGTGCTGGTGGATTGCGACGCCGACTGCCTGTGGTTCGAAGACCTGATCGAGCTGTGCCGCCGTGCAGTCCCGACGGAAACGCAGGTCATGGTCAAGCGTGAGGACGAACAGGCCTTTGCCGAGTTGAACGCGGCCAATCCGATCTTTGTTGAAGACGCAGCGCGCCTGTTCTGTGCCGAATTGCTGGCCGATCATCACGTGGGCGATTTCCGCGTGATCGCCAGCCATCAGGAGAGCCTGCACAGCCATGATGCAGTCTCGATCCTGACGGAAGGGCCCACATTTGCGACCTCCAGCCTTGATCCGCGTCTGTTCACGACCTTAATCCACGTAGGCTAACCCTCCGGAGATGCGGAAAATTTAGCCGCGCCCTCTCAAAAACAGCGCTTTTTCGCCGCAATGCAGCAAAACCTGCTGCGTCTGCGTGGTAAATGGGCTATTAAGGCAGGGAATGCAGCTGCCGCTTGCCCGTTATAAAACGGGTGTGCCGCCCCCGGAAGGAAGCCGAGACGTGCGACGCCTTGGACTGCAAGACCCCGCCAACCGCCCGAGTGATCGGCGCGGACTGGGCATCCCTCTCTCAGTGTTCCGGCTGCATCGCATTTACAGGAGAGACATGTCATGAACCCAATTTCCCAACCGTTGGAGCTGCAGGCGGCTGCAATGCGCGTGGCTGGATACGCCGTGGTCAGCCAGATGAAGATTATGCAGATCATGGCCCGGTCGGCCATGGAACTGCCGATGGCGCCCTTGCACGCTCTGCGCAATACAGCATCGGAGCCGGCGCCGGCCAAACCTGCAGCAAAACGTGCGGCTTCACCTAAACCTGTTGCCAAACCTGCCGCAAAACCTGCTCCGGCTAAGCGGGCCTCGACTGCCAAGAAGGTGCAATCCAAACCCGCCGCATCGAAGCCTAAGGCGGAGCCGGTTGCAAAATTCACCGCCAAACCGCGCCCGGCGGCAAAACCCGCAGCCGCCAAAGCTTCCACTGCACCTGCGACTCCTAAACCGGCGGCTAAGGCTGCGCCGGCGGCAGCAAAGCCCAAACCGGCTGCTAAGACGACCCCGGCAACAGCAAAGACAAAACCAGCGGCCAAGGCAGCGCCTGCACCGGTGACATCCAAACCCTCGGCCAAGGCTGCCCCTGCGCCCGCAACACCTAAACCTGAGGCTAAGGCAACTCCGGCAAAGACCGTGGCTAAAAAGGCGGCACCGGCCAAAACTCCGGCGGCCCCCAAGACTGCGCCAAAACCCGCGGCCGAGGCACCAAGTGCGGCACCGGCCAAAGCGGCTGCAGCGACGACAGAGCCCCCTAAACCGGCCCCTCGCAAGACGCGCGCGCCGTCTAAACCGCCCGCAATGCCCAAGGTCGTTGCGAAATCCGACGAGTAATCGGGGTCATCTGCTTGACACGGTCGGGCTGGCGCGCCAACGCTGCGCGTCATGATGGATCTTCGCCCGGTCGGATATGTGATTGGCATGCTGGTCGCCATTCTGGGGGCGACCATGCTGCTTCCTATGCTTGCCGACATGATCGAGGGGCGGGGCGAGTGGCATGTCTTTCTTGAAAGCGCGATCATCACCGTTCTGACTGGCGTTGTCCTTGCGCTGAGCTGCGCCAATGGCGTAGGAGAAGGTCTGACCATCCGTCAGACCTTTTTGCTGACGTCGGGCGTTTGGGTCGCGCTGCCTGTTTTCGGGGCAATCCCGTTTTTGTTCGGTGAGACCGAGCTACGCTTCGTCGACGCATATTTCGAGGCGATGTCTGGCCTGACAACCACTGGATCGACGGTGATCTCGGGGCTGGATGACCTGCCGCAGGGCCTGCTACTGTGGCGAGGTATCCTGCAATGGCTGGGCGGCATCGGGATCATCGTTGTGGCTATGGTTTTTCTGCCTGAGCTGCGAGTCGGTGGTATGCAAATCTTCCGCTCGGAAGGGTTTGAAACCATGGGGAAAATCCTTCCCCGCGCGCAGGAGATCGCGGGCCAGATCTCGCTGATCTATGTGTTCCTGACACTGGCCTGCGGCCTTGTCTATGCGGCCGTCGGAATGGGATTCTTTGATGCGACGGTCCATGCCATGACCACCATCGCAACGGGCGGATTTTCGAACTACGACAGCTCGTTTGCAACCTTCAGTGGCCCGGCAGAATACGCGGCCTCGGTCTTTATGATCCTCGCGGCATTGCCTTTCGTACGCTACGTGCAACTGGCCAATGGCAACACCTCGTCGCTATGGCAGGACAGTCAGATCCGGGCCTTTTTGGCAACCATTCTGGTTCTGGTCGTGGTGATGTCGGTGTTCCTGACCTCGGTCTTTCCGCACCATTGGGAGAGGGCCCTGCGCGAGTCGCTGTTCAACATCACCTCGATCATCTCGGGCACCGGTTATGCCAGTGTCGACTACATGCTGTGGGGCAGCTTCCCGATCATGCTGTTCTTCCTGATCGGCCTGATCGGAGGCTGCGCCGGATCGACCGCCTGTTCGATCAAGGTGTTCCGCTATCAGCTTCTGTTTGCGTCAATCAAAACGCAGATCCGGCGCATTCGGTCGCCGCATGGTGTGTTTGTTCCGCTTTACGACGGCAGACCTGTCAGCCGAGACGTTCTGACCTCAGTCATGAGCTTTTTCATGTTCTTCGTCCTGTCGATGGGGATTTTGTCCTGGGCATTGGCGCTGACCGGGCTGGACTTCATCACATCCGTTTCGGGCGCCGCGACGGCATTGGCCAATGTCGGGCCGGGGCTGGGGAACCAAATCGGCCCGGCGGGCAATTTCGCTGGCCTGAACGATACCGCGAAATGGCTCTTGACCGCAGGCATGCTCGTCGGCCGACTTGAGTTGTTGGCCGTCTACGCAATCTTTACCGTCCAATTCTGGAGAGACTGATGAAAAGACCCCTTGGTGCGCAGCTGTCCCACATGCTGAGGGATCGCGGCGTGGATGTGATTTTTGGCATCCCCGGCGTCCACAATCAGGAAATGTATCGCGGCATAGAAGAGGCCGGGATCACCCATGTGCTGGCCCGGCATGAGCAGGGCGCCGGTTTCATGGCCGATGGTTATGCGCGGGCGACGGGTAAGCCGGGCGTTGCCTATGTCATCACCGGTCCGGGGCTGTGCAACATCATGACACCGATGGGGCAGGCCTATAGCGACTCGGTCCCGATGCTGGTGCTGTCATCCTGTCTCGATGAGACGCAGGCGCAGCGCGGTCAGCTGCATCAGATGAAGGACCAACAAGGCGCAGCGGGCACGGTTGCGGACTGGTCGGCACAAGCGAACACTGCGCAGGCCGCTTATGGTCTGGTTGAGCGGGCATTCGAGGAATTCGAACTCTCTCGTCCGCGGCCAAAGCACATACAGGTGCCGATTGCACAGCTTGAGGGCGATGCCGATCCCGCGCCATTCCCGAACCAACCGGCCTTGCGCCCCAAGGTGTTTGTCCCGGACGTCGCGCCGGTTGTGTCCTTGCTAAACATCTCCAAACGGCCCTTGTTCATTCTGGGTGGTGGTTGCAAGTCGAACGAATGGCGGCAAATCCTGACTCAGCTGGGGGCAGCCTGTTTCACGACTTATGCCGGGCGCGGCATGGTCGGTGTGAACTATCCGCTGGATTTCGGGGCGATGCTGCCTCGACCCGGCAGCGCCGAGGTGATCGCCTCGACCGATCTGGTGATCGCTGTTGGGGCCGAGCTGGGCGAGGTTGACCTCTGGCGGGAAGAGCTTGGCCATTCGGCGCATCTGGTCCGCGTCGATCTGGACCCCGAGGTCCTGTCCGACCGCCATCGCGCCGCCGTCAAAATTCAGGCCGACAGTGCCAGCTTTGCCCGCGCCCTGTGGGCCGTTACTGAAAGCGCGAAACCTGCGACGGGTTGGACGGCTGAGGAAGTCGCCGAGGCGCGCGCCCGTTGGCGGGCCGAGGTCGATGCTGAGCGCCCGGGCATTGTGCCCGTCGTTGATGCGCTGCGCGCCGCGATGCCTGCCGACACGATGATTTATTCCGACATGACACAATTCGCCTATGCCGCGAAAGAGGTCTGGGACATGGCATATCCCCATCATTGGCACCATCCGACCGGCTTTGGCACCCTGGGCTATGCGTTGCCCGCTGGCATTGGCGGGGCGGTGGCGCGACGGGGTCGGCCGACGGCTGTGATCGCCGGGGACTATGGGTTCCACTACACGATGCAAGAGCTGGGTGTGGCGGTGGAACTGGGCCTGTCTTTGCCGATTGTCCTCTGGGACAACGGCAAGCTGAAAGAGATTGAGGACAGCATGGTCCGCAGCCAGATCGCGCCCAACGCGGTTGTGGCGCGAAATCCTGATTTCTGCAAACTGGCCGAAGCGTTCGGGGCGCTGTCCAGTGCGCCCAATACTGTGGATGAGATGCAGGAGGCAGTCAAAGCCGCATTTCAGGCCTCGGGGCCGACATTGATCTATGTGACGCCAGACATTGTGTAGTCAGAAAACAAGAAAGCCGCCGCGCAGATGCGCAGCGGCTTTTTTAGTTTGGGGACCTTGTTAGTCCCAGCAATGCACCAGAACGGTCATCCCATTGGCGCGGCGGCTCAGCTCGTTGGGTGAGATCTCAGCCGTCTCTTGCGCCGCTTGGCCCGAGATGCCCGCTTGTGTCAGGACGTCATTCAGCCCTTGGGTCGAAACCGCCAGACTGACCGAGCCGGGCAGGGTGCGGCCCTCAGACTGGGTGGGCAGCAGCATGCCGACAACGCTGCCACTGTCGTCAAAGACCGGACCACCGGCATCGCCCGGCTGTGCAGCCAGAGCAAGACGTTTTACACCGGCTTCGCCGTTCAGGCCACGCACATCCGCGATCTGACCGAAGGTCAGCGTGGGTGCCCCCAAAGCCCCTTCGTACGAGAAACCGGAGACCGCGACCTCAGACTGAATGCGCGGCTGGTCAGAGCGGAACTCGGCTACGTTGATCGGGGCCAAAGACTTGCGCGGGCGCAGGACAGAGACGCCCAGATCGGCATCCGTCCAGGCCACCTGAAGCTCCTGATCGCCTTCCAGCGTGACACGGCTGCAGCTGTCGGTGGCCTCGGATACGGTCAGGACAGTGCCGGACGCATCCGCAAAGAAGCCTGAACGGGACAGGCGCGGTTTGCGAACCTGAAGACCCGAGACCAGATCGACGCGCTGCTCTGCATCCGCGCCAGCGCTGGAATCCAGAACTGCGTCGGTGGTGGCAAAGTTGGCCTTCATCGCAGCCAGAACACGGGCGCGTCGGGCCTCATCACCCTCGGGCCAGACCAGCGTGAAGCCTTTGATCTTGCCATCCTTCAGCGCCGCTTCGGTGTAAGAGACGATGCCCTTGCCACGCCCCTCAAGCGTAAAGCGATCACCGCGCAGCTCTCGTGGGCCGACCAGCGGCACGATTTCCAGCGATTGCATCACCTCATAAAGCGCGCGCAGGGTGGATTTGCCGCCCTCCTGACTGATCAGCAACGCCTGTGCGTTCAGGTCAGAGGTGCTTTTGAAATGCGCGAACGGGGCCTCATTGCGGTCAAAGGCGATGGCCTCCAGCGGCAGATCGACCGAGATCCCGGCCTGATCGTCGGTGTATCGCGCCATTCCGACGCTGATTAGCGGAGCGTTATAGTCTTCAATCAATGCGGCGCGTTGGACGGTGGTCAGAACGCCGGTTGCCTCATATCCGTTGAAACTCTGCCAGTCGGCCATCGAACGACGTGTGCCTTGGCCGAAGGCTCCGTCTATGGTCGAGTTATAGAACCCCGCGGCCTGAAGGGCTGTCTGCAGGTCCTTACGTTCCTGAGACGTCAGCAAACGCTCAGATTGCAACGCTTGGGCACGGGTTTCATCCGACGACTGCGTGGTTGCATCGGACAGCGTGTCGACGGAGGGCTGTTCGGGTTCAACAGGCGGGGCGACGGTGCCCCGGTTCAGCACATTCGCGCCAACCGGCCAGTACTGCTGGCCCAAGGAACTTGAGAAAGTGATGAAACTGTCGCGAGGAATTTGTCCTTCGGCGCGGTAAACCCGCAGCACCTGTTCTGCGTCGCTGCGCAGGTAGGGGCCGATCACAATGGCGTACCAACCGCTGCCCAGGCGAAAACCGTTCACGTCAGGGAGTGCGCGGGCGTAGTCCTGCGCACGATCTTGTGCCTCACGCAGGGATGGCTGCGCCTCGACCTGAACCCAGACACCTTGATCTTGCTGGGCGGTTGCGACGCGCAGGCCGACCAAAAGAAACAATAAAATTGCCGTAAATACTCGTGTCATTTTCTGCCCGTTTATGCAGTTTTGATGCTTTTGCTCAGAATACCCGATTTCGGGTGGCGAAAGCCATGGCGAGAATGCGGGGAATTTGCGGTGTGGCAGCGCAGATACAGCAGGGACCTATTGGCCCGTTGACGCCCCTCGGCCCCTTGCATAGGAAGGGCCAAACCCATCGGAACCGGGCGCAGGCGCGCCCAAAGGGAATGTCATGACCGATCAGTCCAGCGCACCTCGTTCTTTTCAGGAGATCATCCTGCGGCTTCAGACCTATTGGGCCTCGAAAGGCTGTGCGATTTTGCAGCCTTATGACATGGAGGTCGGGGCAGGGACGTTCCACCCGGCGACAACCCTGCGCGCGCTGGGGTCCAAGGCATGGGCCGCGGCCTATGTTCAACCTTCGCGCCGTCCGACGGACGGGCGCTATGGTGAGAACCCGAACCGCCTGCAGCACTACTATCAGTATCAGGTTCTGATCAAACCCAGCCCGCCGGACCTGCAAGAGCTGTATCTGGGCAGCCTCGAGGCCATCGGCATCGACATGGAGCTGCACGACATCCGTTTTGTCGAGGACGACTGGGAAAGCCCGACCCTCGGCGCCTGGGGCCTAGGTTGGGAGGTCTGGTGCGACGGTATGGAAGTCAGCCAGTTCACCTATTTCCAGCAGGTCGGTGGTCATGATTGCACGCCAGTTTCTGGCGAGCTGACCTATGGTCTGGAGCGTCTGGCGATGTATGTGCTGGGCATCGACCACGTGATGGACATGCCGTTCAACGACCCTCAGTCCCCCAGCCCGCTGACATACGGTGACATCTTCAAGCAGACCGAAGAGGAATACGCCCGATGGAACTTTGATGTGGCCAACACCGAGGTTCTGCTGCGTCATTTCGAAGAGGCCGAGGCCGAATGCGCCACCATTCTGGCGCAACAGCATGATGATCCGAAAACAGGCAAGCGCATCGTGATGGCGCATCCGGCCTATGATCAGTGCATCAAGGCCAGCCACATTTTCAACTTGCTGGACGCGCGCGGGGTGATCTCGGTGACTGAACGCCAGGCCTATATCGGCCGTGTCCGAGCGCTGGCCAAGCAATGTGCGGATGCGTTCGTTCTGACCGAGGCCGCCGGGTACGAGGCCTGATGCAGCGCTCAGGCCAATCCGGGCAGCAATGCCTTGAGGCCGTCAGAAATCATGCCGATGGCGATGGCCGAGAGGATCATGCCCATGAAGCGGCTCATGATGACGCGTGCGTTGCTCGAAAGACGTTTGGACAGCCACGGGGCATTCCAGAAGGTGACCAGAAGCAAGGCGACGACTGTCAGGAATACACTTGCAAAAACAACAGCTTCAAGCGGATTTTTGACGTGATGCGCGTACAGGATCAGGGTTGTGATCGTGCCTGGACCGACCAGAATGGGAAAGGCCAGCGGGTAGAACGCGACCGTGTCAGGCGCAGGATAGGCCTCTTTTTCTCCGTCCGTTCCGTGATGCGAGGTGCTTTCGTTGCCGTTCAGCATGTTCAGGCCGATCATAAGCACGACCAACCCTCCGGCGACGCGCAGATGGTCTACGCTGATGCCGAACAGGCTCAGCGTCTGACTGCCAATGGCCGCGAACGCACCGCCCAGGATCAAACAGTAGAGCGCGGTTTTGACTGCGACTTTACGTTGATCCGTAGGGGGCAGGTCCTGCGTAACACTCAGGAACACAGGCAGGTTGGTGATCGGGTTCATGATCGCAAACAGCGCACCAAAGAACCCAACGGCGAGGGTCGATTCCATGAAAACACCCTTGTGGTTTAAAGTTTTACTGCGAAACCTGTCCCATTTTTCAGGAACTTGAAAGAGGCAGCCTAAGACAATGACGGGAAAATTGCTTGCGATCATTCTGGGGCTTTCGGCTGTGATGGCCGGGGCGGGCATGTATTACCTGCAAGTCTACGGCTTTTATTATGAGGTCGAACCGAAGCCCGGACAGGACGTCGCCCTGTTGCCTGTGGATGGCGAAACTCCCCAGCCGATTGCCTATTCTTCTTTTCAGGCGATTGATGCCGATAGCTCTCCGATCCGGTATCGAGCCTGTTTCAACACGGATCTCTCCGAAGAACAATTGTTAGGTTTCATGCCGGTCGAGAATGCAGAGCCCCTGACCGCTCCGGGTTGGTTTGATTGCTATGATGCGGCCGCCGTGGCTGAAGCGTTGAAGACGGGGCAGGCGCAGGCCTACATGAGCGCGAAGAATATCCACTACGGAGTCGACCGCATTGTCGCGATCACCGAAGATGGGCAAGGCTTTGTCTGGCATTCCCTGAACAATTGCGGTGAAAAAGCCTATGATGGCACCGTGGTCGGCGAGGAATGCCCACCCAGACCGCAGCAGTAAGGAGACCGCCATGCAGCACGTCGTCGAAATCCCCGAGTTTCTGACGGCGACCTTAGGTTTTGCCGTTTACCTGCTTGGCGCACGGATCAATGATCAAGTCGCCGCACTTCGCAATTTCAACATCCCCGAACCCGTGACCGGAGGGTTGCTGGCTTCGTTTGCCGTTCTGGCGCTGTATCTGATATTCGATCTTGAACTCTCTTTCGAGCTGGGTACGCGGGATTTCCTACTGGTCGTATTTTTTGCCGGGATCGGATTGAATGCACGTCTGTCGGACCTGATTTCGGGCGGCAAGCCGCTGTTTTTGCTTCTGATCCTGACCCTTGTGACGATCGTTATGCAAAACGTGATCGGTGCGGCTGGCGCTTCCATGTTTGGTTATCCGGCGCAGGCGGGTGTTCTGTTCGGCTCGGCGGCGCTGATCGGCGGGCACGGGACCGCAATCGCATGGGCGCCCGAAGTTGCGCGGGCAACAGGGTTGGACAGCGCGACCGAGCTGGGCGTTGCCGTTGCAACGCTAGGTTTGGTTCTGGCCGCCCTGGTTGGTGGACCGATTGCGCGGTTGCTGGTTGAGGGGCGCAATCTCAGCCCCGACCGTCCAGATGAAGGGCCAAGTGTCGGGCTGCCGGACGAAACAGAAGGCAGGGCGCCGGGTATCGACCACCTGTCGATCATGCGTGTTTTATTGCATCTGAACCTCGCGATCATAGCGGGCTATTCTCTGAACGAAGCGATCTCGGCAGCCGGTCTCAAGCTGCCGCTGTTCGTGCCATGTCTGATCATGGGAATCGTCATCGCCAATCTACGTGCCCTAGTGGCTCCGTCGGCCCCACCGGTATCGCGCACGCCATCGCTGGCGTTGATCTCGGAATTCGCCTTGGGCGCGTTTCTGGCCATGTCCCTGATGAGCCTTCAGCTCTGGACCATCGCCGAGCTTGGCATGGCCATTGTCGTCATCATGTCCGCCCAGACCCTGTTCACGGTGGTTTTCGTGCTGTGGGTGCTGTTCCCGGTCATGGGCTCCAACTACCGCGCCGCGGTTCTGGCTGCGGGGTTCGGAGGCTTCGCGTTGGGCGCAACCCCCACCGCTATCGCGAATATGACCGCAGTAACCAAGCGATATGGCCCATCGCCTATTGCCTTTATCGTGCTGCCCCTTGTATCCGCATTCTTTGTGGATATCGCCAATGCCATCGTCATCCAGACGATCGTAAATTTCTAAGGACCGAAAATGCCCGACCTGCTGATCGAACTGTTTTCCGAGGAGATCCCCGCGCGTATGCAGACCCGCGCCGGTGAGGACCTGAAAAAGCGGATCACCGATGGTTTGGTCGAGGCCGGTTTGACCTATGCCTCTGCCGCCGCCCTGACCACGCCGCGCCGCCTGACCTTGGCGGTCGAAGGCCTGCTGGCGGAAAGCCCCACGATCCGTGAGGAACGCAAAGGCCCAAAGGTCGGCGCGCCTGACAAAGCGATCGAAGGTTTTCTGCGCGGTGCAGGTCTGACCCGCGACCAGCTAGAGGAACGCGAAACCCCCAAAGGTGCGGTCTATTTCGCCCAGATCGAAAAGCCCGGACGCCCGGCGGCCGAGATCGTGGCCGAGGTGCTTGAGGCCACGATCCGCAACTTTCCATGGCCCAAGTCGATGCGTTGGGGCTCTGGCCCGATGCGCTGGGTGCGGCCTCTGCACTCGATCCTTTGCATCCTGACCGATGAGACGGGCGCGCAAGTCGTTCCGCTTGAGGTTGAAGGCATCACCTCTGGCGACACGACCGAGGGCCACCGGTTCATGGCTCCGAACCGTTTTGCCGTCACCTCGTTCGAGGATTACGCCGCCAAACTGAAACGCGCCTTCGTGGTCCTGTCGCCCGAGGAACGCGCCGAGCATATCTGGAACGACGCCCAGAACATGGCTTTTGCCGCCGGTCTGGAAGTGGTCGACGACAAAGGCCTGCTGGCCGAGGTCGCTGGTCTGGTCGAATGGCCCGTGGTGCTGATGGGGCAGATCGACGACGAATTCCTCGACCTGCCGCCCGAGGTGCTGCAAACTTCGATGAAAGAGCATCAGAAGTTCTTTTCCGTGAAGAACCCCAAGACAGGCCGGATCGAGCGTTTCATCACCGTCGCCAACCGCGAAACCGCCGACAACGGCGCGACGATTCTGGCCGGGAACCAAAAGGTCCTCTCGGCTCGTCTGGCCGATGCCAAGTTCTTCTGGGAGAACGATCTGCGCGTTGCCAAATCGGACATCGCCCAATGGACCCGCGCGCTGGAGAATGTGACCTTCCACAACAAGCTAGGCACACAGGCGGAACGCATCGAACGCATCGCCGCGCTGGCCCGTGAACTGGCGCCCGTGACCGGAGCGGATGCCGATCAGGCAGAGAAAGCCGCGCGTCTGGCCAAGGCCGATCTGAGCTCTGAAATGGTGTATGAATTCCCCGAACTTCAGGGGCTTATGGGTCGCTACTACATCGAAGCCGCAGGCGAAGACGCCGCTGTGGCCGCTGTGGCACAGGACCACTACTCGCCGCTTGGCCCGTCAGATGACGTGCCGACCACGTCGCTTTCGGTGACCGTGGCGCTGGCCGACAAGCTGGACACGCTAACCGGGTTCTGGGCGATTAATGAGAAGCCGACCGGTTCGAAAGACCCGTTTGCTCTGCGTCGTGCCGCATTGGGTGTAACTCGATTGATACTCGAAAACGATCTGCGGCTGTCTTTGGATCGGTTCTTTGACAGCCAACTGATACGAGCAGAAAGCGCAATCAATGAGGCACTGCCGGAAGCCAATGTTCTTGATCTGTTGGAAGAAATCGCAGAACGAGGTGTCTTTGGTGCTGCATTCCAGACAGTTAGAGATCGAGTAGATGATTTGCCTGCGGCAGGTTTTCTTGAACTTGAGAAAAAGGTCCCAGACGCATCTGACGATCTTCTGTCGTTTTTCCACGACCGCCTTAAAGTCTTCCTCCGTGATGAGGGCATCCGTCACGACGTCATCGACGCCTGTATTGCGATGGACGGCAATGATGACCTCAACCTACTGGTCAAACGCGCCCGCGCACTGAACGCGGTGATCGCGACCGAGGATGGGGAAAACCTCGTGCAGGGGTTCAAGCGGGCCAACAACATCCTGACGCAGGCCGAAGAGAAGGACGGGGTCGAATACTCCTACGGTGCGGATGTGAAATTCGCCGAGACGGACAGCGAAAAGACTCTGTTCTCGGCGCTTGACGCGGCGCAGGAGCAGATTGATCCGGCGCTCAGGGCCGAGGATTTCCCAATCGCCATGGCGGCCATGGCCGCGCTGCGTGGGCCGGTGGATGCGTTCTTTGAGGATGTGCAGGTCAATACCGACAATGACATCCTCCGCCGCAACCGTCTGAACTTGCTCAGCCAGATCCGCACGGTCTGTTCCAGCGTTGCCGATCTGACCAAGATCGAAGGCTAAAGGCCCGGGCGCGCGGATTTGCGCGCCCAGATCACCCTTGCGCGACGGGCGCATGGGCCTATGCTGCGGTGAAACCAAAAGGTGCCGCAGTGCAGAATAATCCGCATACCACACTCATCACGTCCACCGCGCCCGTTGCCCCGCACACCCATGGGGGGCGGGCAAAGTGCCTGCAACGTCTGGTCCGGTTGGAGATGCCGGTGCCGCGCACGGTCGCGTTGTCTTTTGACGCGGTGCAGCGCATCGCCGAAGGACAAATCCCCGATCTGGCGGCGATCCTTGAGCAATTCGAGCCGACGGCCTTGTTGTGTGTGCGCCCCAGTTCCGAGGACCCTGATTGGGGCGGCCCCGGTGCGGTTCTGAATATCGGCATGAACGAAGCGCGGTTTGCCGAGCTGTCGAACTCGATGGGTGATGAGCCTGCCGCAGCCATGTATCTGCGCTTTGTGCAAAGCTATGCGATACATGTGGCGCGTCTGGATGCGGATGTGTTTGACGAGATCGACGAGGATGGTGTCGCGGGGTTGAAGCGCACTCTGCACGCCTATGAGGATGAGACCGATGAGGTTTTCCCCGAGGATCGTGGTGAGCAGTTGATTGGCGTTCTGCGCTCGATGGCGCGAGCGTGGGATGGCACCTCGGCGCGCCTGTTGCGTCAGGCCAAAGGGGCACCGGCCGATGCCGGGCTAGGGCTGGTCATCCAAGAGATGATCCCAGGCGTCGGGCAGGGCGAATGCGGCTCGGGTGTGTTGCAGCTGGTGGATCCGACCACCGGTATGCCTCAGATCACCGGCCGTTATTTGAGCCAGAGCCAGGGGCGGGATGCGTTGGGCGAAGACGTCTCGGCGCTTTATCTTGAGAAAGACCCGCGGGGACCGTCTCTGGAAGAAGTGGCGCCCAACGCATTTGCTGATTTGAAAGCCCAGGCCGCTTTGATGCGCGAGAAGCTGCGCGAGGAAATGCAGGTCGAATTCGTGATCCAGAACGGCAGTGTGCATATTCTGGACGGCGTGCGTGTTCAGCGGACTTCGCGCGCGGCGATGCGGATTGCGGTGCGGCTGGCTGAAGACGGTATCATCCCGCCACAAGAGGCGGTGATGCGCGTGGACCCTCATGCCCTGAACGAGCTGCTGCACCGGCAGGTTCACCCCGAGGCCGAGCGGGATGTGCTGACCACCGCGATTGGCGCAAGTCCGGGGGCGTCGACCGGCAAGATCGTGTTTACGGCCGCCGAGGCGCAAGCCAGCGCCGCACGGGGTGAGGCCTGTGTTCTGGTGCGCCGCGAAACCTCGCCCGAGGATGTGCGGGGCATGCATGCCGCCGTTGCCGTTCTGACCGAAAAGGGCGGTATGACCAGCCATGCCGCCGTGATTGGGCGGGGTTTGGGGCTGCCCTGTATCGTCGGCGCGTCTGAAATGCGGTTCCAGACCAAGAAAAAAATGCTGACGACTCCGGATGGGCGGGTGTTCAAGACCGGTGATATTCTGACGATTGACGGAAGCTCGGGGCAGGTTCTGGCGGGGCAACCCGAGATGCTCGAGGCCGCACTGGACGACTGTTTCCAGACTCTCATGGGCTGGGCGGATGCCGAGCGGGACATCGAAATCCGCGCCAATGCCGATACCCCTGCAGATGCGCAGACCGCGCGGAACTTTCAGGCGCAGGGCATCGGCCTGTGCCGGACCGAGCACATGTTCTTTGATCCCGGCCGCTTGATCGTGATGCGCGAGATGATCTTTGCGCAGACCTCCTCGGGCCGGGCTGCCGTGTTGGAGCGTTTGCTGCCCATGCAGCGCGACGATTTCGTGCAGCTTTTCCGTATCATGGAAGGGCAGCCGGTCTGCATTCGTCTGTTTGACCCGCCGCTGCACGAATTCCTGCCCACCACCCGCGGTGGCCAGCGCGAACTGGCCGAAGCGCTGGATCTGCCTGTCTCGGATGTGGAGCGTCGTGTCTCCGCAATGACCGAATACAACCCGATGCTGGGTCTGCGCGGGGTTCGCCTGGGCGTTACGGTGCCCGAAATCTACGACATGCAGGCCCGCGCGATCTTTGAAGCTACGCTGGAGGCCCGCAAGAACGGCGCGCCGGTCGTGCCTGAGGTGATGATCCCGCTGGTTTCGGCCAAGCGAGAGGTCGAGCTGGTCAAATCCCGCATCGACTCGGTGGCGGCCGCAGTAGCAGCGGAGCAGGGGCAAGAGTTCGAATACCGCCTCGGCGTGATGGTCGAAACACCGCGCGCCTGCCTGCGTGCTGAAGAGATTGCGCCCAACACCGCCTTCTTAAGCTTCGGAACCAACGACCTGACCCAGATGACCTATGGTCTTTCACGCGACGACGCGGGGCGTTTCATGTCGGCCTATGTCCGGCAGGGGGTCTTCACCGAGGACCCGTTCCATGTTTTGGACGCGGACGGGGTTGGCGAATTGCTCAAGCTCGGGTCTGAGAGGGGGCGCGCGGCCCAACCCGATGTGACCCTTTCAGTCTGCGGAGAACACGGCGGAAACCCCGAATCAATCGCCATTTGCCGCGATCTTGGCTTTGACTATGTGTCCTGCTCTCCGTTCCGGGTACCGGTCGCTCGGCTGGCTGCCGCTCAACTGGCGATTTCGTCCAGACTTGGGGGTTGACAGCAGCATGAAACCCAATGATTAGTGGTCAATAAGCGAACTTGTGGCGGAATTGTTTTTCTCCACGAGCGAAATTCCACTTGTATTTGCCTCTGATCTGGACCTTTGCGCAAGACTGCGCTAAATGCCTCGTCGCGCCCGCCGGGGGAGGGTTTGGCGCGTGAAGTG
This sequence comes from Ruegeria sp. C8, assembly GCF_056537565.1. NCBI lineage: Bacteria > Pseudomonadati > Pseudomonadota > Alphaproteobacteria > Rhodobacterales > Roseobacteraceae > Ruegeria > Ruegeria sp. C8. The sequence continues at coordinate 242,686 of NZ_JBQFRV010000002.1, forward strand.
CCTGTGCGAGGTTATCTGATGCTACGTTACATAATGGCTGTTGCCACATTGGCGGCAACCGTGCTGCCGAGTGCGTCCTACGCTGAGAGGGAAGCTACGGATGCCAACAAGAAAGAACTGGTTGCCCGCAGTGAATTGCCGGCTCAGAGCTTTCGGGATTATCTGAAATTGTTCCAGCCGCGCAAAGTGGTGGAACCGATCAAAGTGTCCTATTCCAAGGATTGGCTGGACCAACAGCCCAAAGCGTCCGGAGATGAAGGCTGGAAATGCCTGTCAGAGGCGCTGTATTTTGAAGCCCGCGGCGAAAGCGTGCGCGGTCAGTTTGCAGTGGCCGAGGTTATACTGAACCGGGTCAAGAGCAGCCGCTTTCCTGACAGCCTTTGCGGTGTGATCCGTCAGGGGACCGGTAAAAAGTACCAGTGCCAGTTCACCTATACATGTGATGGCCGCAAGGAAGTGATCCACGAGAAGAAAGCCTTTGAGCGTGTCTCGAAAGTCGCCCGCGCGGCGATGGATGGCGTTGCCAAAGAGCTGACCGAAGGGGCGACCCACTATCATACCACTGCGGTCCGCCCGTCTTGGGCGCGGGTTTATAAACAGACGGCGAAGATTGGTGTTCACATCTTCTACCGTCACAATTACCGCACTGCGAGCAACTGAGGCAGGTCTGGCGCTGCGTCTTGAATTCAAGGCGCAGCGTATACCATTGCACGCAAAAAAAAGCGTCGAAATCAGCGGTTGGAATGGCGTTTGTATGAATGCTATAGGCCCTCGAAACGCCTAGACTGGGCGAAAGTTTCAACGAGCCCAAGAAGGCCTGACCCATGAGTTCTGAAATCCGCCTCGCTTTCGCGCACCCCTCTGAACGGTCCGAGGCGACCTCGCCCAGAGGGCCTTTGGATCGCATCTCGCTCCGTGATCATACTGTCGAGGTTGAGATCGGTGCCTTTCAGGCCGAACGCGGCACAACCCAGCGTATCTGCTTTAATATCGTGGTTGAGGTGCGTCCGCTGACCTCGGATATTGACGATGATGTGGATCGTATCCTGTCCTATGACCGAGTGACCGAAGCAATTGCCTATGAACTGGCGGCCGAGCGTCTGAATCTATTGGAAACGCTGGCCGAACGTGTGGCCGAACGTATCCTGCTGGAGCCGCAAGCGGTTCGAGTGTTTGTCCGGATCGAAAAGCTGGATCGTGGCCCCGGTGCGCTCGGGGTCGAGATAGTGCGCGGCAAGGATGCCGTGCATCACGACGTCGTCGAAGAGGAACGCCCTCATCCACGTCTTGTTTATCTATCGAATGAGGCGATGGCCTCGGATAACCTGACCGGCTGGATCGATCAGTTGGAAAACCGTCAGCGTCCCTTGATCCTGTGTGTCGGGGCCTCGGACCTTCCGGTGCCGCAGACCGGTCACGCCATGACGCAGCGCCGTATCGACCTTTTGTCGATCGAACAGAACGCGTGGGTTCTGGCCGCGCGCGATCATCGCTGCGTGGTTGTTTCGACCCGGACCGAACTGGATTGGGCGATGAAGAACGGCCAGATTTGCGTCTGGGCCCCGTCAAAGATCGTTTTGGATGCTGTCGATGGCCCCTCGGCCGCGCCATCCGACGCGGTTGCGCTGGCGGCATGGTTTGCCGCCACCTTTGAGGCCAGCGAGATGATGGTGATCGGAGGCGCATTGCCGAAAGAGCCGAAAACGCCGCTGCGTGCAGTGGCCATTGATCAGGCACAATTGTGAGCCGCTACTACCGACCGCTAGTTCAGCACGGTACGGCTCGTCCGGATGAAGCGGTGCCTCTGGCCGGGCAGTCGCTCTGGTTCACTCATGCCGAAGAGCTTTCACGCGATGGAGCGTCTCAGGTCGTAGCCGCAGCGGATATCCCCGCGGATGTGCTACAGCGTCTCAGCCGCCCGCGCGCGGCCATGTCCGGTTTGGATATGACGCGTCCACATATCATGGGCATCCTGAACACAACGCCTGACAGCTTCTCGGACGGTGGCATCCACAGCTCGGTCGAGGCGGCGCGGGCAGGGGCCATTGAGATGGTTTCGCACGGCGCCACGATTCTGGATATCGGCGGAGAATCCACTCGTCCCGGAGCAGATTTTGTGCCCGCAGACGAAGAGATCACCCGGACCCGCCCGGTGATCGAAGCGATCCGGGCTGAGACCAACGCCCTGATCTCAATCGACACACGCAAGACCGCTGTAGCCGAAGCGGCCTGTGAGGCCGGGGCGGGGCTAGTCAATGACGTATCGGGCTTCACGTACGACCCGGAGCTTGCGCCGTTCTGCGCAGGGCTGGGCGCGCCGGTCTGCGTCATGCATATGCAGGGCGATCCCGCGACAATGCAGGACAACCCGGTCTATGAAAACGTCGTGCTGGATGTCTACGATTTTCTGGCCGGTCAGATCGAACGGCTTGAGGCGTTGGGCCTGAACCGGGATCTGATCATCGTCGATCCGGGCATCGGTTTCGGCAAGACCGAGGATCACAATCTGGCCCTGCTGCGTAACTTGAGCCTGTTCCACGGTTTGGGTTGCCCGCTTCTACTGGGCGTCTCGCGCAAGGGCTTTATCGGCTCCATCGGGCAGGAGCCGCGAAAAACCGCGCGCGCGCCGGGGTCAATCGCGGTTGCTCTGGACGGATTGTCCCAGGGCGTGCAGATCATTCGGGTCCATGACGTGGCTGAGACAGCTCAGGCCTTGCGCCTATGGGCTGCCGTCCGTTAATCCGGTCACAAGCAGATTTTACGGAGAGTCGACTATGCGCAAGCTGTTCGGAACTGACGGTGTGCGAGGCACAGCCAATACGCATCCGATGACAGCAGAAATGGCCTTGCGCATAGGTGCGGCGGTCGGGCGCTATTTCCGGCGCGACACGACCGGAGTTCACCGCGTGGTCATCGGCAAGGATACGCGCCTGTCCGGCTATATGCTGGAAAACGCGCTGACGGCGGGTTTGACTTCGACCGGTATGAACGTATTACTGTTGGGTCCGGTTCCGACCCCTGCGGTGGGTCTGATGACCCAATCCATGCGTGCGGATCTGGGGGTTATGATCTCGGCCAGCCACAATCCGGCGGAAGATAACGGCATCAAGTTCTTCGGGCCTGACGGATATAAACTCTCAGATCAGGCCGAGCTTGAGATCGAGCGTTTGATCGAAGAAGGCGTCAACTCCGCTAAGGCGCAGAATATCGGGCGTGCCCGTCGGGTTGATGACGCGCGGTTCCGTTATGGGGAGCGGGTCAAATCCTCGCTTCCGCGCGATGTGCGTCTGGATGGTTTGAAAGTGGTGATCGACTGCGCCAATGGGGCAGCCCATCGCACGGCGCCCGAGGTCCTATGGGAGCTTGGTGCCGAAGTCATCCCGATGGGCGTGTCGCCGGACGGCAAGAACATCAATCTCGAATGTGGTTCAACCAAGCCGCGCGTGGCTGCGGAAACCGTTGTGTCGCATGGCGCGGATGTGGGTATCTGCCTCGATGGCGATGCAGATCGGGTCGTCGTGATTGACGAAAACGGTAAGGTCGCCGATGGCGATCAGCTGATGGCTTTGTTGGCCGGGGCGTGGGCGCGGGCCGAACAGCTACGTGGCGGTGCTTTGGTGGCGACAGTCATGTCCAACCTCGGGTTGGAGCGGCATCTGCAAGGGCAAGGCCTGCGGCTGGAGAGGACGGCAGTTGGCGATCGCTATGTCGTGGAACGGATGCGGCAGGGCGGCTTCAACCTTGGCGGCGAGCAATCCGGCCATATCGTCATGAGCGACTATGCCACAACCGGTGATGGTCTGATGGCGGGGCTGCATTTCCTGTCCGAGATGGTTCTGAGCGGACGCAAAGCCTCGGAGCTTGCGCAGCAGTTTGAAACGGTGCCTCAGTTGTTGAAGAACGTGCGCTATCAACAGGGTCAATTGCCGCTTGAGGTCGCCAGTGTGCAAGCCGCGATTGCCGATGCCGAGGCGCGCCTGAACGGGCAGGGTCGTCTGCTGATCCGCAAGTCAGGGACCGAGCCTCTGATCCGTGTCATGGCTGAATGCGAGGATGCCACCCTGCTGACGCAGGTGGTTGATGGCATTGTCGCCGAGGTTGAAGCAGCGGCGTCCTAGCGCCCGATTAGAGCTTTGCGCAGGCTGAACCACTGGCTGATGGCCATGCCCGTCAGGATCAGGGTCAGCGCGATGTAGAATCGCAGGGGCAGGGCCTCGGACAGGATCCACGCTCCGAAAACCATCGACCAGACGGGGACCTGATAGTTCACGAGGGTCAAAAACACCGACCCTGCGCTGCGCGTGATGGACACGCGCAAGAGGTTCGCCAAGGCCGTTGGCACTAGGCCCAAGACGATCAGCGCCAGAGTAGGGCGGGTGCCTTGCCAGTCGGGCACCCCCTCGGTCATCAGCATGATCGGCAGCAGCAGCGCCGCGCCCACCAGCAATGTCAGGGCTGCCAGCGCAACCGGATCAACCGGAGGGCACCGCCGCGTCAGGATGGATGAAACCGCATAGCACAGTGCCGCCGTGATGCAGGCCATTTGCGCAAGTGGTTCGGTTCCTTGGCCTAGTTGCAAAAGCCCCGGACCGATCAGGACCAACGCGCCAGAAAACCCAAGACAAACCCCAAGAAATCGACGCAGATTGAGCGGTTCGTCCGAGAAGAAATGCGCCAGTGGCAGCACCATCAAGGGGATGGCCGCCATAGACAGGCCCGCAAAGGCCGATGGTACGAATTGCTGCCCCCAACTCAGCAGCATGAATGGTATCGCGGTGGACAGCGCGCCGATCAGGATGATTGAGCCGCCGAGTGTCGGGGTGAGCGTTGGAAACCGGCGTCCGGTGATCCGCATCAGCAAGAGCAGTGTCAAAGCGCCAAGCGTGGTGCGGGATGTTGCAACCGTGATAGGGCCATACCCCTCAAGTGCCATGGCCACGACCATGAATGTACCGCCCCAGATAAGGCCAAGCGAGAAGACGCCGATCCAATCCTGTTTTGTGGGCTGGGACACCATGTTGGCACCTGTGGAATAAGGTAAAAATCGCCTTTGATCAGTCGTTTATGGGCTGAGATTTAAGCGGGTGCAAATGAAAAAGGGCGGCCAAGCGGGCCGCCCTTTCGCCGACGGTTGCCGGGCTTAGTTCTTTTCTTTGTCGACCATTTTGCCGGCCGAGATCCAGGGCATCATGGCGCGCAGTTTCGCACCGGTTTCCTCGATCATGTGCTCGTCATTGGCACGGCGCGACGCTTTGATGGTCGGCTGGCCAACGGCGTTTTCCAGCATGAAGTCACGAACGAATTTACCCTGCTGGATGTCGTTCAGAACTTCCTTCATACGCGCTTTGGTCTCGTCGTATTTCAGGATACGCGGACCGGTGACGTACTGGCCGTACTCAGCCGTGTTCGAGATCGAGTAATCCATGTTAGCGATGCCGCCTTCATAGATCAGGTCAACGATCAGCTTCACTTCGTGCAGACACTCGAAGTAAGCCATCTCGGGCGCGTAGCCCGCTTCGACCAGAGTTTCAAAGCCGCAGCGGATCAGCTCTACCAGGCCACCGCACAGAACGGCTTGTTCGCCGAACAGGTCGGTTTCACACTCTTCACGGAAGTTGGTCTCGATGATGCCCGAGCGGCCGCCACCGATGGCCGAGCAGTAGGACAGGCCGATTTCCAGTGCTTTGCCGGTTGCGTCGTTGTTGACGGCAACAAGGCAAGGCACGCCGCCGCCTTTGGTGTATTCGCCACGCACGGTGTGGCCGGGGCCTTTGGGGGCCATCATGATGACGTCGACGCCTTTTTTCGGCTCGATCAGGCCGAAATGGACGTTCAGGCCGTGCGCGAATGCAATGGCCGAGCCCGGCTTGATGTTGTCATGAACGTATTTCTTGTAGGTCTCAGCCTGCAATTCGTCGGGCATGGTGAACATGATGACGTCGCACCATGCGGCCGCTTCGGCGATACCCATGACCTGCAGGCCTTCACCTTCGGCTTTCTTGGCCGAGGGCGAGCCTTCGCGCAGGGCGACGACCAGGTTCTTCGCACCCGAGTCGCGCAGGTTCAGCGCGTGCGCGTGGCCTTGCGAGCCATAGCCCAGGATGGCCACTTTTTTGTCTTTGATCAGGTTGATGTCGCAATCGCGATCGTAGTAGACGCGCATTTCGCTGGTCCTTTCTGTTTCGATTGCTGTGCTTTTAGCCTGAGCCTTTGGTATTGGCGATAGGGTTGAGATTGAGTATTTGTAAAAAAGATGAAGAATAATTCTCTGAATTGTGGAAACGTGAAAAAATCATGCTTGATGATGTTGATCGGCGGATACTGCGCCATTTTCAGGCGGAGCCAAGCCTGACAACGGCCGAACTTGCCGAACGGTGCCGTATCAGTTCGGGTGTCTGCTGGCGACGGATGGAAAAAATGCAGGCGGCAGGGGTGATCGAAGGCCAAGAGGCCGTGATCGACTGGGCCGCCTTGGGCTACGCCGTCGAGGTCTCGTTGAGGATCACGCTGGACAAGACGCAGGCTCGGGCATTTGATGAATTCACCGCGGCCGCGCGCGAGGTTGCCGAGGTGATCGAAATTCAGACCTTCCTTGGCCGCGTGGATGTGCGCCTTTCGGTACTAGCGCGGGATATGGCCCACTATCAGCAGGTCTATCGGGACCGCATTCTGACCCTGCCGCATATTGCCGATATCGAAGCATTAATGCACATCGCGCGCCTCAAACGGGATGAGGTGCTGCCAGTATGATCGAGCTGGATGAGATCGACCGCAAGATCCTGCGCGCGCTGGTTCAGGACGCAACCCAAAGCGCCGGCGCGCTTGGGCGTCGTCTGGATCTGTCGCAACCCGCCACATGGCGGCGAATTCGCCGGCTGGAAGAGGAAGGCGTGATCAAGGGCCGTCGACTACGCCTGAATGCCGAGGCTATAGGATTCGGCGTCACCGTCTTCCTAGGCGTTAAACTGGCGCGCAAAGGGCAGGTGAGCCTTGAGGATTTCGAGCGCGCCGTCAGCGCCATCCCCGAGGTACAGACCGTAGAGCATGTTCTGGGGTTATACGATTACCGTCTGCGCGTGGTGGCGCGAGATCTGTCGGATTTCGAACGGGTCCTGCGGCGGCGGATCATGACCCTTCCGGGTGCCGGTGATGTCGAGGCAAATGTCTTGCTCAGCGAAGAACGTTTGCCCGGACCGATCGGCTGAACGGGATCAGTACTTGGTGCGGATGCAGAAGCCCGGATGATGCGTCATCCTCGCGAAGGTCAGGGGCTTTTCATCCTTCCAGGTTGTGCGCTCCAATTGAATCATCGACGTGCCTGCGGTGGTGCCCATGAACTCGGCCAATCGGCTGTCGGCTGACACGGCGCAAAAGGCGACCTCGGCATCGGTGAACGGTGCTGCATTCAACAGCCATTCGTGCGGGCCATTGTCACTCAGGTCGGCCTCCTCGACTTCGGGCGCAGTATCTAGGTTGATCCAGCGCTCTTCCAGCTGAAATGGCCTGTTGTCGGCGTAGTGCATGCAAATGACGTGCAGGATGCGTGCATCTGGCGCTACGCTGAGTTGCGATGCCAGCCAGCCGGGGCTAGTGACAACGTTGCGCTCGACCAGAGCATAGCGATACGCCGCGTTCTGGTTCTCAACCACCTGACGAGTCAGCGAAAACTCCAGTTTGGCATGTTTGCTGGGCTCTTTCTTGACGCGTGTTCCGCTTTTGCGTTTGCGTTCGACGACTCCCTGATCAGCCAGTTCGCGCAGGGCGCGGTTAACGGTCGCGCGGGCGCAATTGAATTCTTCCGCCAGCTGGGTCTCGGTCGGCAGCAATGATCCCTGAGGCCAAATTCGGCTTTCGATCCTGCGCTTTACCTCATCTCGAACACTCTGAAAGCTGATCCGCTTATTTGCAGTCACGGGTTCTAATTTCCCTTCGTTTTAAAAGTGTATGCATCTGGGCAGAAGCACGCAGAAGTGTAAAGGGTATGTGATACTAGTTGGCGTCAATACTAAAATATTGGTGCGTATGAGGGTTAATTTTTACTGAAAAACAAAGATGACTTTGCGTCACCTTTTCGTCGGAAATGCGCTTTACCCGAAATGATAATGTGTTGAAGGTGCCGTCAACACTGATTGAAAGGACATCAAATGCCCGCCTTGCTGGATTCCATCGACCCAAATGGCCTCGAAGAATTTTCGGTTGTGTTCACGGACCGATCCCTGAATCACATGTCAACGAGCTTTCAGCAGGTGATGCGCGATATCTCGGGCATGCTGAAACAGGTCTACAATGCGGATGGCGTCGCCATCATCCCCGGTGGTGGCACCTATGGGATGGAGGCCGTGGCCCGTCAATTTGCCCGTGATGCCAATGTCTTGGTGGTGCGCAACGGGTGGTTTTCCTACCGTTGGAGCCAGATCATCGAAAACGGCGCGCTGACCGGATCGGTCACGGTGATGAAGGCGCGTGAGACCGGCAATGACAGCCCTTCGCCGTTTGCGCCCGCACCGATCGACGATGTGGTTGCGGCGATCCGCGAGCAGCGCCCGGATGTTGTGTTTGCCCCGCATGTGGAAACTTCGGCCGGGGTGATTCTTCCGGATGACTATGTCTCGGCCATGGCTGCAGCTGCGCATGAGATCGGCGCGCTGATGGTTCTGGATTGCATCGCGTCTGGCTGCGTGTGGGTCGACATGAAGGCGACCGGTGTGGACGTGCTGATTTCAGCCCCACAGAAAGGCTGGAGCGCGTCACCTTGTGCTGGTTTGGTCATGCTGTCTGAACAAGCCGAGGCGCGGTTGCAGGACACTCAGTCCGACAGCTTTGCCATCGACCTCAAGAAGTGGCGGCAGATCATGCAGGCCTATGAGGACGGCGGTCACGCCTATCACGCAACCATGCCAACCGACGCGCTGCGCGCGTTTCGTGATACCATGGCCGAGACGCAGGACTACGGCTTTGAAAAACTGCGCGAGGCGCAATGGGCCTTGGGCAATGGCGTGCGCGCGATGCTGAAGGACAAGGGCATCGTTTCAGTCGCGGCCGAGGGCTTTGGCGCTCCGGGCGTCGTGGTCAGCTATACCGCCGATCCCGAGATCCAGAACGGCAAGAAATTCGCCGCTTTGGGGATGCAGATCGCGGCTGGCGTGCCTCTGCAATGTGATGAGCCTGCCGGTTTCAGCACGTTCCGGTTGGGTCTGTTCGGTCTAGACAAGCTCTATGACGTCGATGGCACGATTGCGCGTTTGAAGCGCGTGTTGGATCAGGTTCTGTAAGCCACTGGGCCTCAGCGCATACCGAGGCCCATCTGCATCAACGTCTTGCGTACCGGCGCCATGGAATAAAGCGCGTTGAGGCCCATGGCGCGTGCATCCCTCAGGGGCCGCGCCTCAAGCATAGAGGTGCGGTTCAGAAGGTCGATGCCTTTGACCCGCAGTTCGATCTCGGTATGGCGGGCTTTGTGGTAGGCCTCAAGCATCTGTGCGTCGCCCAGACCTTCTGGCCGGGCCTGTGCGAGGTCCAGCAGAGTACGCAGATCGCCCAATGACATGTTCAGACCCTGCGCGCCGATGGGCGGCACGACGTGGGCGGCTTCGGCCATCAGGGCAATACGTTCACCCGACAACCGTTCGGTGGATTGGCTGATGATCGGCCAGATCGTGCGGCGTGAGGCCAGCTTCAAAGGTCCGAACAACCCGCAGGAGCGTTCCGTCATCGCGGCCTCAAAGGCCTCGGCGTCGAGGTTCAGCAACTCGACCGCGCGCGGACCGCGCTCCATCCAGACAATGGCCGAGGACGGCTGACCCTGCCAATCGGGCAAGGGCACCAAGGTGAATGGCCCGCCAGAACGGTGGATCTCGGTCGAGACATTCTCATGCGCGATTGGGTGTGTCACCGCAAAGGCAAGGGCCTTTTGACCGTAACGCGTGGTGTGAACGGAAATCCCCGCGGCTTCGCGCATCGGTGAGTTGCGCCCGTCTGCGGCGATCACCAGTTTGCATCGGATACGGGTGCCGTCGCTCAGACCCACACGGGCCTCGGCGGTGCGGGTGAACAGGCTGACCGTCGCGGTGCCGGGGCGGAAATCGACATTGGGCAGTTCCGACAGGCGTGCGACCATCTCGCGCCGCAGCAGCCAGTTGGGCAGGTTCCAGCCAAAGGGTTGCTCGGAGATATCCGAGGCGTTGAAATCCCGCACAACGCGCGGTTCGGGAATGTCTCCGCCCGCGTCCACGATCCGCATGACTTGCAGCGGTGCGGCGTGGCTGTCCAGCCTGTCCCACACTCCGCATTGTTCCAGCAAAATGCGGGAGGGTTGCAGAAACGCTGTGGTCCGCAGGTCAGAGCCATCCACGTCGCGTTCGGTGATCGGCGGTGTCGGGTCCACGCACACCACGTTGAACCCAGCGGCGCCAAATGCGGCGGCAGCGGTCAGGCCGGCGATGCCGCCGCCGGAAATCAGGATGTTACAGCTGTCAGTCATGGCGCATTCTCCGTTCCCGGCAAAACCTAGTTCGGTTCCCGGCGGTGCGCCAAGCGACATCCTGTCCCGCGTGTTAGCCGCGTGAAATCAGGATGAGGACCAAAAACATCACCGGAACCATCATCAATGCAGGGATGTATAGGCCCGGCAGACCAAACAGCAATGCCGAACAGCCCCACATGCTGACAATCGCAGCGGCGGTATAGCCCAGATCCTCGGGGCGGCCATCGGCCACGTCGCGGGCCATCCAGCCAAAGAGGGGAATTGCAAAGAGAAGGCGCTGCCAAATCGGCAGGCGCTGCGGCATCATTGTCGCGGTCATCGGGGTCTCCGTTCTGTTCGTCGCAGACCGGCATATAGGGATGATTTTGCAGCTGCAGAATATACAGATCGTCGCAGTGTGACAGCCTATCGCAGGCGGGCGAGGAAGGCGGTCAGATCGTCGGTATGATGGTGGATATGATCGGCATCATGCGGGTCGGGTGCGACGTGAACCGTGCGCATTCCCATCTCATGCGGGGCGGCCAGATTGCGGGGATCGTCTTCGAACATCGCGGCCGTTTCGGCTGTGATTCCGTCCTGCGCAAAGATTGCCTCGAACGCGGCCTTTTCGGGTTTGGGACGATATCCGGCATGCTCGACCCCGTAGATGGCATCAAACAGACCGCTCAGCCCGCGCGCTTCAAGGACACGTTCGGCATAAGGCGCGCTGCCATTGGTGTAGACGATGCGGCGACCGGGCAGGGCGCGGATATGGTCAGCCAGTTCGGCGTCTGGGTCCATGTGGCTCATATCGACTTGGTGAACCGCATGCAGGTAAGGGTCGGGGTCCAGATCATGCTCGGCCATCAAACCAGCCAAAGTGGTTCCGTATTCACGCCAGTAGTGCCCGCGCAAACGGTCAGCCTCCACCCGGTCGACGCCGATGGCTTGCACGACGTAATCCGTCATCAACACCTCGATCTGATCGAACAGGCGCATCTGTGGCGGGTAGAGGGTGTTGTCCAGATCGAACACCCATTGCGTGACGTGGCTGAAGGACGGTTTAACCATGCCTTGGGTGTAGGGCGCTGCGGGCGGGTTTTCAATGCCGCACTTGATTGCAGACGGTCAGGACGGATAGACAGGTTCGAACGAGGAGACCAATCGCCCCATGCCCCAATCCAGACACCCCAGCAAAGACGCGTATACGCTGATACTCGACGCTATTGATGTCGGTATCTACAAGCCCGGAGATCGTCTGGTCGAAAGCGAATTGGCCGAGCGGTTCGGTGTGTCCCGCACCCCCATTCGCGAGGCGCTGCAACGTCTTGAAACGCAGTCTCTGTTGGAACGGGACGGGCGGTCGCTGATCGTGGCCTCCCTGAACCACAACCAAATGGCCGAACTTTACATTGTCCGGCGCGAGTTGGAGGGGTTGGCCGCAAGCCTCGCTGCTAAACATGCGACCGAGGAAGAAATTCGCGTGTTGCAGGAGATGGTCGCCGAGGATGATGCGCTGGTCGATGATCCGGCGGCGTTGTCGCGGGCGAATCGACGGTTTCATGAGCAGATCCATTTGGCGTCGCACAACCGCTATCTGGTGCAACAACTGGACCTTGTGCATCGGACCATGGCGTTGATGGCGACCACGTCTCTGGCGGCGCAAGGGCGCAGTGAAATCGCGCAGAGCGAACATAAGGGTATCGTCGAAGCCATCGCTGCGCGCGACGAAGAGGGCGCGGCGAAAGCGCTGAAAGAGCATATCTCGGTCGCGTTCATGACCCGGCTGAAGCAAGATGCGATCCGGCGCGACGGCTAAAGCGTTTTGCGTTTTTCTCAGGTAGAGTTATCGAAATGCGCGTTCGACCGTAGGGAGAGGCAGCGTATTTCGATCCAAATCAAACGCAAAGCGATCTAGGCGTCCTGCGGCGGCAGGTCCTCAGAGGCCTGCCCGTGCTGGGTTTTGTCCCAGAAGAACGGTTTTGCGGCCAGTTCCCACAGCGCTTTGTAAGCCGCCACGACCCCGAGCGGGAAATAAAGGATCATCGTAGGGACCCAGGGTAGCAGGAACCGTCGCTCTTTCGCCCAGACGGCGATGACGCCGATGATGAAGTTCAACGCTTCTGCGGCCAAAAACAGCCAGATCAGGGTTTTGAAGGTCTGCATCGGGATCACCTGGAGGAACGGGTTGTTCAGCCCCAGCGTGGTGAGCCAGAACATCCACAAGACGGGGGCCAGCAAAAACTGCCCGACCGTACCCATGAAAAACGCCTGAATGCCGATGAATTTCAGCGGCCCCAGATCCCGCAGCAGGCGCAGCGGCGCGCGCATATGGACAAGGTAGGTGACCATGAACCCTTTGAGCCAGCGCGAGCGTTGCTTGACCCACGGCCAGGCGCGAAAGTTGGCCTCTTCAAAGGTGGCGGTGTTCACGATCTCGGTCCGGTAGCCGGCGCGGCAGAGGCGAACGCCCAGATCGGCATCCTCGGTTACGTTGTGGGCGTCCCATCCGCCAAGCTCCAGCAGCTTGTCGCGGCGAAAGAAAAAGGTCGTGCCGCCCAGAGGGATCACGAACCCTAGTTTGGCGATCCCCGGGAGAATGACGCGGAACCAGCTGTTGTATTCGATGGTAAAGCAGCGAGAGCGCCAGTTGGTGCGCGGGTTGTAGTAATCCAGCGCGCCTTGAAGGCAGACAACTTCGGGCGCGGCTTGCGTGAAGTGATCAACGACCCGCTCAATTTGGTCGGGTTGGGGGGCATCTTCGGCATCCCAGACGCCCAGAATTTCGCCCCGACAGAAATCCAAAGCGTAGTTCATGGCGCGAGGTTTGGTGGTCAGTCCGTTTAGTTCGGGCACTTCGACAGTGCGGATCCAACTGGGCAGGTCAACCTTTGACAATGTATCTCGCGTGACATCGTCCTTTTCCTCCAGCACCAAAATCACGTCTAACAGCGCCTTGGGGTAGGTCAAGCGTTGAAGGCGACGGATCAGCGCTCCTGCGATCTCACGCTCTTTGTACAAAGGAACCATGATCGACACGCAGGGTTGTCGCAGAGCGGTCACCGGTGAAGAGGGGGCGGGCTGCGGGCGCAGCCTTTGGTGGGCAAAAGCCAAGAGGCCTGAGAACCGCATGATCATGAACAACAGCAGCGACACCACAGCCGCCGTCGCCAGAATGGCCATTCCCGTCAACGGAAACGAAACGAAAGCCAGCAACGCCAGCACCACTATGCTCGCGCTGCGGGTCCGGCTCCAAGCGGTCCAGGTACGGCAGCTTTGATCCTTGGTCACGCGGGCCTCGGCATTTTGAGCCAACTGGTCGGAGAAGATCTGGGCTATCGAGCAGTCGATCTGATCGGCAGCGGCGACAACCGGAACGATGGTCAAGTCGCAGCCCGCCATTTCGGCGGACACAGTGGCAAAGCGATCCGGGCGCGCGGTGGCGACAAACAGAAATGGACCGATCCGCAACCACGGGATCACATTGTGCCGCAACCAGAACTCCATCGGTTTGAGAGTGCTTAGCTCGGCCGACGGCGGGGTTTGGGCCAGGTCGGCGATCTGCAGATTGGTTTGCGCGGACAAAGCGGCCAGAACATCCTTGCGGCTGGCCCAGCCTTCGCTCACCAGAATTTCTCCGAGCGGAGCGTTCTGGCGGACCTGAAGGTCCAACGCGTGATCCAACTGGTCCTGCGTGATCACTCCGGCATCAACCAGACATGCCCCTACGGGTTTGCGAAGCTCAGGCGACGGGATCGGATCTGTTGCTGAGATTTGTTGTGCGTTCAAATCAACCATAAAAGAAAAAACCCCGACGCCTTTTGTTGGCGTCAGGGTTGAACGACTAAGGTTAACGCGCGGTTAACTCTGATAAACACACGGAATTTTGGTGTTTATGCCTGTGCTTTTGCGTCCGCCATTGCGCTGGAAAAACGCTCGAACAGATAGAAACTGTCCTGCGGTCCGGGGGAGGCCTCGGGGTGGTATTGAACCGAATACACCGGGCGGTCGGTCATACGGATGCCGCAGTTGGAGCCGTCAAACAACGAACGGTGCGTTTCAACCACGCCGTCGGGCAGCGACTGCGCGTCGACCGCAAATCCGTGGTTCATCGAGGTGATCTCGACCTTGCCGGTTTCCAGATCCTTGACCGGGTGGTTCGCGCCGTGGTGGCCGTGGTTCATCTTGACGGTCTGCCCGCCAAGCGCCAAGGCCAGCATCTGGTGACCGAGGCAAATACCGAACACCGGCAGCTTGGTGGTGTCGAGGATCTCCTTGATCATCGGTACGGCATATTCGCCTGTGGCCGCCGGATCGCCGGGGCCGTTGGACAGGAACACGCCATCAGGCTCATGGGCCAGAACCTCGGCCGCTGTCGCGGTTGCTGGCAGAACGGTCACGTCACATCCGGCCGACGCCAGGCAGCGCAGGATGTTGCGCTTTGCGCCAAAATCAAGGGCGACAACCTTGTGGGCAGGGGCCTCTTGCCGCTGGTAGCCGTCTGGCCAGGCCCAACGCATCTCATCCCAGCGGTAGCTTTGGGCGCAGGTGACGTCTTTCGCGAGATCCATCCCTTCAAGCCCGGCAAAGCCGCGTGCGGCTGACACCAGCGCTTCGATATCGAAGTTACCTTCGGGGTCGTGGGCCAATGCGACATGCGGCGCACCCTGCTGGCGGATTGCGCGGGTAAGGCGGCGGGTGTCGATGCCACCGATCGCGATACGGCCACGACGCTCCAGCCAGCCCTTCAGCTCTTCAGCCGAGCGCCAGTTTGACGGCTCTGTCGGGTCCCATTTGACGACCATGCCCGCAGCCACCGGATCGCCGGTTTCGTCGTCTTCAGGGTTCACGCCGACATTGCCGATATGCGGGAAAGTGAAGGTGACAATCTGCCCGGCATAGGAGGGGTCGGTCATGATCTCTTGATAACCGGTCATGGCAGTGTTGAAGCACAGCTCGGCCACGGTCTGTCCGGTGGCGCCGAAGCCCATTCCGTAGAACAAAGTTCCGTCGGCCAAAGCCAGACATGCGGTGGGCTTGGACGGGGCGTTCTGGGCCATGGCGCAACTCTCCTGCAGGTAAATCGGCGCATACCTAAGGGGGTTATACGTTCGGGTCAAGTCTGATCATTTTTTGGGCTATTATTGTTTTTCAATGGGTTAGCGGTATTCGCCCCCTGTTGTATCACGCTTTTTGTTTGGATATGTTCGGGGTTCCTTTGTCATGGGGATGGACAAACCATATGGACATGCGATCACGGGTGAATGCCGCCCTGAAGCAAGCGATGAAAGACAAGGCAGCTGAAAGGTTGTCGACTCTGCGGTTGATCAATGCCGCGATCAAGGATCGCGATATCGCCGCGCGCGGCTCGCAAAACGAAGAGGCCAAGGGCTGCGGCGACGCCGAGGTTCTTGAAATCCTTGGTAAAATGACCAAGCAGCGCAAGGAAAGCGCCCGCGCCTATGAAGAGGGTGGACGTCTGGATCTCGCGGAACGGGAATTGCTGGAAGTCTCGGTGATCGAGGAATTCCTGCCCAAGCAGCTGGATGAAGACGAGGTCTCGAAAGCGATTCAGACCGCGATTACCGCGACCGGAGCGGGCTCGATCCGCGATATGGGCAAGGTGATGGGCGAGTTGAAGACGCGCTACACCGGTCAGATGGATTTCGGCAAGGTCGGTCCGATGGTCAAAGACCATTTATGCGCCGCCTCAAACGGCGACTGCTGAGATTGACCCCCTTTACTGCGCGGCCGGTCCGCGCAGCTTTGCTATTAGGTCGTCATAGAGGGTGATCCGTTCATCCTCGGACAGAAACGCGCCAATCTCGACCTCGCGACCGGCTCCGATCAGCGTCACGTAGTGCGGCACCGGCCCACCGGTTTCGTGCATCTCGGGGCGGGCCCAATACCTGTTGCAAGACCATTCCTGCTGCTGTTTTCCCGGTGACTGATGGATCAGACGCGCCTGTGAGCCGCTGAGGGTCAGAACCTCGACCGCGCTGCGCGCTCGGTAGTTCGTCTGGATCGCGAGCCACAGGCCCAGAACTGTCAGCAACAGGAAGGGCAGCAACCCCCACAGGACAACCGAGCCCAGCATGGCCAGAATGGGAATAAGGCCGAACGTGAAGACCGACAGGATCACGATCATCGCGCCGCGCGGGGGCAATGAGTTATGCGGCCAGAGGCGCAATTCCTGTTCGGTGTCCGAGGTATGATTCCATTGATAGGGCATAGGGGAAAACTAGCGCAAAGCTATGTGCTGTCTAAGGTTAAAGATCACACGACGTGGCCAACCCGGACCCAGGACAGCGCATCGTCCAATCTGTCATCGCCCCAGAAGACTTCACCCCTTACGACAAGGCTAGGTGCGCCGAAGACTCCGAGGCGTTTTGCGTGTTCGGTTTCAACCTCCAACGCCGCAACGGCATCAGGGCCGCGCGCGCGGGAAAGGACAAGGCGGGGATCTTGCTGGCACCGCAATAGGGCCTCGGACAGAGCGGTCTCACTGCCTGCCTCGATGCCGTCTTCAAACCAGATTCGGTAGAGGTTCTGAGTGAAATCCTTGCCCCAACCCTCACTCATCCCGAGTAGGGCGATCTGATTGGCCAGAGGCAGGTCCGAAATGGGGTAGGGCGCGGGCAGCTTGGCATGGATATGATACTTGGCGGCCCGACGTTCGATATCACGCCACATATAGGCAGATTTCACCGGCTTGCCGGCAAAAGGTACGTTCTGCTGTTCGGACATCACGCTGCGCACGTTGAACGGGCGCCAACGCACTGAGGTGTCGTTTTCGGCGCACCAATCATCAAGGCGGATGATCGTCAGAAAGCTGTATGTGCTGCCGATCGAATACCAAAAGTCAATTTCGGGCATCTGGATCCTCCCCGGATTGCCGGATGAGTTTCCCTTACCAGAATAGCCTATTTTGCCCGATCTGGCGATGTGTTGTTCCAAAAGGTGAGTGCGAAAAGAAAAACCCCGCCGGGATGGCGGGGTTTGTTTGTTTCTCAGTTCGGGCTTAGTGCGCGTGGCCTTTGTCCCAGTCTTCCTGCTTTGGCAACTGCTCGAACGTGTGCTCGGGCGGCGGGGTGGGCAGGGTCCATTCCAGCGTATCCGCGTATTCGTTCCATGGGTTCGGACGTGTTTCCTTTGCGCCGCGGAAGAGGGCGTAGAACACGATTCCGAAGAACAGCAGGAACGAAGCGAAGGACACGAATGCACCGATTGATGACACGAAGTTCCACTGAGCGAATGCCTCAGGGTAGTCGATATAGCGGCGCGGCATGCCTTGGCGGCCCAGGAAGTGCTGCGGGAAGAAGGTCAGGTTGGCGCCGATGAAGAACATCCAGAAGTGAACCTTGCCCCAGAACTCCGAATACTGACGACCGGTCATCTTCGAGAAGTAGAAGTAGACGCCAGCGAAGATCGCGAAAACGGCACCCAAGCTCATTACATAGTGGAAGTGCGCCACAACGTAGTAGGTGTCGTGATAGGCACGGTCGATACCAGCCTGCGACAAAACCACACCGGTCACACCGCCAACGGTGAACAGGAACAGGAAGCCGAAGGCGAACAGCATCGGTGTCTTAAACTCGATCGAGCCGCCCCACATGGTCGCGATCCACGAGAAGACCTTAACACCTGTTGGAACCGCGATGACCATCGTGGCCAGCATGAAGTAAGCCTGCTGACGCAGCGACATGCCAACGGTGTACATGTGGTGCGCCCACACGACGAAGCCCAGCACACCAATCGCGATGATCGCCCAGACCATCGGCAGATAACCGAAGATCGGCTTGCGGGCGAAGGTCGCAATGACGTGGCTGATAATGCCGAAACCAGGCAAGATCACGATGTACACTTCCGGGTGGCCGAAGAACCACAGGATGTGCTGATACAGGATTGGGTCACCGCCACCGGCCGGATCAAAGAACGTAAAGCCGAAGTTGCGGTCCATCAGCAGCATGGTGATCGCGCCGGCCAGGACGGGCAGCGACAGCAGAATCAGCCACGAAGTGACAAAGATCGACCAGCTGAACAGCGGCACCTTGAACAAGGTCATGCCCGGGGCACGCATGTTCAGGAAGGTGGTGATCATATTGATCGCGCCCAGAATGGATGACGCGCCCGAGACGTGAACGGCGAAGATCGCAAGGTCCATGGACATGCCGCCCTCGGTCGTGGACAGCGGTGGGTAGAGAACCCAACCCACGCCTGACCCCAGTTGGTCGTTACCACCGGGGCTGAGCAGCGAGGCCACACCCAGAGAGGTACCAGCGACGTACAGCCAGAAGGACAGGTTGTTCATCCGCGGGAACGCCATATCCGGCGCACCGATCTGCAACGGCATGAAATAGTTGCCAAATCCGCCGAACAAGGCAGGGATGACAACAAAGAACATCATCAGAACACCGTGATAGGTGATCATCACGTTCCACAGATGGCCGTTTGGTGTACATGGATCGGCCATGAAGCCTTCCAGGCACATATACTGAACACCGGGGTGCATCAGCTCAAGCCGCATGTAAACTGTCATCGCCACCGAGATGAACCCGGCGATAGCCGAGAAGATCAGGTAGAGAATCCCGATGTCCTTGTGGTTGGTCGACATGAACCAGCGCTGAAAGAACGAGCGCTCGTCTTCATGATCGTGGCCATGAATGGCTGCGTCTGCCATTTTAGGTGCCTCCTGTTGCAACTACGCCGCGCAACCAGACCTCTCCGGTGCGCGGGATTACTGCTGGTTTTAGATTGCGTTGAGGTTGCCTTCAATGGCCGAGTTTGATCTGGATCAAGAATAATTGTCGCGGGCAAAGCGTTGCGCCGCGAATTCAGATCATCGATGGGTCGAATCTGGCTATTTCATTCCTTCTTTCAAGAGGTCGCGCAGGTTCGTTGGCCTGAATCGGCCGAGTTCCGCCTTGACCGGCGCACGTTCGAACCGCAGAACTCCCTTGAACCTGTTGCAAATTCAGAGGCCCGACATGTCAGCATATGATCCGGACAATATTTTCGCCAAAATCCTGCGCGGCGAGATCCCCTCGACCCGCGTATACGAAGATGATGAGACGCTGGCATTCATGGACATCATGCCCCGCGCCGATGGTCATCTGCTGGTCATCCCGAAAACCCCATGCCGCAACGTATTGGACGCCACGCCCGAGCAGTTGAATGCCGTTATGGCAACCGTTCAGAAACTGGCACGTGCTGCCAAGCAGGCGTTCGACGCCGGTGGGGTGACGATTCAGCAATTCAACGAAGCCGCAGGCGGGCAGGAGGTCTTCCACCTGCATTTTCACATTCTGCCTCGACATGAAGGTGAACCCCTGCGCGCGCCTGGCACGATGGGGGATTTCGAAGCAATCGCCAAACACGCCGAGCAAATCAAGGCCGCGCTTTAGGCTTTGGCGACGCGTGAATTCGGACATTGGCCCGTCCGAACCGCTTGAAGCATAGTCCGGAAACGAAATTGCCGTTCCGATTTGGGGTCGGAACGGCAGACTCGTACCCATACACTTCACGGGTCACCGGAGCAGATCCGGGTTACCGGTTAACATACCACTCACTCAAGACTGGTAGGACAATGCTACTCTGTAACCGGGCGAATGTATGCCGGTTTAGTGAAATTTGGTTAAGCTTTTACTTAAATGGCCACAATTGCTGTCGAATATTGCAGGGTTGAAACGACCGGTGGCTGCAGCTTGGAAACAGAGGGGCACGTGCTCAGGGATTGTACGTGGATTTGGGCACCTCAGCGATTCGAACCAGAAATTTGATGCGCTAGGCTCAGGACTAATAGCCAATAGGAAAAGACTGCGACGAACGCGGTTGCGGACAATAATGCCTTGGGGCTCTAGTCCTACCCTATTGCCACGCGCCGCCAGTCCTTCAACCCTCCAAACAAGATCGCGTATCTAGGTGCCTGGGACAACCTGTATTGCGCACAAGTGGTTGTCTTCTTTAAAAGGTACAAAGCTTGGGCGCGGCAATGCTGTTCCGTCAAAGACGGACGAAAAGCGGCTCGTCAGTTGCTTAGAATAGTCGCGGCATTGTGGGGAAACAGCCAAGCTATTGTTTTTGTTGGTGCGGTCGAGAAGACTCGAACTTCCACGGGTGTTACCCCACAGCGACCTCAACGCTGCGCGTCTACCAATTCCGCCACGACCGCACTGCCAATGACTTGGTAGCGCGGCGTATAGACCCTTGGAACCCGGATGTGAAGGGGCAAAAGCGCGTTGGTTTAAATTCAGCGCCGGCATTCATATCTGTATCAGCCAACCGCCCTGAAGGAGCCCACGATGACCACCCCGGATACCCGCCCCGTTGTTCAGATTGATGTTGTCTCTGATGTTGTATGTCCTTGGTGTATCGTCGGCTTCAAACAGCTTGATCAGGCGTTGCAGCAGCAAAACGTACTCGCGCGGCTCAGGTGGCATCCGTTCGAGCTGAACCCGCAGATGCCAGCCGAAGGGCAGAACCTGCGCGAACACATTATGGAGAAATACGGCAGCACCGCCGAACAAAGCGCACAGGCGCGCGAGAGGCTGACCTCGATTGGGGCAGAGCTTGGTTTTGCTTTCAATTTCACCGACGACAGCCGCATGGTGAATACGTTCCAGGCGCATCAGTTGTTGGACTGGGCCGAGGGGCAGGGGCGGCAGCATCCCCTGAAGCTTGCGCTTTTCGAAGCATATTTCACGGATCAAAAGGATGTTTCTGACATCGATGTACTGGCAGACGCGGCTGAGGTGGCCGGGTTGGACCCGCAAGCCGCGCGGGCAGCTTTGGCATCCGGGGATCATCAGGCCTCGGTGCGGGAGAAGCAGCAATTCTGGACCAGCCGCGGCATTTCCGGCGTGCCTTCGATGGTGTTCGCCGGGAAATACCTGACCACAGGGGCGCAAGGGGTCGAGACATACGCCAATGTCCTCAAGCAATGTCTGGAAGAGGCCGCGTGACCTCTTTCCCCCAACCGACCGGCACGGTATGAGGCAAGCATGGAATGGAAGATCTCAGACGGGCCGACCGACTACCAAGAGGCCGTCGCCTTTATGGAGGCACGCGTGGCGGCTATTGCAGCAGGCGAGGCCGAGGAATGCGTTTGGCTGCTGGAACACCCGCCTCTGTACACGGCGGGGACGTCTGCGCGACCCGAGGATCTGACCGACCCTGACCGGTTTCCTGTCTATGAAAGCAAGCGTGGCGGGGAATACACCTATCACGGCCCCGGTCAGCGCGTCGCCTATGTCATGCTCGATCTGAACAAACGGGGCCGCGATGTGCGCCTGTTTGTAAAGCAACTCGAGACTTGGGTGATCGCCGCGCTGGATGAGTTCAACGTCAAAGGCGAGATTCGCGACGGGCGCGTCGGCGTTTGGGTGCAGCGAGACGACAAACCGCTGACGATCACCGGACAACCTGCGGAAGACAAGATCGCCGCTATTGGTCTGCGCCTGCGCAAATGGGTCAGCTTTCACGGCATCTCGATCAATGTTGAGCCTGAGCTGGACCATTTCTCGGGCATTGTGCCCTGCGGCATTCGGGAGCACGGCGTGACATCGCTGGTTGACTTGGGGTTGCCGGTTACCATGGCAGATGTGGATACTGCCCTGCAAAAGACCTTTGCGGAAGTCTTCGAACAAGCCGACGCCTAGGGTTCCAGCACTATTTCTTGTCGCAGTTTCGCAGTGGTTTTGTCGAAGATCAGGATGCGGTTGTCGTCAGTAACGACGGCATACCAGTTGTTGCCGATCGTGACCGCTTGTGCTTTGGCGCCGTCCGGCAGTTCGATCTGATCGGGCAGGGTCGGGGTTCGGTCCGATAGCCGGATGACAATCAGTGCGAATGTCACTAGAACCCCGCCAATCATCACCGCGGTCAGTAGCATGACCATGCGCCGAAGCAGCCTCAGCTGCGGCGTTTCCTGCGGTTCTTCTTGGGGTTCGGAAGGGACGGTCATGGGCACCCGACAGGTTGAGTTTCAGATCGCGGCCGCTCCGCCGCCTCGCCTTGATAAGGCGCTTTCGCGGGATGTTCCAGCCGAGGAAAACCTGTCACGCACCCGTTTGGCCCGTTTGATCGAGGAAGGCTCGGTTCTGGTCGAGGGCGCTGAGGTGCGCGATCCGAAGGCCAAGGTAGCGGAAGGAGCCATGGTGGTCATCACCGTTGCTGAGGCCGAAGACAGCCATATCGGCCCCGAGGATATTCCGCTGGACGTGGTCTTCGAGGATGACGACCTGATTGTGGTGAACAAACCCGCCGGGATGGTCGTGCATCCTGCGCCGGGCTCGCCGAGTGGAACACTCGTGAATGCCCTGCTTCATCACTGCGGGGCAGATTTGTCCGGGGTTGGCGGGGTTAAACGACCCGGCATTGTCCACCGGATCGACAAGGAAACCAGTGGGCTACTTGTGGTCGCCAAGTCGGATGCAGCTCATCACGGGCTGGCCGCTCAGTTTGAGGCGCATAGTGTTGAACGTTACTACCGAGCGGTTTGCTACGGGGTGCCGGATGCCAATGACCCGCGCTTGCGGGGTGTCAAAGGCGTCAGTTTCGAGCCGGGCAACATCATGCGCCTGACCACTCAGCTTGCCCGACACAAGACCGATCGTCAGAAACAGGCGGTTTTGTTTCACGGAGGGCGGCACGCGGTGACGCGTGCACGTGTGGTTGAAACATTTGGTGCCCCGGCGGGGCTGGCACTGATCGAATGCTGGCTGGAAACAGGGCGCACCCATCAGATTCGTGTGCACATGGCCCATGCAGGTCATGGTCTGGTCGGCGATCCGGTCTATGGCGGCAAACGTAAATTGGCAGCCAAAGCGTTCAGTGCGGCAACTTCTGAGGCCGTACGCGCCTTTCCGCGTCAGGCGTTGCATGCCGCCGTTTTGGGCTTTGAAAACCCGGTAACCGGCGAAAACCTTCGATTTGAAGCGGATCTGCCGCAGGACATGCAGGACCTGATTGAAACGCTGCGCACCCCTCTGTCATAATACGCAAACTCCTGTGAGTAAGAGTTTCTTAGCTTTCCTTTACCCAAGCTTAATTTCAAACTGTTAACGATACCTCTTGAAAGGGATGGGTTCCTTACCCATATCGTATGTTAAAGAGCTAAACATTTGTCGGAGGGACATCAAAATGGCAAATTACGCAAATCTCCCCGCGCCGACGCCTGAGGGCGGCCTGAACCGCTATATGCAGGAAATTCGCAAGTTTCCTTTGCTGGAGCCGGAAGAAGAATACATGCTGGCCAAGCGCTGGGTCGAAGAGCAGGACACCGAGTCCGCTCATAAAATGGTCACGTCGCATCTGCGTCTGGCGGCCAAGATTGCCATGGGCTATCGCGGCTACGGTCTGCCACAGGCCGAGGTTATTTCCGAGGCCAATGTGGGCCTGATGCAGGCAGTCAAACGGTTTGACCCGGAAAAGGGCTTCCGTCTTGCGACCTATGCAATGTGGTGGATTCGCGCCTCGATCCAGGAATACATCCTGCGGTCCTGGTCGCTGGTGAAGCTGGGCACGACCTCGGCACAGAAAAAGCTGTTCTTCAACCTGCGCAAGGCCAAGGCCCGTATCGGTGCGTTGGAAGAGGGCGACCTACGCCCTGAAAACGTAACTCAGATCGCCAATGATCTTGGCGTGACCGAGGAAGAGGTCATCAGCATGAACCGGCGTATGTCCGGTGGCGATGCCTCGCTAAACGCGACCGTCGGGTCCGAAGGCGAAGGCACCATGCAGTGGCAGGACTGGCTTGAGGATGAAGACGCCGATCAGGCGGGCGACTACGAAGCCCGTGATGAGCTGGACGCCCGGCGTGAGCTGCTGGCAGCCTCCCTTGAGGTACTGAATGATCGCGAAAAGGACATCCTCACCCAGCGCCGCCTAATGGATCAGCCGGTGACTTTGGAAGAGCTCAGCACGCAATACAATGTGAGCCGCGAGCGTATCCGTCAGATTGAGGTCCGCGCTTTTGAGAAACTTCAAAAGAAAATGCGCGATCTGGCTCGTGAGAAGGGCATGTTAGCGACTCGCTAGATCCAAGGATCACACAGCCCGCAGTTATCTGCGGGCTGTTTTTTTCAATAGTGATGAAAATCAATGCCCTACACCTGAATTTTCATCCTCTTTTCATCGTGTGTTGACACTTGTCCCGGCTCCGTCTTGAGTCTGCGTCACATCTAAATGGCCTGATCAGGGAGAGAGCGATGCAGAAACCGGTTCAATTTGGTGTTCTGGGGGCTGCCAAATTTGCGCGGCAATATATGGCGCCTGCAATTCACGCCGCAGACGGGGCGCGGTTGGCCGGGCTAGCGACCTCGGACGCGGCCAAGGCCCAGCCTTTTCAGGCCTTTTGCCCGGATCTGACCGTCTATGACGGCTACGACGCGCTGCTGGATGATCCCGAGATCGAGGCCGTCTATATCCCTCTGCCAAATCACATGCACGTCGAATGGAGCCTGAGGGCGCTGGACGCGGGCAAACATGTGCTGTGTGAAAAGCCGATGACAATGCAGGCGGCAGAGTTCGATGCGTTGATCGAAAAGCGCGATCAGACAGGTTTGCTGGCGGCTGAGGCCTATATGATCGTGCATCACCCTCAGTGGCAGTTCGTGCAGAAACTGATCGCCGATGGTGCCATTGGCAAGCTGGTCCATGTGACCGGCGCGTTCAGTTTCGATAATCGTGAGGAAACCACTAACATTCGCAATCGTGCAGAGACTGGCGGGGGTGGGCTGCGGGATATTGGGGTTTATGTGATCGGCGGAGCGCGGTTCGCTTCAGGGCAGGAGCCGACTGCAGTTCAATCCGCGATCCGGTGGCAGGACGACATCGACACGTTCACCGAAATTCGCGCTCAATTCCCGGGCTTTACCTATTCGGCCTATGTATCGATTCGGATGCACCCGCATCAAGAGATGGTGTTTCACGGCGAGGGCGGTGTCATCCGCCTGACCGCTCCGTTCAACGCGCGGGTGTTCGGCGAGGCGCGGGTCGAGGTGCATCGACCGGGGCTTGAGGTTCAGGTGACCCGGTTCCCAGGCGACGATCACTACAAACTGCAGGTCGAGGCCTTCTGCCGCTCGGTTCGCGACGGGGCGGCCTATCCTTGTCCGCTGGAATTCTCGCGCGGGACGCAAGAGATGATTGATCGCGTGTTCGCGGATGCCGTTCCTCTCTGACTTGCCAGTCATCGCCCGGCGCGCGTATCCTGTGCTGCATCCAAAAAAGGAGAGGTGTGATGGCCGGAGGTTGGGCCCGCGATGGTGCGGTCAGCGAACAGATTGAGGCGTCGATTTCCGACGAACTGGCCCGCATGCAGGCACAAAAGCGGCCGGTCGGTGAAAGCCTGACCCACTGCGCGGAATGCGAGGAACCCATTCCCGAAAAACGTCGCCAGGCGCTGCCCGGCGTCAAGCTGTGTCTGGACTGTCAGAAGGATAGGGATGGGACTTATCAGCAGCGGGCAGGCATCAACCGGCGTGGATCAAAAGACAGCCAGTTGAAGTAGGCCATGCGCAAGATGCCTAACTCTACAGCAAATCAACCATTGTTGCAGAACGGGTTGCTTCTTGGGTTTCTAGCCGCGTTTCTTTGGGGCACGCATAGTGTAATCGTGCGCTATCTGACGAGCGATTTGGGTGGGCTGCAGATCGCGGTGACCCGCTTGTTCATCGCGGCACTGGCGATTTATTGCATTTTGCGGGTCATGCGTGTGCCCGTTTCGATCGAACACAAAGACTGGAACTTTCGGCTGGCCGTACTGTCGACAGTTGTGAATTATATCCTGTTTCACATAGGGCTAGAACACACAGGGGCCGCCAATGCCATGGTCCTAGAAAACACCGCCCCGTTTTTTGTGCTGCTTTTCCTTTATTTCTTTGCAGATGCACCAGTTACGCGCGTGGATGTACTCGCCACGATACTGGCGATCTTTGGGGTGTTCCTGACCGTGTTCCGCGATTTCCAGGGCGGGGGAGAGCCTTTGTTCGGTGATCTTTTGGAAATTGGCGCAGGGCTTAGTTGGGCCGTGTTTCTGGTTTCAAGTAGCCAGGCCATGCGCAATTCGACCTCAACGGCCGAGCGATTGAACTTTCTTTTCGGAGTTTTTGTCTGCGCGGGCGTACTGTTGCTGCCATTGGCTGCGTTTTCCCTGCAAACCCCGACGGCGAAAGATGTGATCTTTCTGATCCTACTGGGCGTCCTTCCCACGGCGATGGCCTATTACCTCTGGTACGAGGCCGCCGCGCGCGTATCGACTTTGACGGCAACGTTGATGTTTGCCGCTTCCGTCGTATTCACGTTTATCAATTCGGCGCTCTTCCTGGGGGCCGCGATCACACCGATTGCGGCCCTAGGAGCTATTTTGATTGTGGCTGCAGTCTTCCTGACGACAAAGAAACAGGAGTGATCAGCCCTCCATCGCTTCCAGTTCGTCAATGAAGCCCGAGATCATCGACAGGCCTTTATCCCAGAACTTGGGGTCGCTGGCATCTAGGCCAAACGGGGCGAGCAGGTCTTTGTGGTGTTTCGATCCACCGGCGCGCAGCATCTCGAAATACTTGTCCTCGAACCCCTCAGCGCCGCTTTCGTAGACCGAATAAAGCGCGTTCACGAGGCCGTCTCCGAACGCATAGGCGTAGACGTAGAAGGGGGAATGCACGAAATGGGGGATATAGGCCCAGAACGTTTCATACCCTTCCATGAATTCGAATGACGGCCCGAGGCTTTCCGCCTGAACGCTCATCCACAGGGCGTTGATGTCGTCCGGGGTCAGTTCGCCCTCGCGGCGGGCGGCGTGCAGCTTGCATTCGAAATCGTAGAAGGCGATCTGGCGGACGACCGTGTTGATCATGTCCTCGACCTTGCCAGCCAGAAGAACCTTGCGCTGTTCCTTGGTTTCGGCCTTGTCCAGCATTTTGCGGAAAGTCAGCATTTCACCAAACACGCTAGCGGTCTCGGCCAGTGTCAGCGGGGTCGAGGACAGCATCTCGCCCTGATCCGCCGCTAGGACCTGATGGACACCGTGGCCAAGTTCGTGTGCTAGGGTCATCACGTCGCGCGGTTTACCCAGATAGTTGAGCATCACGTAGGGATGCACGTCGGTTACGGTTGGATGGGCGAAGGCGCCGGGCGCTTTACCGGGCTTCACCGCCGCGTCGATCCAACCTTTCGAGAAGAAGGGCGAGGCAATCTCACCCATGCGCGGGTCGAACGCGTTATAGGCATCCATCACCGTCTTTTCGGCCTCGTCCCAGCCGACGATGCGGGTGTCTTCCATCGGCAGCGGCGCGTTGCGGTCCCAGACCTGCATCACGTCCAGACCCAGCCATTTACGTTTGAGTTCGTAGTACCGGTGGCTCAGCTTGGGGTAGGCGGCGACCACGGCCTCACGCAGGGCTTCGACGACTTCGGGTTCGACGTCGTTCGACAGATGGCGACCGGTCTGAGCAGTTGGCATATTGCGCCAGCGGTCGACGATTTCTTTTTCCTTGGCCTGCGTGTTGTGAACACAGGCGAAGGTTTTGATGTTCTCCTGAAACACTGAGGCCAGCTCGCGCGAGGCCGCCTCACGTTTGCTACGGTCCTGTTCCGTCAGCAGGTTCAGGGTGCCTTCGATGTTCAGCTCTTCGCCGTCGACGGTGAAGGTTAGTGCCGCGATGGTTTCGTCGAACAAACGCTCCCACGCGTCACCGACAACGCCGAGGTCGTGGAGGAATTTCTCCAGCTCGTCAGACAGTTGGTAGGGTTTCATCGCGCGGATGCGGCGGAAGACAGGCTCATAACGTGCAAGATCAGCATTGGCCGCGAAATGGGCCTGCAGAACGTCGTCTTCGATGCGGTTGATCTCGAGCGTGAAGAACACCAGAGGGGTGGTGAAGACGGTGATTTTTTCCTGCATGTCCGACAGGAACTTAGCGCGATCGGCATCGGTGGTCAGTTGGTAGTAGCGCAGACCGGCGAAGGACATGATCCGACCGGCGATGGCGTTGATCTTTTCGTTGCGATGCACACAGGTCAGCAGGCCTGCAGCGTCCAGATCGGCCAGTTTACCTTCGTAGTCCGAGGCGAATGAGGCGCATTCGCCTTCAAGCCAGTCCAGATCCCGCGCCAGCTCGGCCGCTTCTTCCGAGGCATAGAGGTCTGTCAGGTCCCATTCGGGCAGGTTGCCAAGGTTATCGGAACCGCCGACTGCATTTGCATCACGGACGGGAAAGGGCAGGTCGCGCATGGAACACCTCTGATTAGCTTTGTTGCCAAACATCTAGGGCTGGCGCGCCCGGATCACAAGCCGCCAGTCGCGATCAGTGCCGAGCGGACGCCTTAGGGGCGATTTGCCAGGAAATGCGCGGTCAACTCGTCCAGAACCGGGTTGCGAACTTCGGGGGCTTCCATCAGCACCTCGTGCTCACCATCCGGGATCTCGACCAGACGGCCGTTGGGCCAGTTTGCCATCCGTGCCCGGATCGCCTTGCGGTCAACGATCTGTTCGTGGCTGCCCAGATAGGTTAGGCACGCGGTGTCCGGGGCGGGTTGCTCCATCAGCCATTCACATTCGCTGAGCGCCTCACGCAACCACTGGTTGGACGGGGCGCCCAGCGCCAGCTCAGGGTGCGCCTTAAGTTGATCCTGCATCATCTTGAACATGTCCGGGTCACGCGTCAGGGAGTTACCCTCGAACGGTTCCGCCAGAACATAGCTGGTCAACGACGTGGTCGGCGGGGTGCGTTCTCCCAATCCCAGTGCCGTGCCCCAATAGGCTGTAAGACGGCTGAGGGGCTTCATGAGCGGGACAAAGAAAATGCCCCACATCGGCCCGGTAAATGCACAGGCTGCAAAGCAATCGTTCTGGATGACCGCGCGCAAGCCGATGGCGCCCCCCATCGAATGCCCGATCACGTACCACGGGCGCGGCAGGTCCAGTGTCTCAGCCAGTTCCAGCACCACGGCGACGTCATGTTGATAGTCGGCGAACTTATCGACATGCCCGATACGGGGTTCGTCCAGCATGCGGTCGGCCAAGCCCTGTCCGCGCCAGTCGACGGCGAGGGCGGCAAATCCGCGATTCAGGAATTCCCCTGCGGTACTCGCGTATTTCTCGATATATTCGGTGCGGCCCGGAAACAGGAATACCGTGCCGTTTTTTGCATCCTCGGGCAGCCAGTGCCCGACACGGATGCGTTTGCCGTCGGCGGTGTGGAGCCAATGGGCTGTACCACCGGCGGGGTCGCCGGCCACGTCATCATAGAAGGGGGCCGGCGAGTAATCCATCAGGCCAGAACCGATGCAAGCTGCATGGCGATTCCCATGTCACCGTCAACGCTGAGCTTGCCGGACATGAACGCGCCGGTCGGGTTCAGATCGCCGCTGAGGATCTGTTCGAACGTGTCCGCATCCGCGCTGAGTGTCACATCGGCGTCGTCATCACTGATGCGGGCACCGTCTCCGTCCAGAACAATTGCGCCCAGATCGGCGATTGCAAACTTGGCGGACGCATCAAAGCCACCGCCGGCCAGCTTTTCGTTCAGCGCGGCCGCAGCCTTTTCAAGAATCTCGCTCATGCTTTTCCTCATATTGTTTATGCGCCGTGAATGGACATCCTCGGTCGCAACGCTACACTGACCATTGTTATGGGTATTGCAATCACCAATCTCAAAGGTACCGTTGCGGCACTTGCCGTTCTAGTCATGTTTTCCACCAGTGGTGGAGCGCAACAAGCGGATTCCCGCGACGAAGAAGCGCTGTTGAGGCAACTGGCGCAGGCAACGCCAGAGCAAGCCATCGGTTTGGATCGTCAGCTTCAGGCGCTATGGTCGCAATCGGGTTCAGCCTCGGCGGATCTGTTGCTTGAGCGGGGGCGCGAAGCGCTGGATGATGGCGATATCGAGGCCGCGATCGAACACCTCACCGCGTTGACCGACCACGCGCCCGAGTTTGCCGAAGGATGGCACGCGCGGGCCTCGGCCTTTTTCGGGATCGACCGGTTCGGCATGGCTGCGGCTGATCTGGAACACGCGCTGACTCTCAACCCGAACAACTATCAGGCTATTTACGGTCTGGGGTTGATCTTCGAGGTGGTCGGCAAACCCGATCAGGCGCTTGAGGCTTATTCCCGCGCGTTGGCTATACATCCCCATCATGAAGAAGTAACCAATGCCGTGAATCGGCTGAAGCCTCAGGTTGAAGGCAAGGCGCTGTAAGTCGGAAGGCGCAGGGGGCAAAGGTGAGCGGGTCATCCCGAGTAGTGGCCGTACTTGGCCCAACGAACACAGGTAAAACTCATTACGCGATCGAACGCATGCTGGGGTACCGGACCGGTGTCATCGGCCTGCCTCTGCGTCTGCTCGCGCGTGAGGTCTATGACAAGATCGTCGCCATTCGCGGCCCCTCGGTCGTGGCGCTGGTGACGGGCGAGGAACGGATCGTACCGCCGCGCACGCAGTACTGGGTCTGCACGGTCGAGGCGATGCCCGAAGGCATGGGCGCCGATTTCGTCGCGATTGATGAAATTCAGCTCTGCGTAGATCCCGAGCGTGGCCACGTCTTCACTGACCGGTTGCTGCGGTCGCGGGGAACGAATGAGACGCTGTTCATGGGGTCCGACACCATGCGCGGCCCGATTGCGGCACTTGTGCCCGAGGCGCAGTTTGTCCGGCGCGATAGGATGTCTCAGCTGGTGTATTCGGGATCGAAAAAGATCAGCCGAATGCCCCCGCGAAGCGCCATTGTCGGGTTCTCGGTCGAAAACGTCTATGCCATCGCAGAACTGCTGCGCCGCCAAAAGGGTGGGGCGGCTGTGGTGATGGGCGCGCTCAGCCCACGCACGCGGAACGCGCAGGTCGACCTCTATCAGAATGGCGAGGTCGACTATCTGGTCGCCACCGATGCCATCGGAATGGGCCTGAACCTGGATGTGAACCACGTGGCGTTTTCGTCCCTGACCAAATTCGACGGTCGCCGGATGCGCCCCTTGGCCCCGAATGAGCTTGCCCAAATTGCTGGCAGGGCAGGCCGGGGTATGTCGGATGGCACGTTCGGCGTGACCGGCGAGGCCCCGCCATTGGACGAAGGCGTTGCGCAGGCCATCATGGACAGCCGCTTTACGCCGATGAAAAAGCTGAACTGGCGGAATGCCGCCCTTCGCTTCGGCTCGGTGGATGCGCTGATCGACTCTCTAGAAGTCAGTCCGAATGATAAACATCTGACCAAGGCCCGCCCTGCAGACGACCTGAACGTGTTGAAATCGCTGTCGCAAGTGACCGAGGTCGCAGCCCGCGCCAGCGATGGCCCGTCGATCCGTTTGCTATGGGATGTGTGCCGAATTCCCGATTTTCGGGGCATTAGCCATTCGGAACATGCCAATCTGCTCGAGGTGATCTACGGCCATCTACACGAACGCGGCGCGATCCCGGATGACTTCATGGCGCGGCAAATCCGCCGGATTGATCGCACGGATGGAGATATTGATGCGCTGTCCAAAAGGTTGGCTTATATTCGCACTTGGACATATGTTGCGCAACGAAACGGCTGGGTCCGTGACGAATCGCATTGGCGTGAGGAAACGCGCACTGTAGAAGACAGGTTGTCGGACGCTCTGCATGATCGTCTGACGCAAAGATTTGTGGACCGGCGCACCTCGGTGTTGTTGCGCCGGCTCAAACAGAAGGAGGCCCTTTTGGCCGAAGTAAATGACAAGGGTGAAGTGACCGTCGAAGGCGAATTCGTCGGTCGTCTGGAAGGGTTCCGGTTTACACCGGACAAAAGCGCGCAAGGGGCTGAGGCGAAAGCACTCAAGTCGGCCTCATTGCAAGCACTCGCGCCGCAATTCCATCTGCGTGCCGATCGCTTCTACAATGCACCCGATACCGAAATTGATTTCACTGATCAGGGCGGCCTGATGTGGGGCGAATACGCTGTCGGCAAACTGGTTGCCGGGGCGGAGCCTCTCAAGCCGATGGTAGAGGTTTTCGTGGATGAGGCCGCAGGGCCGGACGTCGAACAGAAGGTGCAGCGCCGTCTGCAGCACTTCATCGACCGCAAAGTGGCCGCGCTGTTCGAGCCGCTGCTGAACCTGTCGCGGGACGAGGAACTGTCCGGTCTGGCGAAAGGCTTTGCCTTCCGCATGGTCGAGGCGCTGGGCGTGCTGCCCCGCGCGCAGGTCGCGCAAGAGGTCAAGGATCTGGATCAGGACGCCCGCGGCGCGCTGCGCAAGCACGGCATCCGTTTTGGTCAGTTCACCATCTTCATGCCGCTGCTGCTAAAACCTGCGCCAACGCGCCTCCGCCTGGTTCTCTGGGCACTGTCCAGCGGTCTGCAGGAATTCCCCGAGGCACCGCCTCCGGGTCTGGTCACTGTGCCGGTCGCAAAGGATGCGCCGCAGGGCTATGACACCATGTGTGGCTACCGCGATGCGGGTGAACGTTCGATCCGGATCGACATGCTTGAGCGCCTGGCCGATATGCTGCGCTCTGAGGACAGCCGGGGAGGCTTTGAAGCCAAGCCTGACATGCTCTCGATCACAGGCATGACGCTGGATCAGTTCGCGGACCTGATGCAGGGTCTGGGCTACAAGGCCGAACGCGGTGAGCGTGAAAAGGTCAAAGCCGTTCCGGCTGAGGCACCTGCGACTGAAGTGGCAGAACACCCCGCGGCCGAAGAAACCCCGACCGTCGAGGCCTCGACAGATGAGGTCGCCGCACCCGCCGAGGCGCCAGCCGAGGCCACCGAAAGCACCGAGGCGGCAGCCGAGGCTCCGGCCGCGGAACCCGCAAATGACGAACCCGAGGTCGAGGTGTTCTACACCTTCACATGGGGCCGTCAGCGCCAACAAAATCGCGGCCCGCGCCGTGAACAGGGGCAGGGCAAAGGCAAGCCGCGTGGGAAACCTCAGGACGGTCGCAAGCCGCAAGGCAAGAAGGGCGGCAAGCCACAGGGCGCGAAGTCCTTCTCGTCCCGGCCTCCGAAGAAGGAAAAGGCGATCGACCCCGACAACCCGTTTGCAGCAGCGCTGATGGGTTTGAAGGGCGGCAACTGATCCGTCATGGATCGGGCCAAGCTGCGGATCGACAAATGGCTCTGGCAGGCGCGGTTCTTCAAGACCCGTAGCCTGTCGGCCAAACAGGTCAGCGGCGGCCATGTCAGGCTGAACGGCAACCGCGTTCTGAAACCCGCCCAAGCGGTGGTTCCCGGCGACGTTCTGACCTTTCCACAGGGCAAAATCATCCGGGTCGTGCGCATTGAAAAACTCGGCGACCGCCGCGGCCCAGCCCCCGAGGCGCAAACATTGTACTTCGATATGACGGAAAAGAAGGACATACCGCCCAAAAACCCGTCATATGAGGGAAAAGGTCGTCCAACCAAGAAAGATCGGCGCGCGCTTGATCTTTCTCGCACGCCAAACGGCCCCACATCTTGAAGCCAAACCCGGACTGAACTAGCTAGACGCCAAACCTGAATGGGATTCTAAACATGACCTACGTCGTTACCGAAAACTGCATCGGCTGCAAATACACCGACTGTGTGGAAGTGTGCCCGGTGGACTGTTTCTACGAAGGTGAGAATACGCTGGTCATCCACCCCGACGAATGCATCGACTGCGGCGTCTGTGAACCAGAATGCCCGGCTGATGCAATCCGTCCCGACACCGAACCAGGCATGGAAACCTGGGTCGAGTTCAACCGCAAATACTCTGAAATGTGGCCGGTCATCGTGACCAAAAAAGACCCGTTGCCAGAGGCGGAAGAGCGCGATGGCGAGGAAGGCAAGATG
Source organism: Ruegeria sp. C8 (assembly GCF_056537565.1). Taxonomy (NCBI): domain Bacteria; kingdom Pseudomonadati; phylum Pseudomonadota; class Alphaproteobacteria; order Rhodobacterales; family Roseobacteraceae; genus Ruegeria; species Ruegeria sp. C8. Next base: position 276,917 of record NZ_JBQFRV010000002.1, read on the forward strand.
GAGAAGTATTTCTCCGAAGCTCCGGGTGAAGGCGGGTAAGTGATTCGCACCCCATTTGGATGGCTAAGAAATGCGGTCTTCGAAGCCTAATCCCTTGATTGCAGGCCGTTTATAAAATAATTCCCCTAGGGAAACTTTTGAGTGTCTCATTTTTGTGATATACTCTCCCCCTACATGATGACTGAGATTGGGATGTACTCCGTAAGTATGCTCGCTTTGGAGTTCTGAATTTGCGACAAACAGACCGCCTGCCGGGGCCACAATAGGCACCGAGCGTGGGTTTTTTGTTGTTCGCATCCCGGTCCAAAACCAAGGAATGAATTGAATGTCGAAGTCGAAAAAGCTTGAGTTCCGCCCGAACGACTATGTTGTCTACCCCGCCCATGGTGTGGGTCAGATCATCTCGATCGAAGAGCAGGACGTCGCTGGATTTTCGCTCGAACTGTTCGTCATCTCTTTTGAGAAAGACAAGATGACCCTGCGTGTGCCGACAAACAAAGTGACCGAATCCGGTCTGCGTTCGCTCAGCTCGCCGGATGTGATCAGCCAGGCGATGAAGACGCTGAAGGGCAAGGCCAAGGTCAAGCGGGCCATGTGGTCGCGCCGGGCGCAGGAATACGAACAGAAGATCAACTCGGGCGATCTGATCTCGATCGCCGAAGTGGTTCGCGACCTGCACCGCACCGATGACCAGCGCGAGCAAAGCTATTCCGAGCGTCAGCTTTATGAAGCCGCGCTCGAGCGTCTGACCCGTGAAGTCGCCGCCGTGTCCGGGGACGGAGAGATTTCTGCGGCGAAGCAGGTCGATGATGTCCTGACTTCGCGCGCCGCCGCAGCCTAAGTCCACGACGATTTAAACAGCAAGGCCGCTCTGGCATCGGGGCGGCCTTTTTCGTTGCTTGGTGGATTGGCGAAAACCGGTTAGTTTTTCTGTAGATGCAAGCAGATACCGGTTCGGCATGAAGAAGACGGTCAAGTTCCTATATATCGGAAAGGCCCCGATTTCGGTTTGGTTCCGCTATGGTTTGATCCTGTTCGATGTGGTCACCATCATCTTCTTTGTCGCCACCGCGCATTTTCCGCATGGCCCATGGGTTACTGGTATCAGTTGGGTGGTTGGCTTTATTATCCTTCTGGATTTTTCCGCCAGAATGTGGATCGCCAAGGATCGCTGGAAGCTGTTGCGTAAAATTTATACGCTGGCAGATATCGTGGTGATTGTGTCGTTGATCCTCGACCCGTTTCTGACCGGCAATCTCGCATTCCTGCGTATCCTGCGCGCCCTTCGGTTGATCCACTCGTACCATCTGCTGTGGGATTTACGGCGCGACAGTACCTTTTTCCGCACGCATGAAGATGCGGTCATCGCGGCCATCAATCTGCTGGTTTTCGTGTTTGCAACTTCGACAGCGGTTCTTGTCTTTTTCATCCCTGAAGATGCTAAGAACCCCTATATAGATGCGCTCTATTTCACCATGGCGACCCTGACGACCACGGGATTTGGTGACATCACCCTGTCGACGCCTTGGGGCAAGCTGTTCTCGGTGTTTATCATGGTGGTGGGTGTTGCCCTGTTCGTGCGCTTGGCGCAGGCGATTTTCATGCCGCAGAAAGTGCGCCACAAATGCCCCAGCTGCGGGCTGTTCCGGCATGATCCGGACGCGGTACATTGCAAGCATTGCGGCTGCACCCTGCGGATCGAGACGGGTGGGGTGTCTTAAAGCTGAGCCGCTATTGCTACCAGGAAAGTGATTTCGGCCAATTGCTGAGAAGCGCCGAGGATATCTCCGGTCTGGCCGCCTATCTTAGCTTTTGCCACGACGGCCAGAGCACCCACAACGAGCGCGGCGCATAGGGCGGGCAAAATGACCTGCCCACCGATCAGCAATACTCCCGTCAAGCCAGCCAGAGCGAGCGAAACGGCGACAGGACCCACTGGCGGAGCACCGACAGAATGGCTTAGACCGGATTTACGCGCATTGGGCAATGCAGCCATCAGCAAGGGCATGAACGCGCGTGACACCACACAAGCGGCAATGATCGCTAGAAACGCACCGGCAGACAAAAGGGCCGCGACTGCTGCAACTCGCATCAGCTGCGAACCAATCAGGGACAGCACGCCATATGTGCCGATGTGGCTATCCTTCATGATCTCCAACCGGCGTTCCGGCGTGAACCCGCCCCATAGGCCGTCAAACGTATCGGCCAGCCCGTCCTCATGCATTGCGCCCGTCGTCATGGTCAGGGTGGCCACGAGCAAAACGGCGCAGACGAATGGCGGAACCGACAGTGTCAGTGCAAGCCATCCGATGACGCAAGCCAATATACCAATCACCAAGCCGACCACCGGAAAGGCCCAAACCGCCTGCGCTTGCCGGGCAAAGACCCTCTCGGGCAAACGGGGCAGGGGCAGGCGCGTCAACAGGACCAGCGCCAGCGGGATATCCCATGCGGAAACCGGATTGGTGTCGTTTTTTTGCACTTCTGCGCCTTTCGAGGCCTTGTTGGATTCAGTGCTTCGGTTAAACACACAGGACCACTCTGATGCAATGAGGCTTTGATGCTGCCTGAACTGAATGATTTGAACACGTTCCGCGACGCGTTGACCAACGCCCAAGGGCCGGACATGGCGGCGGCGGATGGCGCGGCTGAACGCAACGGTCAGTTGACCAAACCGCCGGGCGCGCTGGGGCGGCTTGAGGATCTGGCGATCTGGTACGCGGCCTGGCGTGGGGATGCGCGACCGCAGGTTGCGGCCCCTCAGGTCATTGTCTTTGCGGGTAACCACGGGGTCACGGCGCAGGGCGTTTCGGCCTTTCCACCCGAAGTGACCGTTCAGATGGTTATGAATTTTGAACATGGCGGCGCGGCGATCAACCAGTTGGCCAAGGCGGCGGGCGCAAAGATGGACGTCCACGCGCTGGATCTTGATCGGCCGACGGCAGATTTCACCCAAGCCCCAGCCATGAGTGAGGCCGAGTTGCTGAGCGCACTGCAAACCGGTTGGAATGCCGTGGACCCGCAATCCGATCTGCTGGTGGTCGGCGAGATGGGGATCGGCAACACCACGCCCGCTGCTGCTATCGCCTGCGCCCTTTACGGAGGCGAGGCCGCTGATTGGACCGGTCGCGGTACAGGGGTCGACGATGCAGGCCTTGCAAACAAGACCCGCGTAGTGGCTGAAGGCGTTGCGCTGCATGGCAGTGAAGATGGGTTGGAGGTTATGCGCTGCCTCGGCGGGCGCGAGATCGCGGCCATGGCCGGAGCGATTGCGGCGGCCCGTATGTTGCGCATTCCCGTCATTCTGGATGGCTTCATCTGTACCTCTGCCGCAGCCTGTCTGGCGCGCGTTTCGCCCTCGGCTCTGGATCACACCATCGCGGGGCACCAAAGCGCAGAAGGCGCGCATGCTGCGATGCTGTCAAAACTGGGCAAGGAGCCGCTGCTGAGCCTCGGCCTGCGTCTTGGTGAGGGATCAGGCGGTGCGCTTGCGATCAACATTCTCAAAAGCGCGGTTGCCTGCCACTCGGGCATGGCAACCTTTGCCGAGGCGGGCGTCTCGGACGGGTAACCTAAGCGCCTGACCGGGCAATTGCTTCGGTCAGGCAGAATCCTTTGCGTGCTGTTCCGCCAATTCCAGCAACGCGGTTTCCAGATCCTTCTCGAGCTTTTGCGCGCGTTCGATGTATTTCGTATTCTCGGACGTGGGCATACCAGGAATCCACAGCTCGGCCAAATCGCGCACGGACGTTCGGTCATGGTGATAGAAGGTCTGTTCGGCCTGCGCGGCCTCGTATTCGCTCAGCCCGATATTCTCCAGCACATAGCGGCCCGCGCGCAAGGAGCTGTCGAACATTTCGCGCACGATGTCATTGGCCCCGGCCTGATACAGTTCATACACATGTGTCCGATCATGAGCTCGCGCGATGATGTGCAGATCGGGGCGCTGGCGGCGGGCGTAGCCGACCAAACGGGTCACCGTCTTTCGATCATCCATCGCAGCGACAAGCACCGAGGCTTTCTCAAGCCCCGCAGCGCGCAGTAGTTCCGGCCGGGTCGGGTCACCCAGAAAGCCTTTTACGCCAAAACGACGCATCAGCTGGATCGTCTCGATATCGTGGTCCAGAACAACGGTCTTGAAGCCGCTGGCCCGGACCAACCGATTGACGATCTGACCAAACCGACCGATCCCGGCGATGATCACGGGGCCTTTCTCGTCGATCTCATCGGGTTCCGGCGCGGCGTTGGTGTCGGCCATCTTGCGAGACAGAAGGTCGTAGATGATGAACAGGAGCGGGGTGATCAGCATGGTCAGCGCTATGATCATCAGCATCTTTTGCGACAGGTCCGGCGGGATGACATTCTGCTGCGTCGAAAACGCCAGAAGGACAAAGCCGAACTCACCCGCCTGGGCCAGTCCAAGAGTGAACAGCCAGTGATCCCGGCCCTTCAGCTTGAAGGCTTTGCCCACGAGATATAGGATGACGCCTTTAACGAGGATGACCAGCAGGGCCAGACCGATCAAGTCGAACGGGTCGTTGAAGAAATAGCCGACGTTGATACCTGCACCGACCGTAATGAAGAACAGCCCTAGGAACAGGCCCTTGAACGGCTCGAGGTCGCTTTCCATTTCATGGCGGAACTCCGAACTGGCCAAAACCACACCCGCCAGAAACGCGCCCAGAGCGGGTGACAGGCCCACCAGTGTCATCAGGAACGAAATCCCGACCACGATCATCAGCGCCAGCGCGGTATACATCTCGCGCAGGCGGGTTGCGTGAATGAATCGAAACAGCGGCCGGGTCAGGTAGACGCCCGCCAGAATGACAAAGGCAATTGCGCCGATGGTGACCAGAGTGACGGCCCAGCCCGGCAGTCCTTCGACCAGAGACAGGCTGTGATGCCCTGCATCATGCAGATGCTCCGCGCCGCGATCGATTGAGCCGTCTGCCTCGATATGCGGCATGGCGGGCAGGGCGAGCAGCGGCAGCAGGGCCAGAATCGGGATGACGGCAATGTCTTGCGTCAGCAGAACTGAGAACGTCGCGCGGCCTCCGTTCGTTTGCATCAAGCCCTTTTCAGACAGGGTTTGCAGCACGATCGCGGTTGAGGACAAACACAAGGTCAAACCGACCGCCAGAGCGACGGACCAGGGGTGGTTCGCGTACATCGCGACACCGGCAATAACGGCGGTGGACAACAGAACCTGAAGCCCGCCAAGACCCAACAGCTTGTCGCGCATATCCCACAGGGCGCGCGGCTCCAGCTCGAGACCGATGAGAAACAGCATCATGACCACGCCGAACTCGGCCACATGTTGCAGGTCCTCGGTCTCGGCACCGACAAGGCCGAGGACGGGGCCGATGATCAGGCCAGCCGCTAGGTATCCAAGAACCGACCCAAGGCCCAACCGAGCCGACAGGGGCACGGCGATAACGGCCGCAGCCAGATAAATAGAAGCCTGATATAGGAAATCGTCCATCTATGTCCTCATTGCCCGCTCAGGTTGGCAGGGGTGCGTCGCGTTTGAGTTGGTCCATCACGATCTGGCTTTGTACCCGTGCCACTGCAGGATGCGGCAGGATCACCTCGTGAAGCAAGCTGTTGAGTGCAGAAAGATCGTCACAATAGACGTGAAGCAGGTAGTCTGCCTCGCCTGTCATCGTCCAGGCACTTGTGATCTCGGGTTGGGTGTTAACCATCCGGGCAAAGCTGGCGGATTGATCAGGGCCGTGAGTGCCCAGATGGACCTGAACGAAGCCCTGAACCTGCAAGCCGAGTTTCAGCGGATCCAGCCGAGCCGCGTAGCCGGTGATATAGCCCTCAGCCTCAAGGCGCTGACGGCGGCGACCTGCCTGGCTGGGGGATAGGTTCAGCAGCTCACCCAATTGATGCGCGGTCAGATGCGCGTCCTTTTGAAGCGCTGAGAGCAGGCGTGTATCGGTTGCATCAAGCATATGCGGCAAGATCTCAAATTTCAGGTCATTCATGCGCAGTTTGCGCACACTTGGATAGTTTACATGAAAACAATGCGCGGAAACAGCACTGCTTAAGGCGTATTTTGGAATCAGCAAAGAAATTCCTGTTTTCGAAGGAGACGCGCCATGGGTCCTTTCCCGCATAACGCCCCGAAATCTATCATCAGTCCCGAAAACCCCGCAGGTACCGACGGGTTTGAATTTGTCGAGTTCGCGCACCCCGAACCGCAGGAGTTGCGTGATCTGTTCGCCAAAATGGGCTTCGATCTGGTTGCGCGCCACAAAACCAAACCTCTGGTCGAGCTGTGGCAGCAGGGCGATGTCACCTACATCCTGAACGCGGACCCCGACAGCTTTGCCGACAAGTTCGTCGCGGAACACGGGCCTTGCGCACCGTCGATGGGCTGGCGCGTTGTGGACGCGCAGAAAGCCTACGAACATGCCGTCTCAAAAGGGGCAGAGCCGTATGATGGCGCGGACAAGACGATGAATGTCCCGGCAATCAAGGGGATTGGCGGATCGCTGATCTACTTCGTCGACCAGTATTACGATACCTCGCCCTACAATGAGGAATTCGCGTGGATTAAAGAATCGAAACCGCGCGGCGAGGGGTTCTACTATCTCGATCACCTCACCCACAATGTCTATCGGGGCAATATGGACAAGTGGTTCAAGTTTTATGGCGACCTGTTCAACTTCCGTGAAATCCGGTTCTTTGACATTCAGGGCAAGTTCACCGGTCTCTATAGCCGCGCGCTGACATCGCCCTGTGGCCGCATCCGTATCCCGATCAACGAGGATAGGGGCGAAACGGGTCAGATCGTCTCTTACCTGAAAAAGTACAAGGGCGAGGGCATTCAGCACATCGCGGTGGGCAGCGAGGACATCTATGCCTCGACCGATGCCATTGCAGAGAACGGGTTGAAGTTCATGCCGGGTCCGAACCAATCCTACTATGACATGTCCAAAGACCGAGTGACGGACCATGACGAGCCGCTGGACCGGATGATGAAGCACGGCATTCTGATCGATGGTGAAGGCGTTGTGGATGGGGGAGAGACGCGGATTCTGCTGCAGATCTTCTCAAAAACCGTGATCGGCCCCATCTTTTTCGAGTTCATCCAGCGCAAGGGGGATGATGGGTTCGGTGAGGGTAACTTCCAGGCCCTGTTCGAATCCATCGAACGTGAACAAATCGAAAGCGGTGAGATTTCGGCGGCCTAAAGCGTTTCGGTTTTACCTGAATCGCCAAGTGGCACGAATGTCCCGAGAACGCTGAAAGCGTGGCAGGGTATTCGTGTCGCAGGTTTAAACCGAAACGCTAAAAGCTGCGCCAAATACCAGCCATGTCCAGGTCACACCAGCGCTCTGGTTGGCCGGTTGTATCGAGTCGGTTCGGGACCTGTGGTGCACCTGCAGGCCCGAACCTAACGCTTGATCAACGATTGCGTCGTTCGAAATCACATAACCAGGTCGGTCCGGAGGGCAGGGGCCATGTCTGAGCGACAAAATCATCCGCCCTTGCGGTCTCAGGCGTTCAGACAGAACACTCATAGCCGTGTGTTGATCGCGCGGCGGCAGGTGGTGCAGGACGCCGATGACCAGAATGGAGTCGAAAACAACACCATCTGGCAGAGCGCTTAGTCTAGGCAGGCAAGCATCAAGCCACCGAACGGATTGCGCGGCATCAACGCGTATCGCGTGGTTGCGAAAGGCATCGACTGGCTCGATCGCCGTCACGTCGCAGCCTCGTTTGGCCAGCCATCGCGCCACCCTTCCAGTGCCCGCGCCTACGTCCAGAACGCTCGCCCCGGTATCCGGCAAGTGATCCAAAACGGGGCGCAGGACATCGGTAGGAGAAAGGCTGTCATAGGCCGGGATCAACTGTTGGGCAGCGTGTTCGTACCCAGCTTTGACTGTCTGAAAATACAGGTCCTCAGCCACGCGGCATTTTCAAAGTCAGGTTGCGGCCCTTCTTCTCATACCGCAACTCACTGTCGCTGATGGCGATGACCTTGCCGCCGTCAATCCGGTCTCCGATCTTGAGCTTTTTGTACCGACCACTCGGAAGCCGGACGAGGGCACGGCGATTTGCAGGTGTGCCATAAACGCCGATCAGGTTCAGCTTGCGCAGGTTCAGAGCATTGTCGATTGTGGCCTGTCGTGCGACCGAGGCCGTTGTCGGGATTTTGGGGGCCACGGATTTCGGCTGGAAGGACCCGGCCTCGTCATTGCTGGACGCGACTGCTGCGGTTGATCCCAGATTTGATCCGCTAGTGCTGGCCGAGGCCACAGCTCGTGCGGGCCGTAGTTTGGGGCGAGGGACGCGAACAACCGCCAATGCAGTGGGTGTGTCGTCGACCTCGGGCTGTACCTGTAGGCTTTCGGGCCGCAATTTGGGTCGCACGACCGCAAGCTCTTCAAGGCTGCGCCCACCCAATTGCGTGCGTTCGAAATTCTCGACCAGATTGCCAGGGCGGGGCCGGGGTCGGAGTTCGGCCAACCTTTGGTTGACCTCATCGACCACGGGTTCTTTTTCGAACCGCACCGGTACTTCAGGCGGGACCTTGGATGGGCGCCCCTGATAAACCACGATACCTTCGGGCGACAGTGCACCTTCTGCGGTCGGTACGACCAGCCCGCGTTCGTCCAGTTCGTATTGTGCGCCTGCTATTGCGGAGCCGGGGATGCGTTCAAAGGCGGCATCCGTGTCGAAACTGCCTTGATCGGGCAGGGCAATCGCGTCGCTGGACAGATCCGGGTTGTGAATAGACGCGAGGTAGAGGTCATCCTCGGAAATCAATGCCGGGGTAAGCGGCGCTTCGGGGGCCTCCACTAGGGTGCCCGCGACCTCTTCGATGTCGCTTTGTGCTTCGGGGTCCTGTGCAATCTGTTCCACAGGCGTCGGCGCGACTTTCAGCGCTTCGAGAATGGCCGCATCTGTCGGGGACAATTCTGGCTGTGCTTCAGGTTCTGGTTTTTCTTCCGCTGCCGGTGCCGCCGCTATTTCGGTTTCAGGCTCTGGACCGGTCTCAGGCAGTGAGGTGTCCTGAGACTGCGGTGCAGACAGTTCGGCCGTGTCATTTTCGGTGGATGTGTCGTTGTCTGGTTCTGCCCCGATTAGAGACCACGCCCAAACACCAACCCCGACGCAGATCAGCGCGGCAATCGCAGGAAACGCCCAACGTTGTCCCTTGTTCGATGCGGGAGGCAACGAGATTGCGGTCGTAGCAGGTTCGGGAGAGCGGAACGCCGTAGGCGCCGCGTCATCCGCTATGGCGTGAACCGTGGGTCTTTCTAGCTCGGGCTCGGGTGAAGGCGCAGCGACCTGCGGTTCGCTGGTCATTTCAAATACAGGCTCGCGCGGAAATTCGGCCTCAGTCGTGGCTGCACTATAGGTGACTGGCAGGAACCCGTGCTGCGCCGCAAATGCCTGCGCTTCGTTCAGCGTCTCGCATGCAACGGCGGCGACAAAGGTGGTCGACCCCTCGGTCGCGCTGTCGTAGGACAGATCGGCCAACTCATACGGCGTTGCCTCGGCGACTGCGGCTTGAACCTCGGACGCGATCTGATCTTCGCTTTGGCCTTCCGTGGGCAGAGCAAGATACCGCACCTGATCTGCGGGCAGCACCAGTTTGCAGCTGAGGTCGTTTTCCAGCGCAAACGCTTTGTCGTGCAGAGCTTTGATCTGGTCACTCAAGTCCGGGGCCGACAAAGGCACTTCGCCAATGTCGTACCATTCACCATCCGAATGGTGTTGAAGGGAAATTCCGGTCGCAGAAAAGGTCAGCGCAAAAGCGGGTTTCATAATCCGGAGGAACCACAGTTAACCATATCAACGCAAATACCTTTGTATTCGCAGGATGATACTAAAGCAGGAACCCGCCGAGGGAAAGAAAAAGCCGGGACTTCCCCTTGTGCGTGTGTGCCCCTCGGACCCATGTTGAGACAGAGTAAGTTGGAGGGATCACCTTGAAGACATTCGCTTTTCTGGCCGCGATGATGGCCGCAACCACCGCCGGGCTGGCACATGCGGAAGAACGTCGCATCAACGTGGATGCCACCGGAACCGTTCAGGTTGCCCCTGATATGGCGACGATCACCCTGGGTGTGACACATCAGAACCCCGAGGCCTCAGAGGCCATGAAGGCCACCTCGGACGCTGTGGCGCAGGTGCTTGCGCGGTTGGGGGAAATGGGCATCGAAGATCGGGATTTGCAGACCCGCGATCTGTCTTTGTCGCCCATCTGGTCGAAACGGAATCAGCAAAATGGGGAACCACCTGAGATCACCGGATTTGTCGCCTCGAACCGTGTATTTGTGCGGGTGCGTGATCTGACCCAACTGGGTGAGGTCATGGACGCGGTCATTCAGGACGGGGCAAACGATTTCAGCGGGTTGAGCTTTGGTCTGCAAGACCCTGAACCGATTGAGGTTCAGGCCCGTGCAAAAGCTGTGAGCGAGGCAACCGCAAAGGCTGAACAACTTGCCCAAGCCGCCGATGTCACATTGGGGCCAGTTCAGACGATCTCGGAGCGTGGTGGCAGTGTGCGCCCGATGGCCGAGATGCGGAACATGGCCATGGCAGACACAGGTGGAGTGCCGGTTGCTGGCGGAGAGATCTCGGTTTCTGTCAGTGTCTCGATGGAGTTCGAGATTTCAGAATAGGCTCACGTTTCCGCGCGGGCCTTCAGCGGTTTTCGTTGCTGGCCCGTTTCGTCAAAATTACCCGGGGACAACCAGTCTTCAAACGCATCTCGAATACGCGGCCATTCGCTGTCGAGGATCGAATACCAGGCCGTATCGCGATTGCGCCCCTTGTAATGTGTCGCTTGGCGGAATGTCCCCTCATAGGTGAAGCCCAACCTCTGGGCTGCACTACAAGATGGCGCATTCAACGCGTCGCATTTCCATTCATAACGGCGATAGCCCAGCTCATCGAACACACGGCGCATCATCAGATACATGACCTCGGTCGATTGCGGCTTGCGCTGCAGCAGGGGCGAGAAGTGGATATGCCCGACCTCGATCACACCGGCGGCCGGTTCGATCCTGAGGTATGATGCCATGCCAACGGGGACATCGTTTGCATCCAGAACCGTGTGAAACATCGGGTCGGCGTCCATGCAGTTCGCGCGAGCCCAGGTTTCGAACTCCTGCTCAGATCCAAACGGCCCATAGGGCAGGTAGGTCCAGTTTCGGTGATCGGCGTCATTGGCAAACGCCCGGAACAATCCGGGCGCATGCCTGTTCACATCAAGCGGCACGACCGAGCAATACTGGCCCTCCATCGGGGTATAAGGCGGCGTGGGGCGCGGGAATTCGCCCGTGACCGGCCGTCCGATGGGTTGACCAAGTGCGTTGGTGTCGTGTCCGCTCATGGCTTTATGCGCTGGCTTTGGCCAAAGCCTGATCCAAATCAGCGATCAGGTCGTTAGCATCCTCGATCCCGATCGAGACTCGCACAACGTTGGGGCCCGCGCCTGCGGCCTCTTGCTGTTCAGGCGTCAGTTGCCGGTGCGTGGTCGAGGCCGAGTGGATGATCAGCGAACGCGCATCGCCGAGGTTGGCAACGTGGCTGAAGATCTCCAATGCGTTCACCAGTTTGATGCAGGCGTCATAGCCACCCTTGACCGCAAAGGTGAACAGGGCACCGGCACCGCGCGGATACTGCGCCTTGACCCGGTCGTGATAGGGCGACGAGGGTAGGCCCGCGTAGGTCACGTAGTCGACCCGGTCATCCGCCTCGAGCCAGGAGGCGATCTTCTGGGCGTTCTCAACGTGGCGCTCCATCCTCAGCGAAAGCGTCTCGATCCCCATCAGCGTGTAATGTGCCGCCTGCGGGTTCATGGTCATACCCAGATCGCGCAGGCCAATGGCGATGCCGTGGAAGGTGAAGGCCAGCGGGCCGAAGGTCTCATGGAATTTCAGCCCGTGATAGGCTTGCTCGGGCTGGCTGAGGGAGGGGAATTTGTCATTCGCCGACCAGTCGAACTTGCCCGAATCCACGATGCAGCCGCCGGTGACGGTACCATTGCCGGTCAGGTATTTGGTGGTCGAATGTACGACCAGAGTCGCGCCGTGTTCAATCGGGCGGCACAGGTAGGGCGTGGCCGAGGTGTTGTCGACGATCAGCGGAATGCCTGCGCCGTCCGCAACATCGGCCAGAGAGCGGATATCGGTGACATAGCCGCCGGGGTTGGCGATAGATTCGCAGAATACCGCGCGGGTGTTTTCGTCGATAGCGGCTTTCACGGCCTCCAGATCATCAGTGTCGACAAATTTGGCCGACCAGCCGAAGCGTTTGATCGTCTGGCTGAACTGCGTGACAGTGCCGCCATACAGGCGGGTCGAGGCCACCACGTTGCAGCCCGGCCCCATAAGCGGGAACAGCGCCATGATCTGCGCCGCGTGCCCCGAGGAACAGCAGACCGCGCCAACGCCGCCCTCAAGCGTCGCGACACGTTCCTGCAAAACGGCGACGGTCGGGTTGGTCAGGCGCGAATAGATAAAGCCCACTTCCTGCAGGTTAAACAAAGCCGCCGCGTGGTCCGCATCGCGAAAGACATAAGCCGTCGTTTGGTAGATCGGAGTCTGGCGCGCGCCGGTTGCGGGATCGGGGCGTGCGCCCGCGTGTATCTGCAGAGTGTCGAAACCGTAGGTAGGGCCGTCAGACATCGTGAAAATCTCCTGTTGGAATGTGCGTTGGCGAATCTGTAGGCTATTGCAGGCCCTTGCACAACGATCCTATGGGCGATCCTGTCAGCGCAGCCAGAGACCTTTGGCCTTGATCGCCTTGCGGATGGCCTGTTCGCGCCCGGGCAGGGCGTTTTGGTCGAACATCTCGCGGATTTTGTGGCCTTTGCCTTGAAATATCAGCCTCTTCATCGGGTCATAGGCCTTGAGGACTTTCTTGACTTTGTTGGGGGCTGAGACGGTTTCGAGCACCTCAATCACGCGGTCACTCTCACGGGCGTAAAGCAGCGGAAACAGGCGATAGTGACAACTGACCGACCCATCAAGAAGCCCGTCCGGCAAGGCATCGCGCCCGCCACCGAATGAGTGGATCACCAGCGGCAGGGCAGCCTGATCCAGCCAGGGATCAAGGTTCTGCCCGGTGAGTTCGGGGATCTCTTCGTCGCGAATGGTTTGCGCGTAGTCCAAGAACCGCTCGCCGAATTGGCGCGGGCGTTTGTAGAAGAAATAGCCTGCGTTGAAATACAGAAACCGCTTCCAGTGTTCCTTGGGCTGGCTGTTATCAATCGAGCTGTCGAAATCCAGACCAAAGCGGTGATAGAGCGCGCTCCAAATCCTCTCGAACCCGGGACCGTAGAGAGTGGGTTTCGGCCAAGTCCCGTCAACCTTGAGCGAGGCGCCGGGGCGTTCGAAATCAAACGGGACCGAGGTCAGGTCGCCGGTGATCAGCGTATCGGTGTCGAAGAAGACAAACGGTTCCCCCTCAGGCAGGGCCAGCAGGGCCTCGATCTTGTTGCCATGCGGATAGCTCTCGCCGAAGACGTGGTTGTCGAAGGGAAGGATCTCGGCGTCCAGCTGATAAAGCGCCTTGCGCACATCCTCGTTCTGGATGCTGGGGTTCTGGCTCCAACGGGGGCCGGGGTTTGGGGTGGCGACATAAAGCTTGCCGTCAAAACCGGGGGAACAGTGGCGTAGCGAGGCGGCGAACAGAAGGGCCTCATATTGCAGGCGGTTATTCTGTCCGATGACGACGATGTTGAATTTCTGCGAAGCCATTCGTGCCTGTTCCTGTCGCCCGTTTTCATTGGGATTACAGCAAGCCGCAGAGGGCGTCAAAACTGTTGGATTGATTTTCGCGTTCTCCATCCCATCTCAAGCAGGAGACTCAAAGCAGGAGGCCGCCATGAGGATCAACGCGGATTTCACCAAACGCGCTGCGGTGCATTTTGATCAAACTGAGTGGGTGCAATCGCCAGCGGCCGGGGTCGAGCGCAAGATGCTGGACCGGATCGGTGAGGAAGTCGCCCGCGCCACTACGATCGTGCGTTTCGCCCCCGGCAGTGCCTTCGCGGCCCATACCCATGATGGTGGGGAAGAGTATCTGGTTCTGGATGGCGTCTTTCAGGATGAAACCGGAGATTTTCCGGTTGGCAGCTATGTTCGCAACCCTCCGACCTCATCCCATACTCCTTCGGCGGCCGATGGGGCGACCATTCTAGTGAAGCTGCATCAATTCGACCCGTCTGACCGGACCGAGGTCAAACGCTCGATCAACGGTCGGGGCGATCTGCGCCTGTTCAAGGATGAGCATGAGGATGTGCGCATCGCGCAATGGGTCGCGGGTGAGGCTATTGATCTGAACGCTGAAGGCGGGCTTGAGGTGTTTGTTATCACCGGCAGCTTTGACGAAGGCGGTGAATCATTCGCCGCGTGGGACTGGCTGCGCCTGCCGCCCGGATCGCAGTCACAGGCCGTTGCGGGGCCGGATGGCGCGCGTGTTTGGATGAAATCTGGGCATTTGACGGGCATGATCTGACCCGATCCCGCATCAATTTTGAGCAAAATAACGGAAATCCGGGTCAAAAGCCCGGATTTTTCATTTTTTGACCGAATGATAAAATTTACCAATTGATAAAAAATCAGAATGTGGCAAGCTGATCCTCACAACAAACATATCTACAGGGAGTAGAGTGATGGCACAGGGCCAGATGGCACCCGGGATTGTCCCAGGGCGGCTTTCCAGCGATGAGCTGACCTCGAATTTCACCGATCTGCATCCGCCTTTGGCCCCGCATGAGGCCGCCGTAGCGGCAGATCGCTGTTATTTCTGCTATGACGCGCCGTGTGTGACGGCCTGTCCGACGGATATCGATATTCCGTTGTTCATTCGCCAGATCCAGGCTGGTCAGCCGCAAGCAGCGGGTCGCACGATTCTCGAGCAAAACATTCTAGGTGGCATGTGTGCCCGCGTTTGTCCGACCGAGACTTTGTGCGAGGAAGCTTGCGTTCGCGAAGCCGCCGAAGGCAAACCGGTCGAGATCGGTCGCTTGCAGCGCTATTCGACTGACACCGTTATGGAAGCGGGCGATCACCCCTTCGAACGCGCCGCGCCTACTGGCAAAACGGTTGCCGTGATTGGGGCAGGGCCAGCTGGTCTTGCCTGTGCCCATCGGCTGGCGATGCTGGGGCATGACGTGGTTATTCACGAGTCCAAGCCGAAACCCGGCGGTCTGAACGAATACGGGATTGCAGCCTACAAATCGACCAATGACTTTGCTCAGGCCGAAGTGGACTGGCTTCTGAAAATCGGTGGCATTGCGATCGAGACGGGCTCGGTTCTGGGAGATACGATTTCGCTGGACGGATTGGTCGAGAACTATGATGCCGTTTTCCTGTCGATCGGTCTGGCGGGTGTGAACGCGTTGCGTGCGCAAGGCACCGAAAAGGACGGTGTGCGGGCTGCTGTGGATTTCATTTCGGATGTGCGTCAGGCCGAAGATCTGGCCCACTTGCCGGTCGGGCGGAATGTGGTCGTGATCGGCGGCGGCATGACTGCGGTGGACGCTGCCGTGAAGTCAAAACTGCTGGGCGCTGAGCATGTCACGATTGCCTATCGCCGAGGGCGCGATGCGATGGGTGCCAGCCGGTACGAACAGGACCTCGCAGCCTCGCAT
Organism: Ruegeria sp. C8; assembly: GCF_056537565.1. NCBI lineage: Bacteria > Pseudomonadati > Pseudomonadota > Alphaproteobacteria > Rhodobacterales > Roseobacteraceae > Ruegeria > Ruegeria sp. C8. The sequence goes on from NZ_JBQFRV010000002.1 coordinate 292,545, forward strand.
GGGGTGCGGATCCTGACGAATGTGCAGCCGGTCGCCGTTTACGGCAATGGATCTGCGGTCGATATCGAGCTGGAATACACGACCACTCGGAACGGCAGGCTAGAAGGGACGGGTGAGATGATCCGGCTTCCGGCTGATCAGGTCCTCAAGGCCATCGGTCAGACGCTTGAAGGCGCGCCCGAAGGTCTGGCGCTGGACGGCAACAAGATCGCTGTCACCGGGGCAGGGCGAACCTCTCTGGACGGTGTTTGGGCGGGTGGTGACTGCGCCGCGGGCGGCGAGGATCTGACCGTGACAGCCGTGGCCGAGGGACGGGACGCGGCGATGGACATCCACGCAACGCTCGTTTCGTGATAAGATGGGGTATTCACCCCATTTTTTTTGCTGCTGAGGTATCGTCATGTCCCAGATCGAACAAGCTGTTGCCCAACACTACACAACCGGTGCCCTGACCGAACGCGTCCGCGCGGCGCTTGAGGCCAGCGGTATTGACCCGGATGCAGCCACCGTAACCGACCTCAAGGCCGGAGACGAGTTTCATACAGGTGGTGTGAAGGCGACCGATAACTTGTTCGCTCAGCTCTCACCCACCCATGCAACGCGTGTGCTCGACGTTGGCTGCGGTATCGGCGGGACATCGCGCTACATTGTGGATCGGTATGACTCGACGGTCACAGGCGTCGACCTGACGCCTGAGTTTGTCGAAACGGCCAAGACGCTCAGCGATCTTGTCGGACATTCCGACAAGTCAGAGTTTCTGGTCGGCAGCGCCCTCGACATGCCGGTTCCCGATGCTGGGTTCGATCTGGCCGTGATGTTCCATGTTGGCATGAACATCGAAGACAAGGCGGGATTGTTCGCCGAGGTCTCTCGGGCTTTGGCGACAGGTGGAACTTTTGCCTTGTTCGACGTGATGGGCGGTGAGGCGGCTGAGCCGTTGGCGTTTCCTCTGCCATGGTCCACCGTGGCCGAGACGTCCTTCGTCCACGCACCCGATGTCTACCGAGATGCCGCAAGTGCTGCGGGTCTGGAACTGGTGACTGAGACCGACCGTACCGAGTTCGCACTCGCCTTCTTTGAGGAAGCCTTTGCGCGCATGGCCGAAAGCGGCCCGCCTGCGTTGGGCATCCACCTGATGATGGGCGAGACGGCACCTGAGAAGTTCCAAAACTACGTAAAAAACCTGAAGGTCGGGCGCATTCGCCCGACCGAAATGATATTCAAAAAAACCGGCTGAGCCGGGAAGGGAGAAGCCATGGCCGATCTGACGACAAACTTTCTGGGCATTTCCAGCCCCAACCCCTATTGGCTGGCCTCTGCGCCGCCGACGGACAAGGAATACAACGTCCGCCGCGCGTTCGAGGCCGGATGGGGTGGTGTTGTGTGGAAAACGTTGGGGGCCGAGGGCCCTCCGGTCGTGAATGTGAACGGGCCGCGCTATGGCGCGATCTATGGTGCTGATCGGCGGCTGCTGGGTCTGAACAACATCGAGTTGATCACCGACCGCCCGCTAGAGGTGAACCTTGAGGAAATGGCGCGGGTCAAGGCGGACTATCCGGATCGCGCGCTTATCGCCTCGATCATGGTGCCCTGCGAGGAGGAGGCGTGGAAAGCCATCCTGCCGCGCGTCGCCGAGACAGGCGCCGATGGGATCGAACTGAACTTCGGCTGCCCGCATGGCATGAGCGAGCGAGGCATGGGGTCTGCCGTGGGGCAGGTGCCGGAATACATCGAAATGGTGACCCGTTGGTGCAAGAAATACTATGACCGCCCGGTCATCGTGAAGCTGACGCCGAACATCACCGACATCCGCAAACCTGCGGCAGCAGCACGGAATGGTGGCGCGGATGCAGTGTCGCTGATCAACACGATCAACTCGATCACCAGCGTCAATCTGGACACGTTCAGCCCCGAGCCTTCGATCGATGGCAAAGGCAGCCATGGCGGCTATTGCGGCCCGGCGGTCAAACCGATTGCTCTGTCGATGGTGTCCGAAATCGCGCGGGCCGAGGCCACGCATGGTATGCCCATCTCCGGCATTGGGGGCGTGACCACTTGGCGTGACGCGGCCGAATTTATCTCGCTTGGCTGCGGCAATGTGCAAGTGTGTACCGCTGCGATGACCTACGGCTTCAAGATCATTGATGAACTGACGGCGGGTCTGTCCGAATGGATGGACGAGAAAGGCTATGCCAGCGTCGATCAGGTCATTGGTCGGGCGGTGCCGAATGTTACCGACTGGCAGTATCTGAACCTGAACTATGTGGCCAAGGCCAAGATTGATCAGGACCAGTGCATCAAATGCGGCCGGTGCTATGCGGCTTGTGAGGATACCAGCCATCAGGCGATCTCGATGTCTGATGACCGTGTGTTCGAGGTGATGGATGACGAATGCGTTGCCTGTAACCTCTGTGTCGATGTCTGCCCGATCGAAGGTTGCATCACGATGGAGCCGATGGTAGCTGGTGAGGTCGATCCGCGCACCGGCAAGACCGTGCAGCCGGACTATGCCAACTGGACCTCGCATCCGAACAATCCGATGGCGAAAGCGGCGGAGTAAGGGAAACCTTCATCCCTAAAACACCGGTTCGGTGCTACACTGCCGCTGACAGACAGGATCAAAGGAGAATGTCATGCCAGCGGCACCACCGGGCCGGAGCAAGGGCGGCAACAAGGTCACCAAGCTTGACCGTGACACGTCCAAAAAGAACGTTGCCCTCTCCAAGGCCAAGCAACGTGATGCGATGGCCGCCAAGAATTTTCTTCAGCATCAGAAGCAGATCAAACGTGACGTGGACAGTCTTGAGAAGCTGAAACGCTCTCTCGAAGAGATGATGGCGAAGTTGAAGGAAGAGCGTCAGCTGGACCAACGGTTCCTTGGACAGGTGGTCAAAAAGGTCAAGGCGCTACAGAATTTTGACGCCTACGTTAAGGCCTCGGCCAAGGATCACATGGCTGTTGTGCAGCAGCCGAAAATGTATACCGCGATCGTCAAGGATGCCGGAAAAGTGCCCAAGATCAATACGGTCAAAACCATGGGCGACCTGACCATTCTGATCGCCATGGTGATCGTGCTTTTGCGCCGTATTCTGGCGCTGAAACCTGCGAAATAGCGGTTACCTCGTCAGAAGGCGCGTGAACACCTGATCAAGGTAGATTTTCGCGTCGGGGTAGGGATCGGCTTCATCCGAGCCAAGAACGGCGCGGATCTGGACGTCGAAATCTGCGTAGTGCTGGGTCAAAGACCAGATCGAGAAGATCAGGTGATAGGGGTTCACTTCGGCGATATGCCCCTCGGCCATCCAGCGGCGGATCAGGGTCGAGGTTTCATCGACCAGCGCTTTCAGATCTGTGGACAGCACGTCATAGATATGTGGAGCGCCGCGAATGATCTCATTGGCAAACAGGCGGCTTTCACGCGGGTAGTCGCGGCTCATTTCCAGTTTGCGGTGGATATATCCCAACAGCTCGCTCAGAGGATCGCCATCGGGATCGATAGCACGCATCGGGTCTAGCCAAGTGTCCAGAAGACGCTCGAGCAGGGCAGCATAAATCGCGTCTTTACTGCGGTAGTAATAGAGCAGGTTTGGTTTGCTCAGCCCGGCAGCGGATGCAATCTGATCCACGGTTGCCCCGCGAAACCCGTGGGTCGAAAAGACCTCGAGCGCGGCTTCCAGAATCGCAGCGCGATTTTTCTTTTGTATTCTGGTGGGTGCGCGGTCTTTCGGCATGTATCCAACGTGTCTGTTTTTGCGCCAGTTCATAGGGGATTTTGCTGAAAACTCCAGCGACGGCGCGCAATTTCTTGACTGATGTCGAACCCGTGATAGCGTGAGTTTGACCAGTTGGTCAAATCAAGACACCAAAAGCGAGCAAACTCGCAAGCAACAGGGAAGAAGACTATGGCAGCTCCGGCGCAGAATCTCAGGATCAATGGCGACAGGTTGTGGGACAGCCTGATGGAGATGGCCAAGATCGGCCCCGGCGTTGCGGGCGGCAACAACCGCCAGACGCTGACCGATGAAGACGCCGAAGGGCGCGCGCTGTTCCAAAGCTGGTGCGAGGACGCGGGCTGTTCTATGGGTTTGGATCAGATGGGCAACATGTTCGCGCGGCGAGAGGGCACGGACCCGGAGGCGCTGCCGGTCTATGTTGGTTCTCATCTGGATACACAGCCGACGGGCGGGAAGTATGACGGGGTTCTAGGGGTGCTTGGCGGTTTGGAGATCATCCGCACGCTGAACGATCTGGGAATCAAAACCAAACATCCGATCGTGGCGACCAACTGGACGAATGAAGAGGGCACGCGCTACGCCCCTGCGATGTTGTCTTCGGGCGTGTTTGCCGGGATGCACACGCAGGATTGGGCCTATGACCGCGAGGATGCCGAGGGTAAAAAATTCGGCGATGAATTGCAGCGTATCGGCTGGCGCGGCGAGGAAGAGGTCGGCGCGCGCAAAATGCATGCCTTCTTTGAGCTGCATATCGAACAAGGGCCGATACTGGAGGCCGAGAGTAAGGACATCGGCGTCGTCACCCACGGTCAGGGGCTAAGTTGGACCCAGATCACGGTGACCGGCAAGGATGCCCATACCGGCTCGACCCCGATGCCGATGCGCAAGAATGCGGGTCTGGCGATGGCGCGTATTCTTGAAAAAGTGGATGAGATTGCGTGGTCAAATGCGCCGCATGCGGTTGGGGCAGCGGGGCATATTGATGTGTATCCGAACTCACGCAATGTGATTCCGGGCAAGGTGGTGTTCACGGTCGATTTCCGCTCGCCCGAATTGGATGTGATCACTGATATGGAAAATCGCCTTCGTGTGGCGGCTGAGGATATCGTGAACGAAATGGGCCTGCAGATTGAATTCGAAAAGGTCGGTGGATTCGATCCGGTCAAATTCGATGAGGGTTGTGTCGCCGCCGTGCGCGACGCGGCAGAGCGGCTGGGGTATTCCCATACGGATATCATTTCGGGGGCCGGGCACGATGCCTGCTGGATCAACCGGGTCGCGCCGACCGCGATGGTGATGTGCCCTTGCGTAGATGGCCTGAGCCACAACGAGGCTGAAGAGATCAGCAAGGATTGGGCGGCTGCCGGGGCGGATGTTTTGCTGCATGCGGTCGTTGAGACGGCGGAGATCGTGGAATAGGGGGCGCTGCCCCCGTCGCCCACGGGCGACTCCCCCGGGATATTTTTAGCCAGATGAAGCAAGCGGCGCAGACCGCAACAGGGAGTTTGAAATGAGTACTGTTATCAAGAACGGGACCATCGTGACCGCTGATCTGACCTATAAGGCGGATGTGAAAGTTGAGGGCGGCTTGATCACCGAGATTGGGCCGGACCTGCGCGGCGACAAGGAGTTGGACGCCTCTGGGTGCTACGTGATGCCCGGTGGGATCGACCCGCACACGCATCTTGAGATGCCGTTCATGGGGACCTATTCCAGCGACGATTTCGAAAGCGGCACGCGCGCGGCCCTGGCAGGTGGTACAACGATGGTTGTGGATTTCGCGCTGCCCAATCCGGGCGAGAGCCTGCTGGATGCGCTCAAGCGTTGGGACAACAAGTCGACGCGGGCGAATTGTGACTACTCTTTCCACATGGCGGTGACCTGGTGGGGTGAGCAGGTGTTTGACGACATCAAGACGGTGATCGAAACGCGCGGCATCAACACGTTCAAGCACTTCATGGCCTATAAGGGCGCGTTGATGGTGAATGACGATGAGTTGTTTGCCTCGTTCAAACGTCTGGCAGAGTTGGGCGGTACCGCGATGGTGCATGCCGAGAACGGTGACGTTGTAGCCGAGCTGAGCGCTAAACTGCTGGCCGAGGGCAATACCGGGCCCGAGGCACATGCCTATTCCCGTCCGCCGCAGGTCGAAGGCGAAGCGACCAACCGCGCGATCATGATTGCGGACATGGCGGGCGTGCCTTTGTACGTGGTGCATACCTCCTGCGAAGAGTCGCATGAGGCCATTCGGCGCGCAAAGATGCAGGGCAAGCGAGTGTGGGGAGAACCTTTGATCCAGCACCTGACCTTGGATGAAAGCGAGTATTTCCACCACGATTGGGAACATGCGGCGCGGCGGGTCATGAGCCCTCCGTTCCGGAACAAGCAGCATCAGGATAGCCTGTGGAACGGTCTGCAATCTGGCACTTTGAGCGTTGTCGCGACCGACCATTGCGCCTTTACGACCGAACAGAAACGCTATGGCGTGGGTGATTTCACCAAGATCCCGAACGGGACCGGAGGGTTGGAGGATCGGATGCCGATGCTCTGGACCTATGGGGTGAATACAGGGCGTTTAACGCCGAATGAGTTCGTAGCTGTTACTTCAACAAACATCGCCAAGATATTGAATTGCTATCCGAAAAAGGGTGCGGTTTTGGTTGGCGCAGATGCTGATCTGGTGGTGTGGGATCCGGACAAGGCCAAGGTGATTTCGGCCGAAACGCAGCAATCTTCGATCGACTACAACGTGTTCGAGGGTAAAGAAGTGCGCGGGTTGCCGCGATTCACGCTGACTCGTGGTTCGGTTGCCGTGCATGATGGTGAGATCCAGACGCAGGAAGGGCACGGGAAGTTCGTGGCGCGTGAGGCCAACACCCATGTGAACAAGGCGCTGAGCACCTGGAAAGAACTGACCGCCCCGCGCCCGGTGGAGCGGACGGGTATTCCGGCGACGGGTGTCTGACGCATTCGGGCCGCTTGTCGGGCGGCCCGCAATCAAATTTTTCAAGGCTATGGAATGAACACTGACTCTACGACCCAGCCTGTGATCGAGGCAAGGCAGCTGGATCTCACCTTCCAGACGAATGACGGCCCGGTTCATGCGCTGAAAGATGTGAACCTGACGATCGACAAAGGCGACTTTGTCAGCTTTATCGGCCCTTCGGGTTGCGGTAAGACCACTTTTCTGCGCTGCATCGCGGCTTTGGAGACCCCGACCGGCGGCACTCTGACCGTCAACGGCATGACCCCGGATGAGGCGCGGCGCAAGCGGGCCTATGGCTATGTGTTTCAGGCGGCGGGTCTGTATCCGTGGCGGACCATCTCCAAGAACATCAAGCTGCCGCTTGAGATCATGGGTTATTCCGCGTCCGAGCAGGAAGAGCGTGTGAATAAAGTGCTAGAACTTGTTGATCTTGCTGGGTTTGGTGGGAAGTTTCCATGGCAGCTGTCGGGCGGTATGCAGCAGCGGGCCAGTATCGCGCGGGCCTTGGCCTTTGACGCGGATATCCTGCTGATGGACGAACCATTTGGTGCGTTGGACGAGATCGTGCGCGATCACCTCAACGAGCAGCTTCTGGCGCTCTGGGCGCGCACTGAGAAGACGATTGGTTTTGTGACGCACTCGATCCCCGAGGCGGTGTATCTCAGCACTAAGATCGTGGTCATGAGCCCTCGGCCCGGGCGGATTACGGATGTGATCGACAGCCCTCTGCCCAAGGAACGGCCCTTGGATATCCGCGACACGCCGGAGTTTATCGAGGTTGCACACCGGGTGCGGGACGGCCTGCGGGCGGGGCATTCCTATGATGACTGATGGGGCTTCGGATATGATCAGGCGCGCCACGTTGCAGGACGTGCCGGCCTGTGCCCAAGTGATCCATGATTGGGCCTGCCAGACGGATTGGATGCCGGAAGAACTGCCGGTTGAACAACTGACAGCCTTGATTGAAGAGGCGTTCGATCATCGTGAGGTCTGGGTCACCGGTAACCCGGTCGATTGCTATATGTCCGTAGACCCGAATGAGCAGAAGATCGGTGCGCTTTATTGCAGACGGACCGGTCAGGGCATCGGCAAGCGCTTTGTCGACAAGGCCAAAGAGGGACGCGCGTTTCTTTGGCTTACGACACACACGCCGAACACGGCGGCGCAACGGTTCTATAATCGCGAAGGGTTCGAGGTAACAAGCGAAGAGCCTCCCGTGCCCCCGGACACCGTGCCGGTCTACCGGATGGAGTGGCACGCATGAAGCAGGTCTTATCGGTTCTGACTGTGCTGCTGGCCATTGCGGTCCTGTGGTATCTGGCCGTTGCACCAATGAATGTTCGTGTCTCGCTTGATCAGGCGGAACGTGCAGGGGAAACTGTGACGCCCGAGACGTCGAGGGACCGTCAGCAGGTTTCGGTTTGGGTTCTGATGGTGCAGAACCCGTCGCATATCGCAGGTGGTTATGAGCTGGACCGACCGCGCCTGCCAACGCCTGTTCAAGTTGGGCAGGAGCTTTGGAAAACCACCGGCGAAATGGTGATGCGAGGGCGGGCGATGTCGAAACGCTCGTTGATCTATCACGGGTGGATCACGCTGCAATCCACGCTCTGGGGATTTGTGCTGGGCACGGCCGTTGGCATCCTGGGGGCCGTGGCCATCGTCTATTCCCGCGTTGTGGATATGAGCTTGATGCCATGGGCCATCATCAGCCAAACCGTGCCGATCGTAGCGCTGGCTCCGATGATCATCGTCCTGAGTTCTCAGTTGGGGATCGAAGGGCGCGGGGTGCCCAAGGCGATTATCTCGGCTTACCTATGCTATTTCCCCGTGCTGGTCGGGATGGTTAAAGGGCTGCGCTCGCCAGCCGTTTCGCAGCTGGATTTGCTTCAGACCTACAACGCGACGGGCTTGCAGGCGTTCCTGAAACTGCGCTTACCGTCCTCGGTGCCTTATCTGTTTACATCGTTAAAGGTGGGCATCGCAGCTGCTCTGGTCGGGACCATTGTGGGTGAACTTCCCACCGGAGCAATTTCAGGCCTCGGCGCGCGCATTTTGATCGGAGATCAATTCGGCACGCCTCTGGCCATTTGGGCGGCGTTGTTCGCAGCGGCCATTCTGGCGGGTATTCTGGTGACTTTGCTGGATATTCTGCAGCGAGTGACCCTGAAACGCATGGGGATGAGCGCATGAGCTGGTTGATCTTTTCCCTCATCTTCTGGGCTGGTGCCTGGTGGCTGAACGCGTGGCTGGCACGGTCGATCTACCGGGAGTCCAAAGGCGTACGCGTCTTTGTGCCCGTGCTCTTTGGTGTCACACTGCTGATCCTGTGGGAGGGGTTGGTGCAGGGGCTGGGCGTCTCGCCCGTGATCCTGCCGCCGCCGTCAATGGTGGCGCAGACCTTTGTGAACTCGACCGACATTCTGTGGCAGGACTTCAAACAGACTGTGTTCAAAGGGGCATTCACCGGATTTGCAATCGGAGCTACCGCCGCTTTTCTAACGGCCGTTCTAATCGACCGGTCCGTCTTTCTGACCCGAGGGTTGCTGCCCATCGGTAACTTTGTGGCCGCGCTGCCTATCGTTGGAATCGCGCCTATCCTGGTCAGCTGGTTCGGGTTCGACTGGCACTCCAAGGCGGCGGTGGTTGTGGTGATGGTGTTCTTCCCGATCCTTGTGAATACGGTGCAAGGCCTGCGTGAGGCGGATGCGATGCAGCGTGACCTGATGCGGACCTATGCGGCCAGCTACACGCAAACGCTGATCAAGCTGCGCCTGCCTGCGGCCATGCCCTTCATATTCAATGGCCTCAAGATCGCCACGACACTGGCGTTGATCGGGGCGATTGTGGCCGAGTATTTCGGCTCACCCACGCGTGGTATGGGCTTTCGGATTTCAACCGGGGTGGGCAGCCTGTCGATCGACCTCGTCTGGGCCGAAATCGCAGTGGCGGCAATCGCCGGAACAGTGTTCTATGCTTTGGTGGCAGGGCTCGAAAAAATGGTAACCTTTTGGCACCCCTCACAACGCAGATAACAAGACCAACCAGACCCCGAAAACGGGGCACAATTCGTAACAAGGAGAAGATGAAGATGAAAAAGCTACTCAGCGGGGCGGTTGCCGCCTTTAGCCTGGCCGCCAGTGCATCACTGGCCGCCGATGAGGTGACGTTGCAGCTCAAATGGGTCACGCAGGCGCAGTTTGCAGGCTACTACGTCGCGAAGGACAAGGGGTTCTACGAGGAAGAAGATCTGGACGTCACCATCCTGCCGGGCGGTCCCGATATCGCGCCCACACAGGTGATCGCAGGTGGCGGTGCGGATGTAACCGTCGAATGGATGCCGGCCGCATTGGCTGCGCGGGAAAAGGGCTTGCCGCTGGTCAATATCGCGCAGCCTTTCAAAAGCTCAGGCATGATGCTGACCTGCTGGAAGGACGCGGGGATTTCTTCACCCGAGGATCTGAAGAACCGCACCCTCGGCGTTTGGTTCTTTGGCAACGAATTCCCGTTCATGAGCTGGATGAGCCAGCTGGGAATCGACACAGGCGGAAAAGCTGAAAACGGTGTTGAGGTGCTGAAGCAGGGCTTTAACGTCGATCCTCTGCTGCAGCGTCAGGCCGATTGCATCAGCACCATGACCTACAATGAATACTGGCAGGTCATTGATGCAGGCGTGAATCCGGATGAGCTGGTGACCTTCAAGTACGAAGACCAGGGTGTCGCGACGTTGGAAGATGGCCTGTATGTTCTGGAAGAGAACCTGAGCGACGAAGCCTTTGTTGAGAAAATGCAGCGCTTTGTGCGGGCCTCGATGAAAGGCTGGAAATATGCCGAAGAGAACCCGGATGAGGCCGCTCTGATCGTTCTCGACAATGACGCCACCGGGGCGCAGACCGAAGAGCATCAGAAACGCATGATGGGCGAGATTGCTAAACTGACCGCAGGATCGAACGGGGCACTGGACCCGGCTGATTTTGAGCGTACGGTCAGCACGCTGCTCGCAGGTGGTTCCGATCCGGTCATCACCGCGAAGCCGGAAGGGGCGTGGACACATCAGGTGACCGACGCGGCGCTGAACTAAACCTGTCAGGCATTTCTGACGCAAAGACGCGGTCCCAAAACGGGGCCGCGTTTTCTGTTTCGACTGTCGGATTCGTGTATGTACTCTTGGTGAATCTGTAGTAGTATTTCCTTGTAATTTAACGCAAATCGTCCATCCAAGCGCACTCGGAAGGATAAAATGCAAGGATCTGCAGAAGAATTCAGTCACGCCCTCTCTCTCATTCTCGATGGGGATGCAGAGCTATGGGCGATTGTTTTCCTGTCTCTGAAAGTGTCCGTGTTCGCGGTGCTGATCTCGGCGCTGATTGGGATGCCCGTTGGGGCGGCGCTTGCCGTGGCGCGCTTTCCCGGCCGCCGCGCGTTGATCGTGCTGATGAATGCTTTGATGGGCTTTCCACCGGTGGTGGTCGGCTTGTTGGTTTATCTGATGCTATCCCGTTCGGGACCTTTGGGAGTGTTGGAACTGCTCTATACGCCCACCGCCATGATCATCGCGCAGGTGGTTTTGGTCACGCCCATCGTCGCCGCACTGACCCGGCAAGTGGTTGAGATGTTGGCCGAAGAATACTCGGAACAACTCCGTTCACTTGGGGTGTCGCGTCTGGCCTCGGTTCCGGTGTTGTTGTGGGATGCGCGCTTGGCTTTGATTACTGCGCTTTTGGCCGGGTTTGGACGGGCCATTGCCGAGGTGGGCGCCGTGATCATCGTGGGCGGCAACATCAATCACGTCACGCGGGTCATGACGACGACAATCGCGCTCGAGACCTCCAAGGGCAATCTGGCTTTGGCGCTGGCGCTGGGGGCGATCCTGATCGGGATCGCGGTGGCTGTGAACGCCATGGTCAGCGCCGCCAGCCTCCGCGCCGAACGGGAGGGGTTGCGTCATGCGTGATCTGACCTTTGAGATGACACAGTCCCTGCAGGTCCGCGATCTGGTCATCCGGCGCAACGGACAGGTCCTTCTGGATGTGGCTGATCTAACACTGGACGGGCCGGGGCCAACACTGTTGTTGGGTCCGAACGGCGCGGGTAAAAGCCTGCTCTTGCGGTGTTTGCATGGGTTGATCTCACCAGATCAGGGGCAGGTTGTGCAGGATGGCACTCCGCTGAATGCTTCTCATACAGCGCGGCAGGCGATGGTGTTCCAGCAGCCCGTTCTTCTGCGCCGATCGGTGTCCGCCAATCTGGACTTCGTCCTGAAACGGCAGGGGCTGGCGCGTCGCGCACGCAAACTTCGGATTGCCGAGCTGTTGGCCGAAGGAGGCCTTGAGAGCAAAGCCCGCCAGCCCGCGCGGTCCTTGTCGGGCGGGGAGGCGCAACGGCTGGCGATCCTGCGAGCCTTGGCGATGACCCCTGAGACCTTGTTTCTGGATGAGCCGACCAGCGCACTGGACCCAAGCGCTGTACAGACGATTGAGCGTATGATCCTGCGGGCTTCGGCGCGTGGGGTGAGGATCGTCATGGTGACACATGACATCGGACAGGCGCGGCGGTTGGCTGCGGATATTGTCATGATGCAGGGCGGGCGTGTGGTGGAACACGGACCGGCCAAACAGGTTCTGGATGCCCCAGAAAGCGACGCATCACGTCGCTATCTCTCGGGTGCATTGGTTACATAACAAAAACATTGGAGCATGTGATGAGACGGGCAGTTTTGCGCGCAGCGGCGCTTGGGCTTGGGATGATGGCTGGCATAGCCACAGCGGAGGAGCCGTTTATCGTGGTGCAATCCACCACCTCGACCCAGAATTCGGGGTTGCTGGACTATCTTTTGCCGGGCTTTGAGGCGGAAAGCGGCATTGATGTCCGCGTCGTGGCCGTTGGCACTGGTCAGGCCATTCGCAATGCGGTGAACGGCGATGGGGATGTGCTGCTGGTCCATTCCAAGCCTGCGGAAGAGAAGTTTGTTGCGGATGGTTGGGGCGTTGAGCGTTTGGATCTGATGTATAATGACTTTGTTCTGGTCGGGCCAAAATCGGACCCGGCGGGCGTCAAAGGGGGATCAGATATCCTCTCCGCGCTGATTGCGATCGAGGCGGCCGAGGCCGTATTCGCCTCGCGCGGAGATGACAGTGGAACGCATAAGGCCGAGATGAGCCACTGGGCGGATGCCGGTTTGAACCCGACCAGCGCGTCGGGCGAATGGTATCGCGAGACCGGATCTGGCATGGGGGCCACTTTGAACATTGCCAGCGGCATGGGGGCCTATACGCTGACCGACCGGGCGACCTGGCTGTCCTTTGGTAACAGAGGCGATCTGGAGATTCTGGTCGAGGGTGATCCACGATTGTTTAACCAATATGGGGTGATCCTGGTGAATCCCGAGCGGCATCCGAAAACGCGCGCCAATGCCGGGCAGAGATTCATTGATTGGCTGACAGGGCCGGACGGTCAGGCGGCGATTGCGGACTTCCGGCTGGAAGGGCAGCAGGTGTTTTTCCCTAACGCGCAGTAAAATGGCCTGCGGTGAGCGTATTCTTGAAACGATGAAGCGCTAGCCGCTGGCGCCATTGTGGTGGACCTGGCCCAAACCGGTCAGGTCGTACCCCCCAAACTCCGACGCGCGCGTGCGGAACTGATCCGAGCGTATGAAGCGCAGCAGTTTTTGCATCGGCTCGTCAAAATACGCCCGCCGCCAGATCGCCAGATCCAACCGTTCCGAGTGGGTCGGCACGAAGCGCAGGCTGTAAAGGCTGGCCAATGCGCCCAGACCAAACCCGGCCTCAGCCTTGTTGTCGTGCAGAGTGATGGCCAGCTCTTCCTCGGTGCGGGCGCAGGTGGGCAGGGCGGTCAGGTCGTCTCGGGTCAGGCCGTGGGTTGTGAGTTCGGCATCGAACAGACGTTGGCTGGCGGCGCTGTTTTGGCGCAGGACGACGCGGCGACCTCTGAGGTCGTCAAAACCTGCAATGTCCGAGGTCTCCGGAGACAGCAAAAGTCCACGTTGTCGCTGCGCGATCTCGATCAGGACCACAGGGGCCTCACCCAAAGCATCGCGCAGGGATTGGGTGTTGAAGCCATTGTCCTCATGGATATGCAGCGCTGCTGCTTGTGCGCTGCGACTTCCAAGGCGACTGAGACCGTCGAAAGAGCCGTCGTAATACGTCGCGAGGCCAGATCCGCTCTCCCGCAGTGCCCAGTCCAGCAGTGGATCATGGCTGCCCGCGATGATCGGGGGCAGGGGCGGTTCCGCTACCTCTGGGCCAGAGCGGGAGGCGTTAAGCCATGCAATCACCTCGGACCGGGGAAACAGCAGCTTACCCATGGCGCGGACACAGGGCACCTCACCCGAGGAGGCGAGATCATAAGCTTTCCGCTCGCCGATCCTTAACAGGTCGGCCAGCTCTTTCGTCGTCAGGTATTCGGACATTCAGTCGAGGCGCACAGCAGGGCCAGAGGTCGCCTGTTCCGCGCTGAAGCCGATTTGGTTCAGCGCAAAGGGGGCGGCAACAGTGATGACGACCATTGCAGTTGCGGCGGCAAGAAAGGCTTTCATCGTTTCCTCCGGTTCAGTTCGGATCGACCGTTGCGCGGCGCAAAAAGGTGATCAGGTCGTTCCGGTCCTGTTCTTGCGTGATCCGCTGCATCGGCATCTTTGATCCTGGAATGTAGTGATCCGGCCCCTCATCGAAAAGGGCATTTATCGTCTCGTCATTCCAAATGATATCAGAGTCTTGCAGCGTTTCCGAGTAGAAATAACCGGGCAGGGTTCCGGCTTGCCGTCCGAACACTTCATAAAGCGTCGGACCTGCACGGCGTTGCCCGTCCGGTGTCAGGCTGTGACAGATCGAGCATTTTCGGGCAAATTGCCGTTCGCCGTTGCTCATCTGGTCGGGGTCTTTCAAAAAGCTGGGCTCAGACACAGCCATCTGCTCCTGATCCCGCAGTGCGGCGACGGGCCAGCTATACATGGCCTCATCAATTCCGCCCGCATGGATGTTCTGACCGTCAGCCGAGAACGCCAGCGCCCAGACCGGCCCCCGCAGCGTGGCGCGAAAATCTTGGGCAATTCGCCAGTCCACCGTGTCGATCACCATGATGTAGCCTTCGCCATCCCCGACGGCCAAAAGGCTGCGATCGGGGCTGAGGGCCAGCGCCAGAATAGGGCGTCGGTCCAGCGTGAAATCTCTCTCTTCATCCGTGCTGAGGTCGCGGATACGGGTCCCGCCATCCACAGCGCCATAGGCGATCCAGCCGTCTTGTTCGTTCAGGGCAAGCTCATTGATGCCGAAACCATGTTCGACCACGCGCCGGGTTTCCTGGCCGCTGGCCACGTCCCATTCGCGCAAGCTGCCGTCCACGCCCGCTGAGAACAGCCGGGTTCCATCCTCTGAAAACACCACTGCGTTCACACCGCCACCGGCCGGACCCAGCATCTGCGGGGCGGAGCCGTCCACCGGCCACAACCCAATTGTTCCGTCCCAACTGGCTGTTGCCACATGGGTTTTTGAGGCTGCAAGGCCCACGATTTTGCCCTTGTGCTGGCCCACGACCTCTCCACCCGGCCAGCGGCGCAGGGTGAAATCGTCTCCGGCGGAGTAGATGGCAGTGCCGTTGAAAACCACGGAGTTGACGGCGGCTTCGTGGCCCTCCAACCATTCGGGCATTTGATCGGACCACAGGCCAACCGAATTGTCGAAGCTGGCCGTGGCGATCCGCCCGTCAGGTGCGGTTGCGATGCCCATGATTGGCCCGCCATGGCCTTTGAGCGTAAAGAACTCGGACCATGCGGGCAGGGGGATCAGGGCCAGCGCGACGGCGAGCCAGCGCATCTATTCAGCGGGAGAGGCCGCTGCTTTACCCGCCTCTTTTTCCTGCACCTCTTCCAGCCAGAGCGAGTGATGCTCACGCGCCCACTGTTCTTCGACCTCGCCAGTGCCCATGGCGTCAAACGCGCCCTCCATCCCGACCGAGCCGAGGTAAATATGGGCGATAATGATGGCGATGAAGACATAGGCCACCATGACGTGCCAGACCTGTGCGTATTGCATCTCTTCCTGCGGGGACATTTGGACGGGCAGGCTCAGGCCAAGTGCTTGAGGAATGCCGGTGGAGTTGGCGATCGAGAAGGTTTTGGCGAACATCGGCAGTTCGAATGGGAACAGTAGCGACAGGCCGGATAGGCTGATCGAGATACCCAGCAAGATACAGGCCCAGAAGATGATTTTCTGGCCCGCGTTGAACTTTTTGGCGGGCGGATGGCTGCCTTTGGTGAACAATCCCCCTCCGGCGGCCAGCCATTTCAGGTCGGTTTTGTTGGGAATGTTATGGGCGATCCAGTTCACGGTGACGATGATCAAGCCCAGCATGAAAGCCCAGGCGAGGTTGTTGTGCAGCCATTTGCAGCCCTGCGCGATGGTGGCGAAGCCTTCCTTGCCGAAGACCGGGATCAGGAAGTCGCGGCCATAAAGCGTCAGCAGGCCAGTTATACTGAGGATCAGGAACGACCCGGCAAACAGCCAGTGCCCGAACCGTTCAAAACTGTTGAAGCGTAGAACCGTGCGGCCTGTCTTCTCCCCATCAATGCGGATTTTACCGCGGATGAGGAAGAACAGCAGAATGACGGCTGCCATGCCAGCAATAATGTAGCTGCCATACTCACGCAGCGGGCCGGTGCGGAAGTTCCACCACCACATGCCGCCATCCTGAATCAGGACACCAGCGGCAGGCCCTTGAGACGACACCGTTGTATCGGCCGAGCCAAAGCGAATAGCCCGATACACATCGCTATCCGAGGCAACACCGCTTGTTCCGAATTGCCCCAGCAGCCCCTCGACATTGCCCTGACCTGTGTTTTCCGAGCGGTAGGCGTTGTCCACTTTCTCTCCCCGCTGCCGCGCCAAAATATCTTCTAGCGTCGTGGCACCGCCAGTCGAGGCGCGTTCATCCGCGGCAGGGGCCTCGGTCTCGGTGCTTTGGGCAAGGGCGAACTGGGTCAGCCCAAGGGTGAACAGAAGGGCGAAAATGAGACGGAACATCTGGACCTCGGTCAAAATTCCAATGCAGGTGACCCACCTTGGCGGGTCACCTGTTCTTTGCGCAGACGAATTAGCCGTCTTTCTGATCGTAGGCGGTGCCCCAACCCCACGCGCCCGAGCCAAACCCGCGCGCGACGACACGCTCGCGGTAGATGGCCGAGACGACGTCGCCGTCACCGGCGAGCAGGGCCTTGGTGGAGCACATCTCGGCGCAGATGGGCAGTTTGCCCTCGGCGATCCGGTTGCGACCATATTTGGCGAACTCTGCGGTCGAGTGCGTTTCTTCGGGGCCGCCGGCGCAGAAGGTACATTTGTCCATCTTGCCGCGCGATCCGAAGTTGCCCGCCTGCGGATATTGCGGCGCGCCGAAGGGGCACGCGTAGAAGCAATAGCCGCAGCCAATGCACAGGTCCTTGGAGTGCAGGACGACGCCTTCTTCGTTCTGATAGAAGCAGTCGACCGGGCACACCGCCATGCAAGGCGCATCAGAACAATGCATACAGGCCACCGAGATCGAGCGTTCGCCCGGGTTGCCGTCATTGATCGTTACCACCCTGCGGCGGTTGATGCCCCATGGCACCTCGTGTTCGTTCTTACACGCGGTGACACAGGCGTTGCACTCGATACAGCGTTCAGCGTCGCAGAGAAATTTTGCTCTTGCTGCCATTTTTCTCTTCTCCTCCTTACGCTGACCAGATCTTGCAGAGAGTCGCTTTGGTCTCCTGCATCTGGGTCACTGAATCATAGCCATAGGTCTGGGCAGTGTTGGTACTTTCACCCAGCACATAGGGATCGGCACCTTTGGGATATTTCTCCCTAAGGTCCTCGCCCTGGAAATGGCCGCCAAAGTGGAATGGCATGAAGGCTACGCCGGCACCGACCCTGTTGGTCAGCATCGCCATCACCTTGACCTTGCCGCCCTCAGGACCTTCGACCCAGACCTGTGATCCGTCCCTAATACCAAGGTTGTTGGCATCGCGCGGATTGATCTCGACGAACATGTCCTGCTGAAGCTCCGCCAGCCACGGGTTGGACCGTGTCTCATCGCCGCCGCCTTCATATTCGACCAGACGACCTGACGTGAGGATTATCGGGTAATCCTTTGAAAAGTCGTTCTTTTGGATCGAAGCATAAAGGGTCGGTAGGCGATAGGCCTGACGGTCCTCGTAGGTTGGATAGTCCTCCACCAGATCGCGCCGGTTCGTGTAGAGCGGCTCGCGGTGCAGCGGGATCGGATCCGGGAAGGTCCAGACAACCGCGCGGGCCTTAGCGTTCCCGAAGGGCGCACAGCCATGAGCGATCGCGACCCGCTGGATACCGCCGCTGAGGTCGGTTTTCCAGTTGGTCTCTGGTCCCGCAACGGCGTCGATTGCCGCGCGTTCCTCCGCCGTCAGGTCACCATCCCAACCAAGGTCCATCAGCATCTGCATCGTGAATTCGGGATAACCATCCTGAATTTCCGATCCGACGCTATAGACCCCTTCGGCCAGCAGGTTGTCACCATCGCGTTCCACCCCGAAACGGGCGCGGAAGGTCAGGCCGCCTTCGGCCACCGGTTTGGACATGTCATAGAGGTTCGGTGTCCCCGTATGACCCATCTCGGCCGTTCCCCAGCACGGCCATGGCAGACCGTAATACTCGCCGTCGTTGGGTCCACCAATGGCTTGCAGCGTGGTTCTGTCGAACGTGTGCTGGTTGGCCATATGGCTTTTCAGACGTTCTGGCGACTGACCGGTATAGCCGATGGTCCAGAGGCCCGAGTTGAACTCACGCGTGATGCTTTCAACATTCGGGGTTTCCGGGTCGTCCATCTCGATGTTGCGGAACAGACGATCCGCCCAGCCGAACTTGTTGGCGAACTTGGCCATGATGACCTCGTCCGGCAAGCTTTCGAAAAGAGGATCAACCACCTTGTCGCGCCATTGCAGCGAGCGGTTCGATGCCGTGACCGAGCCACGGGTCTCGAACTGGGTACAGGCTGGCAACAGGTAAACGCCATCAGTGCGGTCTTGCAGAACGGCCGAGACGGTGGGATACGGGTCGATCACGACCAGCATGTCCAGCTTCTCCATCGCCGTCTTCATTTCCGTCATACGGGTCTGAGAGTTGGGCGCGTGGCCCCACAGAACCATGGCGCGGACGTTGTTGTCCTGATCCATATTGGCAGGGTCTTCCAGAACACCGTCGATCCAGCGGGAGACCGGAATGCCGCGCTCGTTCTGGAGCGGTTTATCCTTGCCTTCCTTGTCCTTGATCGTGGCGAACTGACCGGCCAGCCATTCGGGATCTTCACCCCAGACACGGGCCCAGTGACCCCATGCCCCTTTCGACAGGCCATAGTAGCCGGGCAGGGTGTGGGACAGAACACCAAGGTCTGTCGCGCCCTGCACGTTGTCATGGCCGCGGAAGATGTTGGTGCCACCACCCGTGGTGCCCATGTTGCCAAGCGCAAGCTGAAGCACACAGTAGGCGCGGGTGTTGTTGTTGCCGTTGGTGTGCTGAGTGCCACCCATGCACCACACAACGGTGCCGGGGCGGTTGTTCACCATGGTCCGGGCGACGCGGCGCAGCTGCGAGCCGGGTGTGCCGGTGACGCGCTCGACCTCATCCGGGGTCCACTTGGCAACCTCTTCCTTGATCTGGTCCATCCCCCAGACACGGGTGCGGATGAACTCTTTGTCTTCCCAGCCGTTGTCAAAGATGTGCCACAGAATACCCCAGACCAATGCGACGTCTGTGCCAGGGCGGAAACGGACATATTCATCCGCATGGGCCGCGGTGCGCGTAAAGCGCGGGTCGCAGACGATCAGAGGCGCGTTATTCTGCTCTTTCGCACGCAGGATATGCAGCAGCGAGACGGGGTGCGCCTCGGCCGGGTTGCCACCAATGATAAAGATGGCCCGGCTGTTGTGCATGTCGTTATAAGAGTTTGTCATGGCGCCGTAGCCCCATGTGTTCGCAACGCCCGCAACAGTGGTCGAGTGACAGATACGGGCCTGATGGTCCACGTTGTTCGTGCCCCAGTACGCGGCGAACTTGCGGAACAGATAGGCCTGTTCGTTGTTGTGCTTCGCAGAACCCAACCAGTACACGCTGTCCGGCCCGGATTCCTGACGGATGTTCATCATGCCGTCACCGATCTCGTTGATCGCCTCGTCCCAGCTGATGCGCTTCCACTCTCCGCCCTCTTTTTTCATCGGATATTTCAGGCGGCGTTCGCCATGGGCGTGTTCGCGGACCGCGGCCCCCTTGGCGCAGTGTGCACCCAGGTTGAACGGGCTGTCCCAACCGGGTTCCTGACCGACCCAGACACCATTTTGCACTTCGGCAACAACTGTACAGCCGACCGAGCAGTGAGTGCAGACGGATTTGATATTCTCAACGGCTTGGTTTGCCGCTGTCTGGGCGCTGGCTTGCGTCACGGTTCCACCCGTGGCGCTGATCGCGGCAAGGCCGCCGATCGTCAGGCCCGAGCCACGCAGGAATGCGCGGCGATCGACGGTTTTCTCGCCGACCTGGGACAGGATACTTGTCCGCTGGGGGCGTCTCGCAACCCCGTTGGTCTTTTTCCTAAGCATTGTTTTCCTCCCTTGCGCGCCGTGTCAGCCACGGCTGGCTTGGTACTTCGCGAACCGACATCAGGGCCAATCGCAACCGTCCGTCGGGTAGATGACATCGTCCGGCGGCTAGGCCGGGCGCAGTCGAGGCGGCTTAGAAGCGCGCGCTTTCCAGATACGCGCGGGTATGCGCGGTGTCCTGCATGCGGGTCTCGTCCGTCGGCAGCTCGGCTGCTTCGGCTTGACCGCTCAGGCTGGCGGCGGCGACAGCAGCGGGCGCTGCGGTTCCGGCCAGTTTGAGGAAGTCGCGGCGGGTTGCGCCTTCTTCCTTGGTCTTGCTCATGGGTGTCTCCTCTCCCATTTGCGATCTAGCGCCTTCTTGGCGCTGGTGAGTGGCGGGTTATGCCGCCGTCATTCGGAATGCCTCACGCTCGATCTCCATGAACACCCGACCGGCCGTCCCGACCGAGGCATAGAGAACCGAAGCTTCGGCAGCTTCCAAATCCGAATAGAAATGTGCGGCCCAAGGGCCGATATGTTTGTTCCAGAACGCTTTTTGATCGTCGAGCGACGCAGCGGTTCCGAACCGGCCCACGATCATGCCCGCCATAATCTCCATCAGCGAAGCGATGTTATCTTCGGGCTCGAACACATTCTTGGCACGGGTAATGCCGCGCACGGCCATATCATTGCGCAACTGAGCCAGAGGTTTTTCGTTCAGGAACCCGGTTAGGTAAAAGCTGGCATAGGGCAGCAGCTCACCACGGCCCAACCCGATGAACAATGCGTTGAACTCGCGTTCCGCGGCGGCGGGTTTGGTCACCTTGGCCACCCGTGCCATGGCTTGAATGGCCTGGCCCAGATCAGTGTCATCGCCGCTTAGCCCCGCCATCTGATCCAACAGCAATTGATCCGGCGGGCCAGCCAGCAGCAGGCCCAGAAAGTTGTAGAAATCCGCGCGCAGCCGATCCTCGGCTGAGATATCCATGTGTTGCGCGTTGCTTGCGGTCATCCGTTATCCTTCGAATTCAAATCTCATGCGGCGCGGGGCCGGGGTATATGGTTCGTCCTCGGGCTCTTCCGCATCAGCTAGAGCCATCGGTTCCGGCGCTGGTTCAGGTTCGGCGAGGGTGACAGGTTCTTCTTCCTCGACAGGCTCGGGGGTGTCGATTTCAGGCTCATCCTCTTCGGCTGCCAAAGCCTCAATATGCGCCAACATCCCTTTGCCGACCTGATAGGCGGTTTGGAGGTTTTCGATTACACAGGCGGCATCGGTATAGTCCTCGCCATAGTCAACCAGCCCATCCACGTTGGCCAGCACCGGGTTCAGCCGCCACAACCGACGCAGGGCGCGGCGGCGCAAGCGGTCGGGGACTGCCTTGGCCATGAAGCCCGACACATCATCGCCAACTTGCAACTGATCGGGGTCGGGCAAGTTGAACTCGGCCAGAATTTCGGCGTCGCTCTTTTCTTCCAACTCGGCCTGTTGCGCCGCAATGGTTTGTTGTTCCGCCGCGATTGCTTCGGCCTCGGTTTCGGCCTGAACTGCTGCCTTGCGGCGGGACCAGAAATCGCGGGGTTGGGTCATTGCAACACCTTCCTCGGTGCGCGGTACACGTCCGAGGTCTGCCGAATACGCGCATCCCCCTTGCCGTCCTCCACAAGGTCCGTGCGTTTCTTGTCACGACGGCGTTTGATGAAAACCTCATCCCGGTGGTGTTCGAAGGTGAAATCCCGAACCCAAGCGATCAGGCCTTCGGTCATGGGGATTTTCTCAACGATCTCTTCGCCGGTATCTGCATAATCCTGCCCCTCGAACGGAGAGGCGGTGATCAACGCCGCATCCATCGGGCGGTTGCCGTCCAGATCATTGCGAAGAACCAGATAGACGGAAGGCTGCCCATCGGAGAGATTGACCATGTAAGCTTCGGTCTCATCGGCCCAGAGGGTCAGGGGCAGGGTGGCGGCGTGGTATTCCACCGCATCACCTTCGCGCCGAAGCTCGACCCAATCAGCAGGGCCTGCACCGGGCAGCAAGGCAACCGCGCGCCAGTTCCACTTCGCCCAGCGAGTTACCCCGGGTGTCTTGCGCACGATGACGCCAACAGGCATTTCAATACGGCTTGCGGCCTTGGCCACTGGCTCCTCCCCGTAAGGCTCTCCCCTGCCTTACCCTAAGTCTACTATGGTACACATAGGGCGGCTCTGCCAAGTCTCAATCGCGTGAAAAACCTCTTGTACGACTAAAGTTTAACAAGTGAAATTCCGAGCGTTTGTGTCAGGAAAAACAGGCGCTCCCAAAGAATTTAATGTGCGATCCTTGGTGTTTGATAAAGACTGGATTGCCAGCCGAGCGATACCATCTAAGGTAACAAGTCAGAAAGCTGTCCGGGGGAGGGACATGGCCACCAAACTTATTCTATGTAACTGCGAAGGCTCGCAACGGGTGGATGCCGACCGTATCGGCACGGCCACCGAGCTGGAGTGCAGCAAAACGCACACCGCCCTTTGCACGCGAGAGCTGGGTGTTGTTGCTGACTTTATGAAGGGGGAAGACCAACTACTGATTGCCTGCGGGCAAGAGCAGGAGGTGTTCCGCGATCTGGCCGAAGATCTTGAGGTTGAATCACCTGCCTTTGTCGATCTGAGGGACCGCGCAGGCTGGTCTGACCAATCCGGTGACGCGGCCCCGAAGATGGCAGCCCTGGCGGCTGAAGCGTTGGTGCCCATGCCCATCTCGCCCAGTGTTGATGTAGTCAGCGAGGGGACCTGTTGCATCGTTGGCCCGGCCGAGGTCGCCTTCGATCTGGCGGAGCGTTTGTCGACTACGCTGGCGGTGACTGTTGTGACGGGAGATGAGACCTCGCCCATCAGCCGCAGCTTTGACGTGGTACGGGGGCAGGTGCGTTCGGTTTCGGGCGCTTTGGGTGGGTTTGTCCTGCGGATCGACGGGTTGCAGCAAATTGCCCCGGGTGGTCGTGGGGCGTTTGGCTGGACCGATCCGCGCGACGGGGCGCAGTCGGCCTGTGACATCCTGATTGATGCGACCGGAGACACGCCACTGGTTCAAGCTCCGGCCAAGCGAGAGGGTTATCTGCGGGCGGACCCGCGCGACCCACTGGCTGTCTCCAAGCTGGCGTTTGATGCAGCGCAGCTGTTTGGGACGTTCGAAAAACCTCTCTATGTGCGTCTTGAGGAAACTCTGTGTGCCCATTCGCGGGCCGAGCAGGTGGCCTGTACCAATTGCCTCGATATCTGCCCGACCGGGGCCATCACGCCCGCCGGAGAGCATGTTGCCATAGATCCCATGATCTGTGCTGGCTGTGGGGCTTGCGCGGCGCTGTGCCCCTCGACCGCGATCACCTATGAAGACCCGCCTGTGTCGGCGGTGCTGTCGCGCATGCATGTCCTGGCCCGGACCTATCGCCGGGCTGGAGGCTCCGCGCCGCGTCTGCTGGTGCATGACGCCCATGGGGCCGAGATGGTCCGACTTGCCGCGCGGTTCGGACGTGGACTTCCCGCCGATGTCATTCCGATGGAGTTGAGTGTGATTTCCGGTTTCGGCCACGCCGAGATGCTGGCCGCTTTGGCCCACGGCTTTGCGAGGGTCGACATCCTGCTGGCCCCCACGACCGAGCGGGACGCGCTGGACCGCGAGCTGGAGCTTGCACAGGCGATCGCGCCGGACGCGGGTCTTGGTTTGATTGATGAGGCCGACCCGGATGCGATGAGCGATCTGCTTTATGCGCAAGAGGTACCGGCGGCACTGACCGATCCGGTTCTGCCGTTGGGGAACCGTCGACAAGTCGCCCGGTTGGCAGCGCAGGCTCTGAACCCTAAGGCCGAGGAGCCTCTAGCTTTGCCCCAAGGCGCACCCTATGGGGCCGTCGCGGTGGATACGGATGCGTGTACGCTTTGCCTCAGCTGTGTGTCGCTCTGCCCATCGGGGGCCCTGATCGACAACCCGGATAAACCTCAGCTTAACTTCCAGCAGGACGCCTGTTTGCAATGCGGTCTGTGCCGCAACATCTGCCCCGAGGATGCCATTGCGCTGGTTCCCCAACTGGACCTGAGCGATGCCGCGTTGTCTCAGCAGGTGTTGAACGAGGAAGAGCCCTTTGAATGTGTCGAATGCGGTGCCCCGTTCGGTGTGAAATCAACGGTGGAGCGGGTCATGGAGAAGCTGTCGGGGATACACCCTATGTTTGCCTCGTCCGAGCAGGCGCGGATGATCCAGATGTGCGACAATTGCCGGGTGGGCGCGCAGTTCAACATGCAGGACAACCCGTTCCAGTCCAAGCCGCGGCCCAAGGTTGTGACGACGGATGACTATTTCTCAAAACGGAAGGATCATTGATGCTGCAGCGGCGCGCCGAGATCCGCTGCGCTGATGACCGAGACAAAGGCCAGGATGGCGTCCAGATCGTCCAGCGTCATCTCAACGGGGTGTATAGGCGACGGACGCGAGGGATCGAAAGGGGGCGTCAGACCTTCGATCTGCGTGAAGGCCGGGTGGGGGTTCAGCGCGAAGAAGGCCTGAAACCTCTCGTCCCAATCGGGCAATGTGCGCAACACGGCGAAAGAGGGGGTAGAACCAAGCCCATTCATGCGGTTCTGCGGGCCGATCACATGGCAGCGACCGCAATGGGTCATCGAAAGCTCCTCACCCAATGCGGTGTTGCCGTCGATGACTTCGGAGGCCTCGGCGCTGGCAACTTCGAAACTGGTACTAAAGGGCGGGCCTTGATCCGGGGCATAGCTTTCGATCGTGCGCTTGCCGATATCCGACAGGAGCCAGTCACGAAAGCGCTCCTGTTTCGGGTCGCCCTGAATGCGCAGGTGATAGACGATGTCGCCACGCGCAAAGACCGGATCGCCCTCGGCACCGGTATTCAACGACATAGCGCCCTCAGCATCGCTGATTACCCGTATCCCGGTCTTGAGTGAAAAGCGCGGAAGAATATGTTGCAAAAGGCCCGAGTTCGAAACTTCGGTCGGGCTGGCCAGGCCAATCGCGTCTTGCGCCCTGGAAGGGGTGGCGGAGAGCGTCAGGCTGAGGCACAAAAGGAAAAAGCGCATGCCCAAGCCTAATCGCCAAAAGGCAAATGCGTCAAATGAACGAAAAGAGACGGAGACACATGCAATGAAAAGCAACCATGCGATGGGGCAGGTTATGGGGATGATGGCATGAGTGTCCGTGACGCGGTTCTTGCAAACTTGAAAAAGATCACTGACCCGGTTTCCGGTCAGGATATCGTCAGCGCGGGCGTTGTGCGCGCCCTGAATGTCGAAGGCGATACCGTGCGCTTCGTACTTGAGATCGACCCCAAACAGGCCGAGCGGATGGAGCCGGTTCGCGCCGCCGCTGAGCAGGCCGCGCAGACGGTCGAGGGTGTTTCGAAAGTGTCGGCGATGATGACCGCGCATTCCGACAAGGCTCCACCGGATCTGAAGCCAAAACCAAAGCCCTCTCAGACTGGTCCGCAGGCTTTGCCTGGTGTGGATCGTATTATCGCCGTTGCCTCGGGCAAGGGTGGGGTCGGCAAGTCCACCGTATCCGCAAACCTCGCCTGTGCCTTGGCGGCGGAGGGGCGGCGTGTCGGGCTGTTGGACGCGGATGTCTACGGGCCGTCACAGCCTCGGATGCTCGGTGTCTCGGGGCGTCCGGCGAGCCCGGACGGCAAGACGATCCTGCCATTGCGCAATCACGGCGTGACCATGATGTCGATGGGTCTAATGACCAATGAAGGTCAGGCCGTCGTTTGGCGTGGCCCGATGCTGATGGGTGCGTTGCAGCAGATGATGAACCAGGTCCAATGGGGCGCGTTGGATGTGCTTATCGTTGACCTGCCGCCTGGCACTGGTGACGTGCAACTGACGCTCAGCCAGAAGTTCCAGGTGGATGGGGCTATCGTTGTCTCAACCCCGCAGGACGTGGCGCTGATCGATGCCCGCAAGGGGATCGACATGTTCAACCAGCTCAAGACGCCGATCTTCGGTATGATCGAAAACATGTCGACCCATATCTGTTCCAACTGCGGGCATGAGGAGCATATCTTTGGTCATGGCGGTGTCGCCTCCGAGGCCGAGGCTCTAGATGTGCCGCTCTTGGGTGAAATCCCGCTGCATCTGGATATCCGGTTGGCCGCGGACGGGGGTGCGCCCATCGTGGTCAGCAAGCCCGACAGCCCACAGGCCGACGCGTTCCGCAAGATCGCGCGCGACCTGATCGCCAAAGGCAACGCATGAGCGAACCGGTCTTTCCCCCTCTGTTGACAGGTCATCCCGCCAAGGGTGGGGAAGACCCGTTCGAAAAGGCCCAAGCCATGGCGGCGCTGGGCTGCGATTCCGGCTCGGTCGTGTACAATATTCAGGCCGATCGCCTGCGCGCGGCCATTGTTTTCGCGCCCGAGGTCGCCTTGCAGGACGCCATGGCGATGCTGCCGCTCTGCGCTGTCGGGTTTCAGAACGCGCTGGGCGCCTTGGCACCGCCAGAAGTGGCGGTGCATCTGGGCTGGGATGGCCTGATCTGCGTGAACGGTGCAAAATGCGGGCACTTCCATGTTGCCGCGTCGACCAGCGATCCCGATCAGATACCCGACTGGCTGGTCGTCGGGTGGGAATTGGTACTGCTGCAAACCAGCGACGCGCCCGGCCAAACGCCGGATGTCACCGCGCTCTATGATGAGGGCTGCGCCGACGTTTCGACAACCCAACTGGTGGAAAGCTGGTCACGGCATATGCTGACTTGGCTCAATCGCTGGTCAGAGGACGGCAACGCGCCGCTACACGGCGAATGGTTGGGTCTTCTGCGCGGCGTCGGAGAACCGA
Organism: Ruegeria sp. C8; assembly: GCF_056537565.1. Taxonomy (NCBI): domain Bacteria; kingdom Pseudomonadati; phylum Pseudomonadota; class Alphaproteobacteria; order Rhodobacterales; family Roseobacteraceae; genus Ruegeria; species Ruegeria sp. C8. Next base: position 319,690 of record NZ_JBQFRV010000002.1, read on the forward strand.
TCGAGGGGCAGGGCGTGTTCCTTGGCACGGATGAGCGGTTCGGCATGTTGATCCGCGACGAGGATGAGACCCACCTGCGCCCACTCACAGACCTATTGGAGGCGACCTGATGAAACTGGCCCGCGCGATTCACTTCGACGAAAGCGACATGAACGTGTTCCACTCGCCTGCGCGCACGGGGGAATGGTGCATCTCGGGTGGGTTTGAGTTTTCGAACTGGGGGCAGGGCGATCTGGAAGGGAAAGCCCGACAGGCCTTCGCCAATGGCTGGCTAGGGTTGGAGACCTTTGGCCGTGTAACCTTTGTTGCCGTCACCCAGATCGAACCGGCGGAGAAGGACCAGATCGTTGAAAATCTGGCCGAGCATTTCGTGAAATTCTACGGCGCACCATCGGTCGAAGCCGCGAAGGGTGTGGCGCAATCGGAGATAGACCATATGTCCGAGCTATGCGACGAGCACGCCGCCAACACTCTGCTAACCGTTGCGCGTGAATTGACCGAAAGCGGCGTGCATGAAGCATTCCGCGTGATCACGCCGCAAGAAACACAGCTTGACGCCCTAGCGGTTCACGGCTCGCTTGACGACTGAGGGCCGTCAGATCAGGTCGACAAATCCGCCGAACTGACCGCGCTTGAAGATTAGGCCTTGGCCTGTACGGTACATGACCTGATCCACATGGCCAACCATGATCAGGTGATCGCCCGCTTCGTGGCAGGCGTGCAAATGGCAGTCAAACCGTGCGAGGCAATCGGCGAGTTGAGGCCGGCCCATATTATCTGCGCTCCAGTCTGCATGAGAGAAGTCTTCTCCGTCGCGCGCGAACCGCAGGCTTTGGTCCTGCTGCTCTTGTGCCATGACATGGATGGAATAGTGCTGGCAGTCCGAAAACGCGCCGAACCGGTTGGAATCCTTGGCCAAACACCACAGAACCAGCGGTGGGTCCAGTGAAACCGAGGTGAAGGAGTTCACGGTGATCGCGCGCGGCCCAAGTGCCGTCTGCGTTGTGACGACCGTAACACCTGTCCCGAAACACCCAAGCGCTTCACGAAACGCGGTGCTTTGATCAGGGGTCGGGATAAAAGTCTTCTCGGTCATTGCGCATCTGTTCTCTGCCCGATCGTCAGGTGCCATGACCGTTCCGTATTGTCCATGGTAACTTTGGTTCATCACGTTGAAAAACTAGGTCAGTTCAGGTCCTCCAACAAGCGACCATGTTTGCGGGTCTCGGTGATGATTGCGCCGAAGGTGGTGATTTCCCGCGCTTTCAGCATGGGCAGCATCCGCACAAGCGCCTCAGCCGTGGCCACCGCATCCCCTAGCGCCGTGTGACGGAGCGCTTCGGGAATTTCTACGTCTAGACGGTCACATAGCGCGTCCAGTGTATGCGTCTCGCTGGCGCCAAACAGGACAGCAGACAGAAGCACAGTGTCCAGAATTGGGTGGTCCCATTCAACACCCATCCGTTTGGCGTGACGGCGCAGGAATGCCATGTCGAATGGCGCATTGTGGGCAACAATCACCGCGTCCCGAGCGAATTGGTGAAAGATGCGGCCAGCCTCGCCAATGTCGGGCGCGCCTTGTACCATCTGGTCGCTGACCTTGTGAACCTTGGTTGTGGCCGCTGGGATTGGGATACCGGGATTGACCAACATGTCGATCCGCTCGCCCTCGACGATGCGACCTTTCACGACCCGGACAGCGCCGATCTGGACGATCTCATCCTTGTGCGGCAACAGGCCGGTGGTTTCGGTGTCGAAGACCACAAAGCACAGATCTTCAATCGTTTGGTCCTCGAAGCTACCCGAGGCCGACATGTTCAACAGATCGAAATCATAGACTAGTGGGCGCGCCGCGTCCGGGGCGATCTGCGCCGCGCTGTCGTCGAAGATCAGCATGTATCCGGGCGCATCTCCCAGTGGTTTTACGCGCGCGGCGTAAGTCTGCGCTCCGTCGATGCTGGTCAACGTGCAGGTGACGTCCTGACCGGTTTTGACCAGTTTCGAATAGGCGGCATACAGCGCGTCTGGTTGTAGATAGTCCTCAAGCGCGGCGTTCAGGCGCGGATGTGCGATCTGGGCCAGAACCTCGGCCGCTTGCGCATCATAGAGGACGATCTTGTGGTTCGGGCTGGCAAGCAGCATCGCAACCGGGATTTCGGTCAACAGGGCAGTGAGCCTGTTCTTTTCGGCAGCTAGCTGGGCGGTCTCGGATGCGACAGCCTCGGCCACGCTGAGCGTCTTGTGCGATAGCTGATCCGCCAGCCCAGCCGCGGCCGGGGCAAGGTCGCCCAAGTATTTCGCCGTTTGGACATCCATGTTGCTGCTGACCCCGGCATGCGCGCGCGCGCGCAATTCGGCTGACAGACGCTCAATCGGTTTTGCCACGTTGTCGTCAAACAGCAACCAGACCCCGGCGATCAGGGCCAACAGCCCAAAGGCAATCGCGATCCCGGCAAAAAGGAACGGGTCGAAAAGGGCGGGGTTGCCCTCGCGGGCATAGCTGAACCAAAGCGCCAGAGCGCTGACCGCCAGCCCACCAGCCGCTAACAGGCAGAAGAACAGAAAGATTCTCAGACGCAGACTCAACTTGGTCAGCATGATCAGACTCCGCAGGTGGCCTCGATGATCGGATCGCCGGTCCCGGCTTTGATCCAGTCGGCATTCAGAACGCGGCCATCGTCGCCAAACTCGGCCCCGTCGGCCAGATTGGCCCGCAGGTTTTCGGCGCAGTTTACGACCACAGGGACCTTCGAGACCGGTGCCCAGCGGCCAAAGAAATAGAGCTCGACCAGCCGTTCATCCGGCACTTGTTCGTTCTTGCGCACCGAGTCGGTGTCGATGGCCGCGAATCTGTCCACGAAAGGCACGGCATAGGTCCAAGGGCGGTAAATCGCGCGGCTTTCGACCTCTTGGATGATGCTGACAGTGTCGGGCAGCGTTTCACGAGTGCGGTCGTACCACGAGTATTCGCTGGCGATCGTCATCCCGATCATACCCAGCCCTGCTGCAACCGGCGTGGCCCACCGGGGCAACCGTCCGCCGGTCAGCTTGTTTAGCACCAGCACGATCCCGGCAAAGGCAAAGCCCGCAAATATCGTACCGATCAATTCCAGAAACATTGGTCTTCTCCACCCTTCGGGCGTTCCTTGCCCAGTCTTTTCAATTCAAATACGGTCGCCGAGGGCGATCCTGTTCTCTCGTTTCTAACCCAGCATTCCCTTGCCATGACCAACAGCGGATTGCATGGTTTTCACAACCACAAACGCGTCCCTCAGGTGGCTGCGCTCAAAGTCCGACAGGTTTGTAGGTGGCAGGTAATTGTCGGGTTTTTCCCCGGATTTGACCAGTGCGACCTGATGTTCCAGCCGGGTTTCCGCAATCAGATCATAGGCATCCAGCAAATCACGCGCACCTGACGGGCTTAGGACTCCTGCGGCCTCGGCGGCTTTCAGGCGGGCGCGGGTATTGGCCTCGGGCAGTTTGCCCTGCAGGCTGTAAATTCGCGCCAGATCAACCACGGGTACTACGCCGTTGTGTTTCAGATCCAGCGTATTGCGATGCTCGCCCGAGCGGATGGTGGCAAACCCCCGCAACAGACCCAACGGCGGCGTGTGTTTCAGCGAGTTCGAAATCATGTGCGCGACAAAAATCGAATTCGCATTGGCGGCGTTCAGGGTGTCGGCCTGAAGATCGGCGAACAGCTCGAACGCGCCGCCGATAGGGCGTAGGTCAAACATGACCGAGGCCAGCATCTGCGCTTCGGGGTTCGGTTTTGCGATCCACCCGTTGAAATAGTCGCGCCAGACATGCAGCGGCTGACACCAGCGCGGATTGGTCGCCATCATGTCACCGGGGCAGTAGAAATAGCCGCAGGTATCCAGCCCGTCCGAGACATATTTGGCCAGTTGCGTGAAATAGGCCATGTCGTCTTCGGTCGCCGCATCGTCCAGTATTAGGCAGTTGTCCTGATCGGACACACCTGTCTGTTCCTGCCGTCCTTGCGAGCCGCACGCCAGCCACAGGTATGGCACCGGTGGCGGCCCCAGTTTGGCTTCGGCGAGGCTCAGCAGCCGACGTGTGGCCGTGTCTGCAATATCCGTTATCAGCCGTGTTACGATTTCATGCCGGTTGCCGCCGGCGACCAGCTGCACCAGCAGCTGAGGGATTTCTGCCGTGACCTTGGCCATTTCCTCGGCAGTGTCGGCATGGGCAATTCGGCGAACAAGTTCGGCCGAGTTCACGGCCTGATAATGGGTCAGGTCTGTCTGAGTGACGACCCCGACTAGACGGCCGCTCTCGCAAATCGGGATGTGGCCGATCCCGCGCTCCATCATGACGTGCAGCACATCGGACCCGATGTCAGATGGCGATAGGGTGGTTGGGTTCGGCGTCATAATCCGTGAGATTGGAGTATCCGTGGGCATCGCATCGGCAACAAACTTGCCTGAGATGTCACGCAAGGTGGCGATGCCTACCAGATCGTTGGCCTCTGTCACGCATAGCGATGAAATCCCTTTGTCGCGCATCAGGCGCGCGGCGTCGCGAACCGGCGTCGCGGGCGGGCAGGTGGCCGGATTGTGCGCCATTAGAACGTCAATGGCACTGGTCGCCAAACTCTGCGGACCGCTGCGGCCCCCGCGAGAGCGATCGAAGAACTTCGAGACCACATCATGGTTGTCGATCAACTCTCGCACCAGTTCAGGTGGCAGTACGATCAGCACAGATGGGGTATGGGCGCGTGCTTTGGTCGCGGCTTTGCCGTCTTTCAGAAGCCCGCGTTCACCAAAGGAATTGCGCAAGCCCAGATGCGAAACGACCTCGTCGTTCTCATCCGTGATTTCAACCTGTCCTTCATAGATCACGAATACGCCGGGCAGTTTATGGCCCAGATCGTAAACAGGGTAGTCCTCATCAACCTCCCAGACCTCGATCTGTTTGGCGACTTCATCCAGTACGTCGGCGGGCAGGGCGTCATAAGGATGTACGGATTCCAGAAACCGGGTGATCTGGTCATGGGACAGGGGCATCTAAATACTCCGTGGAACAAAAATCCCGCCCGGTGGTGTGCCGGACGGGAGTAGTGGATCGAAAGACGCGGCCAATGGCAAGAACCTCAGGCCGCATCAAGCTCATTTGTTCTGAGCTGCACCCGCACCACGGGGAATGCGTACGCTTTCGACCAGATCTTTGATCTCCTGCGGAGTCTCTTTGGTCATGCCGGCAACAACATACGCAACTGCGAAGTTGATCATTGCACCGATGGCGCCGAACGAGGTCGACTTGATCGGACCCAGAAGCGGATCAGCATCGGTGAACGAGTTGGTGCCAGGAATGAACAACCAGCCCTTGTGCAGGAAGATATAGACCAGAGTGACAACCAGACCAGCCAGCATACCAGCAACCGCGCCGGTGTTGTTGATGCGGGTCGAGAAGATCCCCATCATCAGCGCCGGGAAGATCGAGGCAGCTGCCAGACCGAAGGCCAAGGCCACAGTTTGTGCCGCAAAGCCCGGTGGGTTCAGACCCAGATAGGTTGCAACCAGGATGGCTACGGCCATTGCGATACGCGCAGCCAGCAGTTCACCTTTTTCCGAGATCTGCGGATTGATCGCACCTTTGACAAGGTCGTGGGACACCGCCGACGAGATCGCCAGCAACAGGCCCGCAGCGGTCGACAGAGCAGCCGCAAGACCACCGGCAGCGACCAGACCGATCACCCAACCCGGCAGGTTGGCGATTTCGGGGTTGGCCAGAACCAGGATGTCACGGTTGAACTTGGTCAGCTCGTTTCCGACCCAGCCTTTTTCTTCCGCGATTGCAGTCATCGCTTCGGACTTGTCGTTGTAGTACTGGATCTTGCCGTCGCCGTTCTTGTCTTCCCAATCCAGAAGACCAGTTTTCTGCCACGTCTGCATCCAGTCATAGCGCGGATCGTTGTCAATTTCCTCGACCGAAACTGCGCCACCTTCGATGCCACCATTGGGCCACATCATGTCGGTGATGTTCAGACGGGCCATTGCGCCAACCGCGGGGGCGGTCAGGTACAGCAGCGCGATGAAGACCAGCGTCCAACCAGCCGACCAACGTGCGTCAGACACTTTGGGAACGGTGAAGAAGCGCATGATGACGTGCGGCAGACCCGCAGTACCGATCATCAGCGACAGCGTGAACAGAACCATGTTCAGCGTGTTCGAGTGGTGGGCCGTGTATTCGTTGAAGCCCAGCTCGGTCACGATGGCGTCCAGTTTGGTCAGCAGAGGCTCACCGCTTGCGGTGTCACCGAACAGACCCAGTGCAGGGATCGGCGTGCCGGTCAGCTGCAGCGAGATGAAGATCGCCGGGATGGTGTAGGCTGTGATCAGCACGCAGTACTGAGCAACCTGGGTATAGGTCACACCCTTCATCCCGCCAAACACCGCGTATGCAAACACGACACAAGCACCGATCAGCAGACCGGATGTGTTCGAAACCTCAAGGAAGCGGCCAAAGGCCACGCCAACGCCGGTCATCTGACCGATCACGTAGGTCACCGACGCAACGATCAGACAGATCACGGCAACGACGCGTGCAGTCTGGCTGTAGAAACGGTCGCCGATGAATTCCGAGACGGTGTATTTGCCGAACTTACGCAGGTAAGGCGCAAGCAGCAGAGCCAGTAGCACGTAGCCACCGGTCCAACCCATCAGGAAGGTCGAGTTGTCATAGCCGGTAAAGGCGATGAGGCCCGCCATCGAGATGAACGAGGCCGCAGACATCCAGTCCGCGGCTGTCGCCATACCGTTGGTGACCGGGTGAACGCCGCGACCAGCAGCGTAGAATTCAGATGTGGAACCCGCACGGGCCCAGATCGCGATGCCGATGTATAGCGCGAAGGATGCGCCAACAAACAGCAGGTTGATGGTAAACTGATCCATTGTCCCCGCTCTCCCTTACTCTTCGTCTACGCCGTGTTCGGCGTCTAGCTTGTTCATGCGCCAGGCGTAGTTGAAGATCAGCACCAGAAAGACCAAGATTGATCCCTGCTGAGCGAACCAAAAGCCCAGATCGGTACCGCCAACAGAAATGCCGGACAGCAGCGGACGCAGCAGGATGCCGAATCCAAACGACACCAGCGCCCAGATCGCGAGGCTGATGTAGATGAGGCGCAGGTTGGCCTGCCAATAGCCCTTATCGGCTTCGGCAGTCTGCGCGGAGTTGGTAGATTGATCCGCCATTGCGGGTTCCTCCTTCGCTTCCTCGTTGGGCGGTCCTTTGCTTCGTTCCTCCAGCGCGCCGGACCGCTTCTCGAATGTGACAGATACCCCGTGGCATCTGACAAAACTCCTCTGTTCCGCCAAGGCGGTTCATCGAAGTATTCTGTTTAAGGATCAAGGCCTTACGGCCTGTCTCCCTCCCTTAGTTCACCGCGCTGGCGACGATGTCCTCCAGGTCGCGCGCGATGTCTTCAATCTTGCCCATGGCGTTCGTCCGCTTCAGAACGCTCTGACCGTCGTAGTAGGTGATCAGTGGGGCTGTCTGTGCGTGATAGGCGCTGAGGCGTGAGGCAACGGTTTCCGCGTTGTCATCGGCCCGGCGCTTGAATTCGGTCCCGCCGCAATTGTCGCAAGTGCCGTCGACCGACGGTTTCTTGAACGTGTCGTGGTAGCCTTCACCGCAACCGGCGCAGGTGTAACGGCCCGAGATCCGGATCACCATTTCGGCATCCTCCACCTCTAGGCTGATCGCGGCGCTGATCTTCTGGTCTTTTTCCGCCAGAAGACCATCCAGCGCCTCGGCCTGAACGGTGGTGCGGGGGAAGCCATCCAGAATGACCCCTTTGGCACAGTCGGGTTCCGCCATACGGTCACGCAGGATGTCGATGACGATCTGGTCGCTGACCAGTTCACCGGCCTCCATCACGGCTTTGGCCGCCTTTCCGGCATCGGTGCCTGCGGCAACAGCCGCACGCAGAAGGTCACCGGTGCTGAGTTGCACTAGACCGAACTTGTCTTCCAGCACGCGCGCCTGAGTGCCCTTCCCGGCGCCCGGAGGGCCGATAAGGATGAGAACAGCAGGAGTTGTCATGGTCGCAGCGTCCATCATGCCCTCACTTATTCGCTCGGTTTGCGATCAGGTCGTCGACGACCGACGGATCGGCCAGAGTTGACGTATCGCCCAACGAGCCAAAGTCGTTTTCGGCGATCTTGCGCAGGATACGGCGCATGATCTTGCCCGAGCGTGTTTTGGGCAGACCTGGGGACCACTGAATGACGTCAGGCGAGGCGATCGGTCCGATCTCGGTCCGAACCCAGGTGCGCAGCTCTTTCAACAGCTCATCCGAAGGCTCACGGTCGTTCATCAGAGTGACATAGCAATAGATGCCTTGTCCTTTGATTTCATGGGGATAGCCCACCACGGCGGCCTCGGCCACTGCGGCATGCGCGACCAGCGCGCTTTCGACCTCGGCGGTGCCCATGCGGTGGCCCGAGACGTTGATCACGTCATCGACGCGGCCAGTGATCCAGTAGTCACCACCTTCGTCGCGACGGCAGCCGTCGCCGGTGAAGTAGTAGCCTTTGTAGTCCGAGAAATAGGTCTTCTCGAACCGCTCATGATCGCCCCAGACGGTGCGCATTTGACCGGGCCAGCTGTCCTTGATGCACAGAACACCTTCTACACCGTTTCCTTCAATCTCGACGCCGGATTGCGGGTCCAAAACCACCGGTTCGATGCCAAAGAACGGTTTCATCGCCGAGCCGGGCTTCATCGCATGCGCGCCGGGCAAGGGGGTCATCAAGTGACCACCGGTTTCTGTCTGCCACCACGTATCGACGATCGGGCATTTGCCCTTGCCGACAACCTCGTTGTACCAGTTCCAGGCTTCCGGGTTGATTGGCTCACCCACGGTACCCAAAACTTTGAGGTCGCTGAGATCGTGCTTTTCGACCCACTCACTTCCTTGTCCCATCAGGGCACGGATCGCGGTTGGGGCTGTATAGAACTGGTTGACCTTGTGCTTGGCACAAACTTCCCAGAAACGACCTGCATCCGGGTAGGTAGGCACGCCTTCGAACATCAGGGTTGTGGCACCATTGGCCAGCGGACCATAAACGATATAGCTGTGGCCAGTGACCCAACCCACGTCTGCCGTACACCAGTACACATCGCCTTCATGATAGTCGAAGGTGATCTCATGGGTCATTGCGGCATAGACCAGATAGCCGCCGGTAGTGTGAACCACACCTTTGGGCTGGCCGGTCGAACCCGATGTGTACAGAATGAACAGCGGGTCTTCCGCGCTCATCTCGGCTGGGGCGCAATAGTCATCGGCCTCAAGCGCCATTTCGTTGTAGTCGTAGTCACGACCATCGATCCAAGTGGTCTGACCACCCGTGCGTTTGACGACCAGGCATTTTACGCTGTCCTTGCAGTGCAGCAATGCCGCGTCAGCGTTCGATTTCAGCGGCGTTTTGCGGCCGCCGCGCGGGGCTTCATCTGCAGTGATGACGACTTTGGCGTCGCAACCGTTAACACGGGCCGCCAGAGCGTCAGGCGAGAAGCCTGCAAAAACGATCGAGTGAATCGCACCGATGCGCGCGCAGGCCAGCATGGCATAGGCGGCCTCGGGGATCATCGGAAGGTAGATGATGACGCGATCACCTTTACGAACGCCCATCGATTCCAGAATATTGGCCATGCGGCAGGTGCGGCGGTGCAACTCGGCATAGGTGATGTGCTGGGCCGCGTCATTTGGATCATCCGGTTCCCAGATGATTGCGGTCTGATCGCCGCGGGTTTCCAGATGGCGATCCAGGCAGTTGGCCGAGACGTTCAGAGTACCATCGGCATACCAGTTGATCTTGACCGAGCCGAAGTCGTAGTTGACATCCTTGACCTGCGTAAAGGGTTTGATCCAGTCGATCCGCTTGCCGTGTTCGCCCCAGAACGCGTCCGGGTCGCTAACCGATGCGGCATACATCTCGTCATATTTCGCGGCGTCGACATGCGCCCGCGCAATGGTCTCTGCGGTTGGCGGATAGGTCTTGGCATCTGCCTGGGCAGCGGTGGTCATGTTGAGGCTCCTCCCTCTAGGCTGGATAACTATGGGACGTCTCTTGCCCGTTCTTTGAGCATTGTCGATCCCGTTCCTCCCCAATCGAAGTATGGCCGGGTTCAGAAAATAATGAAATAAATTGCCGTATTCCTTGGATTTGTTTGTAAAGAAATTTTTCCGAACGAAGTAAATTAGTCAAAAAATTATGCTGCGCTGAAAATTTACGTAAAAAAACAACAATAAAAGTGTAATTTTTTTGATCGGCCCATGAGGGGCGTTTCCGTGGTGATCCGCAGCTATGTCGTCGAACAACAAGAGTCAAAAGATGTGCTTGAAAATCACCTATCGGGAAGCAGGGGTTGGCACATATACATGTTGGCGCTAGCATCTTTTCAAGCGCCTCGGGAGGGGGCGCATCAAAGGGAGAAGATATTATGAAAAAGATGCTGAGCGGTGCCGCCGTCGCCGCCCTTGGCGTTGCCTTCGTGTCCGAGGCCGCAGCCACCGAATGGAACGCCTCGGTCTGGGGCAAGCGCCGCGCCTTTACCGAACATGTCGAAAAACTGGCCGAGTTGGTTTCGGAAAAAACCGGTGGAGAGTTCACGATCAATGTCAGCTATGGCGGCCTGTCGAAGCCGCGCGAGAACCTGGATGGCATCGAGATCGGCGCATTCGAGATTGCGCAGTTCTGTGCCGGTTATCACCGCGACAAAAACCGCGCGATTACCGTACTGGAGCTGCCGTTTCTGGGTGTGAACAATCTGGAAGAAGAGGTTGCCGTCAGCCATGCAGTCTATGATCACCCAGCGGTGGCTGATGAGATGGCGCAATGGAATGCGCGCATTCTGATGACCTCGCCGATGCCGCAGTACAATCTGGTTGGCACCGGCGATCCGCGCGATAACCTGGCGGCGTTCGAGGGCATGCGTGTTCGCGCAACAGGTGGTCTGGGCAAAGCGTTTGAGGCCGTGGGCGGTGTCCCAACCTCTGTCCCTGCGACTGAGGCGTTTAACGCCATGGAATCCGGTGTGGTCGATACGGTCGCCTTCGCGCAGCACGCGCACCTGTCCTTCGGTACGATCAATGAGGCGGACTGGTGGACTGCGAACCTCAACCCCGGCACCGTGAATTGCCCGGTGGTTGCGAATATCGACGCGTATGAAGCGCTGTCGCCTGAGCACCGCGAAGCGCTTGATAGCTCGATTGATGAGGCCATTGAGCATTATCTGGCTAACTATGCTGGGCTTCTGGAGCAATGGGATAGCGTCCTGGAAGAAAAGGGTGTGCAGAAGGTAATGATCGACGACGCGGTCATTGAAGAGTTCCGCGCCAAGGCCGCCGATCCGATCCGCGAACAGTGGATTGCAGATATGAGCGCGCAGGGCCTACCAGCGCAGGACCTCTACGATTTAGTTCAGACTACGCTGACGCAACAGCGCGGCGGCAACTGATCGCATACGCCGGGCGCGTCCTAGCGCCCGGCCTTTCTTGACAAAGGGGATCACCGGAATGGCGGGACAGGCCACGGTGCTGGAGGATGGCAGTCGCCTCAGCCAGATCGATCAGCACTTGCTGAAGTTAGAGCGGGCTCTCGCCTTGATCAGCGGAATAGCCGTCTTTGGACTGATGGTCCTGGCCGTCGTCTCGGTCAGCGGCCGCAACGCGATAAACGCGCCGTTGCCGGGCTATGTGGACTGGATTGAACAGGCGATGCCACTGATCGCCTTTCTCGGCATCTCTTACGTGCAGCGCGATGGCGGCCATATCCGGATGGACATTGTGATCTCGCGTCTGCACGGACGGGCGCTGTGGTTGTTCGAGCTAATCTCGGTCATCCTGATCCTTGTCCTGATGCTGGCATTGGTCTGGGGCAGTTGGTCCCATTTTGACCGATCCTTTGATTTCGGCGCGCCGATGTGGAGCCGCGACAGCTCAATTGACATAGGCATTCCGCTTTGGCCCGCGAAACTGCTGGCCCCGGTGGCGTTCTCGGTCTTGTCACTTCGGCTGGTGTTGCAGATCTGGGGCTATGGCCGCGCGTTTGTTCTTGGGCTTGAGGCCCCCGTGGCTGTGCCCTTGATCCAAGACGCCGCCGCACAGGCTGCTGCAGAGGCAGAGCAGTTCGAAGGGCAGGACTAACAGATGGACACGATTGACATCGGCCTTTGGGTAACGGCTGGGCTGCTGGTCCTTGTGGTCACGGGCATGCGAGTGGCCTTTGCTGCAGGTCTGGCAGGGTTGTTCGGCTTGGTTTGGATTTTCTGGGCAAAGTTCGGGTACGATCCCGACCGGTTTGGCAAAGCGCTCACCGTCGCGGTCAAAACAGCAGGGCAGGTGCCCCATTCAAAGGTCGCCGCCCATACGCTTAGCCTGATCCCGACCTTCATTCTGATCGGCTACCTTGCCTACTACGCGGGCCTGACGCGCGCGCTATTCGAAGCGGCTAAACGATGGATCGCTTGGGTTCCCGGAGGCCTCGCGGTCTCCACCATATTCGCCACGGCAGGGTTTGCCGCCGTTTCTGGTGCCTCGGTCGCCACCTCGGCTGTGTTTGCCCGGATCGCGATTCCCGAGATGCTGAGCGTTGGCTACAACAAGCGCTTCGCCGCAGGCGTTGTCGCTGCTGGGGGGACGCTGGCCTCGCTGATCCCGCCGTCAGCCATCCTTGTGATCTATGCCATCATCGTTGAACAGGACGTCGGCAAGCTGCTGCTGGCGGGCTTCATTCCCGGAGCGTTTTCTGCCGTGATCTATGGCTTGCTCATTGTCGGTATCGCGGTTGTGTTCAAATCCGTTGGCCCTCCTGTCACCGGTTTCACTTGGAAACAGCGGTTCCAAGCGCTTCCTGGGGCGATCCCGATCGTTGCCGTCATCCTGATCATCATCTGTTTCGTCTACAACCCATTCGGCGAACAGGCTTGGGGCACCCCAACCGAAGGCGGGGCCATAGGCGCGTTCATCGTCTTCTGTTTCGCCCTGGTTCATGGCATGCGCTGGCCTGAATTCAAATCGGCTCTGTTAGAGACAGCGAAGCTGACGGCCATGATCTTCTCTATCATCTGGGGCGTACTGATCTACGTGCGGTTCCTGGGCTTTGCAGACCTTCCGGGTGCATTCTCGGATTGGATCACTTCGCTTGAGATGTCGCCGATGCTGATCCTGATCTGCATCCTTCTGGCCTATGCCGTGTTGGGGATGTTCATGGATGCCATCGGGATGTTGCTGCTGACATTACCCGTCGTCTATCCCGCTGTTATGGCCCTGAACGGAGGGGAAACCGTCAGCGCCGCAGACAGCGCTTTTGGCATGTCCGGCCCAATGTGCGCGATCTGGTTTGGGATATTGGTGGTGAAAATGGCTGAATTCTGCCTGATCACGCCACCCATTGGTCTGAACTGCTTTGTGGTCGCTGGGGTACGGCCAGACCTGAGCGTTCAGGATGTTTTCAAGGGGGTCACCCCGTTCTTCCTGGCAGACGCCGCCACGATCGCGCTTCTAGTGGCATTTCCGGGCATCGTTCTCTACTTGCCGTCTTTGGCTGGCTAGGAGTTTGCGAGGCTCTGCCTCGCGCTCCGGGATATTTTTAGCCAGATGAAGCAGGGATCCGCTCTCCAACGTCAACGTCAGAGAGCTTCACCTGGCGCGGTCATCGGCGTCCCCGCCTGTACCGCAAAAACAAGAGTACCGAGCCTAGGTTAACGATCCGTTTCTTCATCTGGCTATAAATATCCCGGGGGAGTCGCCCGGAACGGGCGGCGGGGGCAGAGCCCCCAATTCGACAGTGGCTCGGTGCGGGATCGGAAGGAAGTTAGCCCGCGCGCATGAGCATCCCAAACAGATCGCGGGGATCGTCAGGGTCGGCCAGCATGTCCAGCGGCTCGAAGAAGTCAGTCTCCGCGACTGCGCTCTTGATGACGCGCAGAGCCGAGAAGTCCTCAATAGCGAAGCCGACACTGTCGAACAGAGTAATCTGTTTGTCGTCTGTCCGACCGCGTGCCTGACCGGTCATCACTTGCCACAGTTCAGTGACGGGATGATCATCCTCCAAAGCCTGAATTTCGCCTTCGATCCGCGTCTGCTCGGGGTATTCCACGAATATCTCCGAGCGCAAAAGGATGTCGCGATGCAGTTCGGTTTTGCCGGGGCAATCGCCGCCAATCGCGTTGATGTGGACGCCCGGGCCGACCATGTTATCGGTCAGGATCGTGGCATATTTCTTGTCCGCGGTGCAGGTGGTGATGATCTGCGCGCCCTCAATCGCCTCTTCGGCGGTTTCGCAAGGCACTACGTTCAGGCCTTTGCCTTGCAGGTTGGCAGCGCATTTGGCGGTGGCGTTCGGGTCCGTATCGTAGAGCCGCACGGTGTCGATGCTGCACATGGCCTTGAAGGCCAGGCATTGGAATTCGGACTGCGCGCCATTGCCGATCATGGCCATGGTGGTGGCACCCTTGGGGGCCAGATACCGACCGACCAAAGCCGATGTCGCCGCCGTCCGCAGGGCGGTCAGGATGGTCATCTCGGTCAGAAGGGTCGGGTAGCCCGTGTAGACATCCGCGAGCAGTCCAAAGGCCGTTACTGTTTGCAGCCCTTCAGACGTGTTCTTTGGATGGCCATTGACGTATTTGAACCCGTAGGCCTCACCATCCGATGTCGGCATGAGTTCGATCACCCCATGCGGGGAATGCGCCGGAATCCGCGGGGTCTTGTCAAAGCTTTCCCAGCGTTTGAAATCGGCCTCGATCTGCTCAGCGATCCTTATGATCAATTTTTCAACGCCGACATGGTGAACCAGCCGCATCATGTTGTCGACGGAAACAAAGGGCACCAGGGCCTTGTCAGAAGGTGCAGTCATCAGAAACTCCGAGTGGGGCGGTCAAAGATCCGGCGTCCCATCAGGGATGCGGCCAAGTCGACCATGAGTTTTGCGGTGCGTCCGCGTTCATCCAGAAAGGGGTTCAACTCGACCAGATCGAGTGAGCAGACCAGCCCGCTTTCATGCAGAAGCTCCATGACCAGATGGGCTTCGCGTTCGGTGGCGCCTCCGGGCACGGTGGTTCCGACAGCGGGGGCGATCGCGGGGTCGAGGAAGTCGACATCTAGTGAGACATGAAGCATGCCGTTCTCAGCCCTCACGCGGTCCAGAAAGGCCATGAGAGGCGCCTTGATCCCGTGCTCGTCAATGCTGCGCATATCGGCCAGCATGGCATGGTTCTTCTCAAGCGCGGCGCGTTCAGCGGGATCGACCGAACGCAATCCGATCATACCAACGCGATTGGTTGGAACCACCGCAGGCAAGGGTGGAAAATCCTCGAACCCGTGTTGACCGGTGAAATAGGCGACAGGTGTTCCATGCAGGTTGCCGCTGTCTGTACTGCCGGGGGTGTGAAAATCGCTATGGGCGTCCAGCCACAGAACGAACAGAGGCCGGTCGATGCGCTGTGCATGATCCGCCATTCCGGCCACGGTTCCCATCGACAAGGCATGATCGCCGCCCATGAAGATTGGCACACCTTGGGGCGAGACTTCGGCAGCGACTCGGGCCAAAGCCTGCGTCCACCCAATGCACTCGGGCAGGGCGAAAAGGTGGGAGTGGTCCGGGGTCTCCACCGCATCCGGGGCGGCATCTCCGTAGTCGATCACCTTATGACCAAGATCCGCAAGCGCGCGATCCAGCCCGGCCACACGGTAGGCATCCGGCCCCATTCGGCAACCCTGCCGACGCTTGCCCGCGTCCATGGGGGCGCCAACCAAAACTATGTTCTTCGTATCCATATGCTTCATGTAACGTGGCAGTCTGTCTTGCGTGAAGAGAGCAAATTGCTCAATAAGAAAGATGAGTATCCGAAAAGGAAGCTATTCATGGACGATTTGGATAACAGGCTGCTCAGCGCTCTACACCGGGATGCGAGGGCGTCGCTGTCTGAACTGGCCGAGACGCTTGGCGTCACGCGCACGACCGTTCGTAGTCGGCTGCAACGCCTCAAGCAATCGGGCGAGATCGTGGGCTTTACCGTTCAGACCAGGCGCGATGTGGCGCAAAGCCCGGTCCGGGGCCTGATGATGCTTGAGATCGAGGGGCGCGGGACCGAACGCACAATGGCCCGTATCGGAGCTCTACGGCAGGTGCGCGCCGTGCATTCGACAAATGGAAGCTGGGACCTGATCGCTGAAATCGGTACGGACACGCTGGCCGAACTCGACGAGGTCTTGTTCCAGATCCGCCGCATGGAAGGGATCACTCGGTCCGAGACAAACCTTCTGCTGTCCACGCGCAAGGGAAGGTTCTGAAAACGCTGCGTGAAACGGGCCGTTACGCTTTGTCGGCCAAGGAAATTGTGCCACAGTCGGCGGGGATACAGGCGGGATTTATCGAAGATGACCACTCAGCAGCACGAACCACGGGCCGTGCAATTGGCCGAAAAGATCACCGCATTCCTTGAGAAGCCATGGGTCCGCATCGCCATCCCGATCTTTGTGACTCTGATTGCATTGACGGTTCTGCATGAGCTGTCCTCGCATGTGAAATGGGCGGATGTGCAATCGGACATCTCGGATACGTCTTGGCGCGTGATGTTTTATGCTCTGTGTTGGACGGCGGTCAGTTTCTTTTCGCTGTCTCTATACGATGTCTTCGCCGTGCAAAGCGTGGCAGACGGAGAGGTCCCTCTGCCGGTTGCAGGAATGGCCGGAGCCAGTGGCTATGCGGTGTCCAACTGTTTGGGCTTTTCCTACATCACCGGAACGGCCATCCGATACCGGATATACGCGTCTCTGGGCCTTGATCTAAGCCGCGTTGCCGGGGTAATCGCCACGTCCTGGGTGGCATTCTGGACGGGGCTGGTTTTGGTCCTCGGCTTGCTTTTGACCTTTCATCCTGACGGTATCTCGAACGCGCTGCCTATCAGCGCGACGGTTGAGACCGCCATCGGGTTGGGTCTGCTAGGCGCGTTGATCGCGATTTTTGTCTGGCTCTCCACCGGTGGGCGTCGGTTAGAGGTTCTGGGGATCGGCTTCCAACTGCCGGGTGGCAAGCTGGCCTCATGCCTGACGCTGGCGGCGATTGGCGATCTGGTCGGGGCCTCCATGGTCCTTTACGTGCTGATGCCGGACGACCTTGGGGTTGGGTATCCGTATTTCTTTACCATCTTCATCGCCGCGATTGCCGTTGGGATTGTCAGCCATGCGCCGGGCGGTATCGGCGTGTTTGAAGCGACGCTGATCGCGGGGCTGGGGGCCTCGGGGCGATCAGATGTCATTGCGGCGCTGCTGCTTTATCGCGTCGTATACACGTTCCTTCCTTTCGCCATAGCCAGCCTGTCCATCGCCGTTGCCTCGGCGCTGACGCAGCGCCACAGGATCATCGGGGCGGGGACATGGGTGTATCGCGCCATTCGCCCTATCGTGCCGATGGTTGCGGCTGGGGTGACGGCTGTTGCCGGAATCATCCTGTTGGTCTCGGGCGCGTTGCCGACGGACAGCAAAAGCCTAGGTGCTTTGCGCGAGGTTTTGCCATTGTCCTTTGTCGAGGCCTCGCATCTGGCTGGCAGCGCCGTGGGTGTGCTGCTGCTGCTTGTGTCGCGCGGGTTGTTCCGCAAGCTCTACCGCGCGTGGGTGGTCGCGATGTTGCTGATGGTCGCGGGCTTTGCCGCGTCTCTGGCCAAGGGTTTGGATACGCATGAGGCGTTGGGCATGTTGGCCACGATCGCCGTTTTGGCGCTGTTCCGTGGTGCGTTCTACCGTGTTAGCGGCGCGTCGATCTTCCGGTTGAACATCCCTTGGCTGGTCAGCGTTATGGCGCTGCTCGCTGTCATCTTCTGGATTGGCCTGTTCGCCTATTCCCACGTACAATACCAGAACGCGCTGTGGTGGGAGTTCGCTTGGAATGGCGATGCCTCCCGTTTCCTGCGCTCCAGCCTTGTTGTAGCAGTCATCCTCGGGATTGTGGCCCTGACGTCGTTGTTCGGGCGCGAGATCCCGGCGCCTGTGCGGACGGAAATCCCAGAATGCGTCGAAAGACTGGTGATAGAAAGCGAAGATACCGAAGCCCAGATTTCCCTGACCGGTGACAAGCAATTCCTGATTGCACCCGATGAGTCCGCGTTCATCGCCTATGCCGACACCGGCAATGCCATCATCTCAAAGGGTGAGCCTGTGGGCGATGAAAAGGCCGGCAAGCAACTGGTCTGGCAACTGCGTGAAATGGCGGATCGAGAAGGAAAGCTGTGCGCCTTCTACAGCGTCTCGACCAAGTACCTGCCGACCTTTCTGGACCTTGGCTTGTCGATCCTAAAAATCGGAGAGGTTGCGCGCGTACCGTTGAAAGACTTCTCGCTGGACGGCAAATCCCGCAAGCGCTTCCGTCAGGCCAAGAACCGGGCCGAGCGGGAAGGTTATGTGTTCGAGATCATTCCAAAAGAAGACCTTGCGCCCAGTCTACCGGAGCTGAGGGCGATTTCCGATCACTGGCTGGAGCAAAAAGCAGGGGCCGAGAAAGGTTTCGCCTTAGGTGGTTTTGACGATGACTACTTGTCCTACTTCGACCACGCCGTGTTGCGGAACGAAGAAACCGGTCAGATCATGGCTTTCGCCAACCTGTTTCAAGGTGGCCAAAAGTCCGAGCTTTCTCTGGACCTGATGCGCTACGAACCGGACAGCCCCAGCTTCGTCATGGATGCCTTGTTTGCCGAGATGATGTCCTGGGGGGCCGAGCAAGGGTTCCATTGGTTCTCACTGGGTGCAGCGCCGTTTTCAGGGATTGAGAACCGTCAGCTTGCCTCCCTTTGGAACCGGATCGGCGGGTTCGTCTATGAACATGGTGAGCAATTCTATCACTTCGAAGGGCTGCGCGCGTTCAAACAGAAGTTCGATCCGGAATGGAGCCCGAACTATCTCGCCAGCCCCGGAGGGCTTGCTGCGCCGCGTATCCTGTATGAGGTGAACATCCTGATCTCGGGCGGTCTGCGGGGCCTAACTAAGTAGCGCGAGCGTTTCGGGTTTAGCTTGAGACGCCAATACCCTGCCATGCCTCCGGCATTCTCGGGACATTGGCGTCGCCCATTGATTAAAGTGAAACCCGAAACGCTCTAGTTCAGGCTAGCGCGGGTTGGCGTTTCCTGCAGCAGGTCGCCCCAATCGGTGCGATAAGCCATCTCGGCCAGAACGGTATCAGGCAGGAACTCTCTGTTCTCGCGAATCTGCCAACCGCCTCCGAGACCTTTGTAAACGGCGACGAGATTGCTGGAGACCTGTTGGCGCGCCTCGATCAGATTGGCCTGAGACCGCAGCAGGGCCGTCTGCGTGTTCAATATGCGGGAGTAGTCGGCGATCCCGTCGGTGTACTGATTGACGG
Organism: Ruegeria sp. C8; assembly: GCF_056537565.1. Taxonomy (NCBI): domain Bacteria; kingdom Pseudomonadati; phylum Pseudomonadota; class Alphaproteobacteria; order Rhodobacterales; family Roseobacteraceae; genus Ruegeria; species Ruegeria sp. C8. The sequence goes on from NZ_JBQFRV010000002.1 coordinate 339,072, forward strand.
CGATCTCTGCCGCCTTGCGCGAGGCATCGACGCTCTGCTGATAGAACCCGACCTGCTTTCGCGCCTGCGCATAGGCGACCATGGCGCTTTCGACCTCGGAATAGGCGGTCAGAACGGTGTTCTGGTAGTTGGCGATCAGCGCCTGATAGGCGGCATCCTGCGCCCGGACGTTGTTCTTGATGCGGCCATAGTTCAGGACGTTCCAAACGACGCCCGCGCTGGCAAGGCCCGTTGTGCTGTTCGAGCTGAACAGGTTCCGCCCGCCCGAGGCCTGCAACCCGACCGAGCCGGACAGAATGAACTGCGGATAGAGGTCCGCCATGGCAATGCCGACCTCGGCCGATTGCGTGGCTGCGGCCAGTTCCGCGGCCCTCACGTCCGGACGGCGGCGCAGCAACTCAGCCGGGACGCCAACGGCGACGTTGGACCGGGCCGAGGGGATGCGACCGGAATTGCCCAGAAGGCTGGACATGCGTGACGGGGTGGCCCCCAGCAACACGGCCAGAGCGTTCTTGGTTTGCTGAAGATCGCTCTCAAGCTCGGGCACGAGGGCCTTGGTGTTGTTCAGCAGAGCCGTCGATTCCTGCACGTCTAACTCGGTGGTGATCCCGTTGTTGAACCGCAATTGAGTCAGGTCTGCCGATTCCTGCTGTAACTTGATGTTCTCACGCGCGACGCCCAGCGACTCCTGCAAAGCGCGGATATTGACATAAAGCGCGGCGACATCACCCGTCAGCGTCACCAGCGCGTCGTCATAGTTCGCCACCTGCAACGCTAAATTCGATCGCGCCGCCTGAACACCACGCCGCTGCGCCCCCCAGACGTCCAATTCCCACTGCGCATCAAACCCGGCCTGAGAGGTCGAGAATTCGGTATCCAGCGGAATGATCCGGTTGATATCGGCAATGGGCCCGAGATTGTCGCTGATCTGTCGCCGATCTGTTGAGGCCCCGAGGACCTGCGATTGCGGATACAACTCGCCAAAGGCGATGCCCAACTGTGCCCGCGCTTGCAGGACCCGCGCGCCAGCGACCTGTAGTGACAGGTTCTGGGCATAGGCCTCGGCGATCAGTTTGTTGAGAGTGGGGTCATTGAACGTCTCCCACCATTTCACGACCGGCGCGCTGCGTGAGGTAAGGCCGCTTTGCCCGGTGCTGGGACTGTTCACCTCGATCCACTGTTTCACGACCGGAGAGTTCGGGCGCACGAAATCAGGACCAACTGGCGCGCAGGCTACCAGAAACGCGGCGCACAGGGCTGTTCCCATCAAGTGTCGAAAGGGGGTGGCCCGTGTCATGATGCGCGTCCTCAAATGTCTAGCGGTCGAATGAAATTGGCGAAGGAATACAGGCGGATATTGATGCGCCGCAGAAACTCGAAGCTTTTGCCCTGACCGGTGTAGATCGCCACGGCGGCGTGGCCGCCAGCGGGCAGGATGTGCTCCTCTGGCAGATCGACCGTGATCTGTACCGCAATTCGTCCGGGCAGCTTGGGCAGCTCAAAGCCGGGCAGGCGGCCTGAGGGCAGGTACTGACCCTGACGGGTGGCCCACCAGATCGCTTCGACCTTGCCGGTTAGGATTTCACCGGGATAGAGGTCCAAGGCGACTTCAACCTCTTGGCCTACTTCAACAAATTTCAGGTTCTGCTGGCGGAAGGTGGCCAAAAGATAGGGGCTGTCTTCGGTGACGAAACTGGCAATCGCACCCAGACGAATGTCACCCACCACTAAACCCGGACGGGCCTGTTGCGAGACGATCATGCCGTTTTCCGGCGCGTAGATCGTGGTGTTATCCAGAAAGTACTGGGCCTCGGACAGCTGCGCCTGTGCTTGCAGGATGCCCGTGTTTACGCCATCGATCTGCGAGGCCAGTGCCAGATTTGCCTTCTCAAGATTGGCTTCGGCCTGTTTGACCGAGGCGGTGTCCTCGGATACCTGTTCGTTCCAGCGATCCAGCTCATCCTGACGAGCACCGCCTGCGGGCACCAGATTTTCGTACCGCGCCTGTTCGGTCAACGCGTAGGCCAGTTGCGCATTGGCGCGCTCGACGGCTTCGGTTTTGGCAATGACATCCTGTTCCAGAATTTTGGCGTTCTGCTCGGCGGCAACCAGTTGTGCCTTGGCATTGTCGACGGCGAGCGAAAACACGGTATCGTCAAAGCGATAGAGCGGGTCACCTTTGGTGATTTGCGTGTTCGGCTCGACCAGAACCTCGGTGAGAATCGTCGGCTGGGTCAGTTTTGGCACGATCTGAATCGTAGATCGCACGACATGGCTGTCGACCGAGAAGGGCTGAAAGAAGCGCAGCGCGACGAGGAAGATCAGCAGCAAATGCGCACCGACCCAGAATGACACAATTCCCCAGGCGATGTTGAACTTGAGCCACTCCATCTTGAAGAAGATGAACCAGACGAAAATGATGTAAAACAGCGTAATGCCGAGGGCGACGAACATGTCTGAGTGTTTCCTTTGGCCTTAGCTTTTCTGCGTCTCGTCAGGCGCAGCCTGGTATTCTTCTTTGACCGTACCGCCAAGGCGTTCGATATCCTTGCGGATTGCGTCTTTCTCCTCGTCCGGACCGCGACGCATGTCGACCGTCACGCCGTCATGGAACGCCCACATGAAGGCATGAACCCACGGGACAACGGCCAAAAAACCCATCCATCCCATGATCTTGACGGCTTCGGCATGTGGATGATTGCGCTTGATCGCGATCCGTCCAGGCAGCCCCATAAGGAAGAGAAACAACGCCATAACCGCTGCCAGAAGCAGGATCAGTGCCACGAATGTCAGATAGTCGTAGTAGCCTAGCGGCTGCCCCAAAAGTCCCATGCTCGATGCCTCCTGTCGGGAAGGTTGTCTCATCCTCAGACGTAGGCCCCTGTCTCGTCAATGACTTTGTGATGGGACCTAGCGTTTCCGAACCCGAGGCAGTGCGGATCAGTCAGGACAGACGATCAGACCCGTGCCCCATTCTGCACATTTTGCCGAGAGGTCGAGCGTAAGCGGCTCATCGGTGTAGAAGCCATCAATCTCGGCCAGCGAGGTGATGCGGGCAGGGGCAAGCCGCTGGAATTTTGAGTGATCGGCCACCAGCAGCGTGCGCCGGGCCTGCGCGATGATCGTCTGGCTGACTTGGACTTCCTGAAAGTCGAAATCCAGCAGATCACCTTCGGGGTCCAGCGCCGAGCATCCGATCACCGCATAGTCGAACTTGAACTGAAGGATCGTTGAGACAGTAAGGTTGCCCACCAGCCCTCCGTCCGAGCGACGAAGGACACCACCCGCCAACACAATCTCGCAATCGGGGTTTTCGACGAGAATATTGGCGACGTTCGTATTGTTCGTAACCACCATCAGGTCCTTGTGGTTCAGCATCTGCCGCGCCACGGCCTCGGTCGAGGTGCCGATATTCATGAAGACCGACGCTCCGTCCGGAATGTCATTGGCACATGCCTTCGCCATTCGGGTCTTGGCGTCTGCATTCAGGGTGCGGCGATCCTCATACCCGATGTTGGAGACGCCGGAGCGCAAGACAGCCCCGCCATGTACGCGGTCCAGCTTCCCGACATCGGCCAGCTCGGACAGGTCCCGGCGGATTGTCTGGACCGTCACGCCAAACCGCTCGGCCAAACCGTCAACAGTAACGCGGCCCTCAGTGCTGGCGATCTCAAGAATGTCGGATTGGCGGAAAGAGAGCGACATGTGTGGACCCATTCAGATGATGTGCTTTCGTTTTTCTTCTTTTGGTCGAAATTAGCAAGCGGCCATGCGAAATTTTCATAGTTGTGTTGCAAAACGAAAATAAACGAACATAAACATTGATAACACGAATGCAGTGCTGATTAATGCGCGCAACCAGATTGGATAGGGAATCACAAGCCATGCAAGCGACAGACGATCAGATCAGCGACCTGTTCATCATCGGCGGTGGGATCAATGGATGTGGCATCGCACGGGATGCTGCGGGGCGGGGGCTGTCTGTTACCTTGGCCGAGATGAATGATCTTGCTTCAGCGACGTCATCAGCCTCGACCAAACTGTTTCATGGCGGTCTGCGCTATTTGGAGTATTTTGAGATCCGACTAGTGCGCGAGGCGCTGATCGAGCGTGAGACGCTGCTGCGCGCCATGCCTCATATCAGTTGGCCAATGCGCTTTGTGCTGCCCTATCACAAGGACATGCGCTTTGACTCCGAGACGCCTACATCGAAGCTGCTCAGCACTGTCATGCCTTGGATGCGCGGGCGTCGCCCCGCGTGGCTGATCCGTCTGGGTCTATTTATGTACGACAACCTTGGGGGGCGTAAAATTTTGCCGGGAACGAAGTCGCTGGATCTGCGAAGCGCTCCGGAAGGTGGTCCTTTGCAGGGCAAGTTCGAAACAGCCTATGAATACTCGGACTGCTGGATCGAAGATGCGCGGCTGGTGGTGCTCAACGCGCGCGACGCCGAATCTCGCGGTGCGCGGATCATGGTGCGGACCGAAGTTGTCTCGGCCGAGCGTGTTGATGACCTGTGGCATGTCACCATCCGCGATCGGGCGACCGGGGAAAGCCAAGTGGTCCGTGCGAGAATGCTAATCAATGCAGGCGGTCCGTGGGTAGGGGATATCATCCAAACCAAGATCCGGGTGAACTCGCGCGAGGGGGTTCGTCTGGTGCGCGGCAGTCATATCGTGACAAAGAAGCTGTACGATCACGACAAGTGTTACTTCTTCCAAGGCGAGGATGGCCGCATCATCTTTGCCATTCCCTATGAGCAGGATTTTACCCTGATCGGTACGACGGATCAGGACCATTCGGATCCCTCTGAGCCTCCGGTCTGCACCGAGGTCGAACAGACCTACTTGTGCGAGTTCGCAACCAAGTATTTCAAGAAACCGGTGACGCAGGACGATATCGTCTGGACCTATTCGGGCGTACGGCCGCTCTATGATGATGGGGCCAGCAGCGCGACGGCGGCGACGCGGGACTATACCTTGAAGGTCGATGCGCAGGGTGGGGCGCCTGTTTTGAACGTGTTCGGAGGCAAGATCACGACATACCGTCGTCTGGCGGAAAGCGCGCTTGAAAAAGTCGCCGAGCATTTCCCAAACCTGCCCGGACCCTGGACAGCAGGCGTGTCTTTGCCTGGTGGGAACTTTCCCGTCGATGGCGTGCAGGACCTCACGCAGACGTTGACCCAGGACTATCCGTTTCTTACTGAAAAATGGGCGGCTCGTTTGATCCGCGCATACGGGACAGAGGCGCGTGCCGTGTTGGGGGAGGCAAAAGACCTCGCTGATTTGGGTGAAGACTTCGGCGCAACCCTCACCGCGCGAGAACTCGAATGGCTGATGGACAAAGAATACGCCCGCAGCGCCGAGGACGTGGTCTGGCGTCGCAACAAGCTGGGGCTGCGGTTGAGTGCCGATCAGATCGCCCGCATTGACCAGTGGATGTCATAGCGGTTGAAAACGGACGACGAAGCCTGAAAACAAAAAGCCCCGCCGATTTGGCGGGGCTTTGTCTTAGGCGGTTTTCTCGGACGGGCCGGGATCATTCTTGCTGCCCTTGATCCATTCCCGCAGACCCTGCATCAAGGCGTAGAGGACTGGCACAAGGATCACGCCGACCAGCGTGGCGGCCAACATGCCGCCGAACACGGCGACCCCAATGGCCTTCTGGCTCGCCGCCCCCGCGCCATTGGCGGCCAGTAGCGGGACAACCCCCAAAAGGAAGGACAGCGCCGTCATCATCACGGCACGGAAACGCTGATAGGCGGCCTCGGCTGCGGCGTCCTTGATCGAAAGGCCTTTGGCGCGTTGCTCCATCGCGAACTCGACGATCAGAATGCCGTTCTTTGAGGCAAGCCCCACCAGCATGATCATCCCGATCTGCGTATAGAGGTTGATGTCACTGCCTACGATCGCGACGGCCGCGACCGCACCGAACAGGGCGACAATCACCGACAGTAGGATCGATACCGGCAAGGTCCAGCTTTCATATTGGCCTACCAAGAATAAGTAGCCAAACAGGATCGCCAGCCCAAGGATCACGATGACCAGACCGCCCGAGGCCAGCTGCTGCTGTGCCGTGCCGGTCCATTCGAACGCATAGCCGGGGGGCAGGGCGGTTGCGGATTCCTCGGTCATCACATTGATTGCGTCACCCGTGGACAGACCCGGAGCGGGCACCGCCGTCACCGTTGCCGACCGGAACAGGTTGTGCCGCTTCAGCAAGACCGGCCCCAACACGTTTTCCACGTCAATCAACGTGCCCAAAGGAACCATCTCACCCTGTTGCGAGCGGACATAAAGGTTCGAGATATCCTCGACATTATCGCGATAGGTACCATCAGCCTGAATCATCACGCGGTAGACACGACCGAACAGGTTGAAGTCGTTCACGTAGTAAGATCCCAGTTGCGCCTGCATCGTCTGGAAAATCTCGGCGACCGAGACCTGCAGGGTCTTGGCCTTTTCCCGATCCAGATCAACAAAAAGCTGCGGAACGTTGGCGCGGAAGGTTGTGTAGGACTGGCCGATCTCGGGCCGCTGGTTCGCCGCGTAAACGAACGAGCCAACAGCCGAAGCCAGATCCTGAGGTGTGCCGCCACCGGTCTGCTGCACCTCCATCTCGACACCGGCCGACATGCCGAGGCCCTGAATGGGCGGCGGGTTGAAGGCCACGATCGAAGCCGCGGATTCCCCGTTCGCAATTGCAAGCACCTTGGCGAGGATGGCGTCGGCGCTCAGGTCTTCTTCCTGACGGTCGGCCCAGTTTTCGAGGTTGACGAAGATCGCCGCGCCGTTGGTCGTGGTGCCGTTCAGCAGCGAGAAGCCGTTGATCAGAACGGTGCTGGCAACGCCCGGAATTTCGCGGATCTGGTCGTCCACACGGGCCGAGATCGTCTCGGTCCGTTCCAGCGTCGCCGCATCGGGCAGTTGGATATCCACAAACAGATAGCCATTGTCCTCAAGTGGGATAAACCCGCTGGAGGTGTTGGACATGATCGTCCCGGTTCCCATCCCCAAGGCGACTATAACACCCAGCGCGACAATCGGCAGGATCAGCAATTTGCGTACGATGGCGACATAGCCGTTTCGGACGGTTCCGATCAGACCTTCGAACAGCGCCAGCAGTCCTTTGGGCGGACCGGAGCGTGCGCGTAGAACCAGGCCACACAGGGCAGGCGACAAGGTCAGAGCGTTGATGGATGAGATCACAACAGCCGTCGAAATCGTCACGGCAAACTGCGAATACAGCCTGCCAGAGATGCCGGGCATGAAGGTCACCGGCACGAACACGGCCAGCAGAACCAACGTTGTCGCGATAACAGGGCCGGTGATCTGGCCCATTGCCTTACGGGTCGCTTCGGCGGGGGGCAGCCCCTCATCCGCGATGATCCGCTCGACGTTTTCGACGACCACGATGGCGTCATCTACTACGATCCCGATGGCCAGAACCAAAGCGAACAGCGAGATCGTGTTGAGCGACATTCCGAAGGCCAGCAAAAAAGCGAATGTCCCGATCAATGAGACCGGGATCGCCACCGCTGGAATGATTGTCGCTCGCCAACTGCCCAGGAACACGAACACCACCGAGATCACTAGAATGAAGGTCAGGATCAGCGTCGAGACCACATCGTTCAGCGAGGCTTCAACGAAGTCTGTGGTGTTGAAGGGGACACTGTATTCCACGTCTGTGGGGAAAGACCGGGACAGGCGGTCAAGCTCGGCCTGCACCCGCTCGGACACGGCAAGCGCGTTAGCGCCGGGGGCCTGGTAAATGCCGATCACGGTCGCCGGCACCGCATCGAAATAGCCGGAGGCCGCATAGTACTCGGCGCCCAATTCAACGCGTCCAATGTCACGTACGCGCACAATGGAACCGGCGTCACCCGTTCGAATTACGATGTCACCAAATTCTTCTGCCGATGTCAGGCGCCCTTTGGTTTTGATCGTGTATTGAAAGGTCTGTCCCTCGGGCACCGGAGGCGCACCGATTGAGCCTGCGGAGACTTCGATATTCTGTTCGCGAATGGCATTGATCACATCGCCGGGCGTGATCGACAGAGCGGCCATCTGGTCGGGATCCATCCAGATCCGCATGGCGTATTCCAGATTGGTCAGAACGTCCGCCTTACCTACACCCTGAACCCTCGCCAAAGCGTCTTTCAGGTTGATCGAGGCATAGTTGGACAGAAACACGCTGTCATATGTGCCATTGGGCGAGGTCAGCGTGACCAGCAGCAGCATGTTGGTTGATGCTTTCTGCGTCACCACGCCGGATGAGGTTACCTCGGACGGAAGTGACGACATAGCCTGCGCCACGCGGTTCTGCACGTTGACCGAGGCGATATCTGGGTCAGTGCCGACCTCAAAGGTAACGTTCAACGAATAGGAGCCGTTGTCGGATGAGGTCGACGTCATGTAGATCATGTCGTCCACACCATTGACCTGCGCCTCGATGGGCGCGGCGACGGTGTTTTCCACGGTCTCGGCATTGGCGCCGGTATAGGTGGTCGAGACGCTGACAACCGGAGGTGTGATGTCCGGGAACTGGGCGACCGGCAGAACCATATAGCCGATACTGCCCATGATCGTCAGGACGAGAGAAATGACAAGCGCCAGCTTGGGCCGGCTGATGAACAGGGCTGAGAACATGCCTTATTCTCCCGGCTGCTCGGACGCGACAACCGCGTCCACCGCCACGCCGGGGCGCACGCGTTGCAGGCCCTCGACAATCACGCTTTCACCTTCGCGCAGACCTTCCGAGACGATTATGGCCGTGCCCACGGAGTCGCCGGTCGTGATATAGCGCTGTTCGACCATCTGCTGGTCATTGACAACCAGTACGAACTCGCCGCGCTGGTCACGCTGTAATGCTGCCTGAGGGATCAGGACCTGAAGGGTCGGCTCCAGTGCCTCGATCTGCACATTCACGAACGCGCCGTCGATGATCAGGCGATCTGCGTTGTCAAACTCGGCCCGCACCGTAATGGCGCCGGTCAGCGGGTCGATACGGTTGTCTACAAAGACGATCTCACCGGTTTCATCCAGCTCGGTTCCGTTCGGCAGAATGACATGCACATTGGGGCTTTTGTTGCTTTCCGCCAGAGAGGCAGCACTTTCACCAACCTGTTGAAGAACCGAGGTAAACTGTTTCTCATTCAAGGAGAAATTCACGTAGATTGGCGCTTCGCTGACCAAGTTAACCAGCGGTGGGTTCGTGGGGCCAACCACATCGCCTACACTCGTGGTGACCCGGCCTAGGCGACCGGTAAAGGGCGCGTGGATCTCGGTATAGCTGAGGTCCAGCTCAGCTTGCTGAATAGCGGCGTTTGCGGCTTTGACCTCGGCCTCGGCGACCAGTTCGTTGGCACGCGCGATGTCACGTTCTGACTCTGGGGTTGCGTCGCGTCTAAAGAGTTCCTCTTTCCGCGCGAGATCGACCTTGGCCAGCTCCAAATTGGCTTCGGCGCGGTCAAGATCTGCTTTTCGCGCCTCAAGCGTCGCCTCATAGAGGTCCGGTTCGATCTTGAACAGCAGATCGCCCTCGGTCACCAGGGCGCCATCTTCGACCTCCTGACTATCAAGAAATCCGCTGACGCGCGCGACGATGTCGACCTTATTGATGGCTTCTGCACGGCCGATAAAGCTTGCCTCGTCGGTGATCTCTTCGGTGTAGGCTGCGGCGATCGACACTTTTGCGGCGGGCGCTTCACTTTCGTCTTGCGCAAGTGCCGGATAGCCAAAACCGATGCATGACAAAATGACTAGAGGGCGGCACAGAGCGGTGACAGCACCACGAGACCGGTTGCGGGGCTGCTTCAGAGCGACGGACATGTCAAAAGCCTCATACATTTCAAAAAACTGAGCCTATACGCAGCCTTAAAAAGCGACGAGTCGGCAGAACTTGAGGGCAGGATGGCCGTTTTGCAAACATATCTCAAGGTGATTGAAGGGTTGGGATGGTTGGTGGGTTGCGAAAATCCCGTGCAACCAGACCGGTTTACGGAGTGCGTGCTGTTTGAAGGGCCCAAAAGAAAGGGGGCCGTCGAGGCCAAGCCACTATAGGTAAATGTTGACGAGCTATCGACCAGCAGCTAACCTGCTGGTCGTTTTCGTTTAGAAATAAGAGCTTGTGACATG